>JBDTQM010000058.1:0-20032 GCA_039932175.1 Specibacter sp.
GTCAAAGTATTTGCCCATGCCGTCAAACTCCAGGATCAGACGTCTGTCCGGCCAGCCAAAATCGGCCCGGAAGGTCCCGAGCCGGGTGGCGATCCGCAGCTGGGGCACGGGAGCTGCAATGAGCAGTTCGCGCATGAGGTCACGGGCCAGCGTCTCACCCGGTGATTCCGAGCGTTTGTCGGCGAACATCAGGACCTTGCGCAGGGTGCGTATGCCGCGGTGACTGCCCAACGTTGCGGCCATGGCACGCAGCTTGGCGGCGCTGGCGCCCAGGTGCAGGGCATGGTCGGCCACAATCAGTGCCTGTTTGTAGTGCATGGTAAGGCAGCAGTCGATGACGGTCCGTTCCAGTGACGTCACCTGCAGCCCGTCGATCGTCACTATGTCCAGTTCGGGAAGAGGCCGCACATGAATGACGCTGTCCCTGCCGTGGCCGCCGCTCGAGGGCTTGCCGGGCTGGGTGATGTGGATCAGGGTGTCCGCCTGCCACAGGAAAAGCCCGTGCAGCCGCGCCGCTGACACATGGCTGTAGACATAGCCGGACGCCGAGCTGTTCAAGGTGGCATAGTTGTGCAGCACCACCTTGAGCCGTTCCCGGCGGGTGTCCGATTGCCGGTTCCAATACGCGGCGCGGACGTAGCAGCCCTGGCGCAGCCGGAGAATCTCACCGCCCCCGACCAGGGCCCTGATCGCCCGGTCACTGAAACCGGCTTCCCGCAGCTGGGCTGTCCGCCACACTATCCGTCTGGCGGGGAAGGCCGAGCGAAAACGGTCCAGAGCTGCCTCCGCCGGGACACGGTGAAAACTGGCGCCCTGTCCCGGGTCCAAACTTGGCCGGGCTGATCTGGGCCCGGGGACGCCGGGTGGCTGGGGCACGGCACTGAGCCTGGCCGGGAATCCCGGGTGTGGGACGGCGTCGTACGCGGGGGAGGGGCTTTGCGAGGTCATAGTTCAAGAGTGCGGCACAAAACGGGGCAAAAACGGGTCAGAAAAAATCTGTGGATAACTCCGAAATCGCCGAGTCAGACTCAGAGCCGCCAACAAGCCGTTGGGCAACGTCTGACTCGGCCGGGCACGGTCTGACTCGGCGAATGGGGGAGCCGGGCACGGTCTGACTCGGCGAATGGGGGAGCCGGGCACGGTCTGACTCGGCCATGGGGCGCCCCCAGAAAGAACCGGGGAACACAAAAGCGCCGCACCCGGAAAAGGGAGCGGCGCTTTTACCTGGAGCGGATGCTAGATGCTGCGGCCCAGGATGGCCTGCTTGACTTCAGCGATGGCCTGCGTGATCTGAATGCCGCGGGGGCACGCTTCGGTGCAGTTGAAGGTGGTGCGGCAACGCCACACGCCCTCTTTGTCGTTGAGGATTTCCAGGCGCATGTCGCCGGCGTCATCACGTGAATCGAAGATGAAGCGGTGCGCGTTCACGATGGCTGCCGGGCCGAAGTACTGCCCGTCGGTCCAGAACACGGGGCAGGATGACGTGCACGCAGCGCACAGGATGCACTTGGTGGTGTCGTCAAAACGCTCGCGGTCCTCGGCGGACTGCAGGCGCTCCTTGGCGGGCTCGTGGCCGCGGTTCACCAGGAACGGCATGACCTCGCGGAAGGACTGGAAGAACGGCTCCATGTCCACGATGAGGTCCTTCTCCACGGGCAGGCCCTTGATGGGCTCAACCGTGATGGGCTTGGACGTGTCCAGGTCCTTCAGCAGGGTCTTGCACGCCAGGCGGTTGCGACCGTTGATGCGCATGGCATCGGAACCACACACACCGTGCGCACAGGAACGGCGGAACGACAGTGAGCCGTCCTGCTCCCACTTGACCTTGTGCAGGGCATCCAACACGCGGTCGGTGCCGTACATGGTCATGGTGAACTCTTCCCATGTGGACTCTTCCGAGACCTCGGGGTTGTAGCGGCGCACCTTCAAGGTGACATCAAAAGTGGGGATTTCCCCGCCGCCACCGAGGTGGGCAGGCAGTTCAATCTTGGATGCCGGCTCCGGCAGTTCAGTTTCCACGGTGCTCATTAGTACTTCCTCACCATCGGCTGGTAGCGCGTAAAGACAACGGGCTTGGTGCCCAGACGGATTCCGGCAATGCTTTCGGCCGAGTTTTCCACGGTGACGCCGGAGTCCAGGTACGCCATGGAGTGCTTCATGAAGTTCTCATCGTCGCGGTCCGGGAAGTCCTCGCGGTAGTGTCCGCCACGGGATTCCTGGCGGTGCAGGGCAGCCACCGTCATGACCTTGGCCAATTCCAGCAAGAAGCCCAGTTCCACTGCCTCAAGCAGGTCAAGGTTGAAACGCTTGCCCTTGTCCTGAACGGTGATGCGTGAGTATCGCTCTTCGAACGTGGCAATGTCGGCCAGAACCTTGTTCAAGGAATCGGCAGTACGGAACACCTGCATGTTGGCGTCCATGGTGTCCTGCAGATCCTTGCGGATCAGTGCAACCTTCTCGCCGCCGTCGGACTGGCGGACGTGGTCCAGCAGGGCAACGGTGTCGGCTTCCGGGTTCTCCGGCAGTTCAACAAAGTCAGCGCTCAGGGCGTACTTGGCGGCAGCAATGCCGGCGCGCTTGCCGAAGACGTTGATGTCCAGCAGCGAGTTGGTGCCCAAACGGTTGGAACCGTGGACCGACACGCAGGCAACTTCACCGGCGGCGTACAGGCCGGGGATGACTGTGTCGTTGTCCTGGAGGACCTCCGTGGTGACGTTCGTGGGAACACCGCCCATGGCGTAGTGGGCCGTGGGGAACACAGGGACGGGCTCCGTGTACGGCTCCACACCCAGGTAGGTGCGGGCGAACTCGGTGATGTCCGGGAGCTTGGCGTCAATGTGAGCCGGCTCCAGGTGGGTGAGGTCCAGCAGGACGTAGTCCTTGTTCGGGCCGCAACCGCGGCCTTCACGGACCTCGTTGGCCATGGAACGGGCCACGATGTCACGCGGCGCCAAGTCCTTGATGGTGGGGGCGTAACGCTCCATGAAGCGCTCACCCTCGGAGTTGCGCAGGATTGCACCCTCACCGCGGGCGGCCTCGGAGAGCAGGATGCCCAAGCCGGCCAGGCCTGTCGGATGGAACTGGAAGAACTCCATGTCTTCCAGCGGGATGCCCTTGCGGAACGCGATGCCCATGCCGTCGCCGGTCAGGGTGTGTGCGTTGGAGGTGGTCTTGAAGACCTTGCCCGCACCACCTGTTGCCAGGATGACACTCTTGGCCTGGAAGATGTGCAGTTCGCCCGTGGCCAGGTCGTAGGAGACGACGCCGGCCGTCTTCTTCTGCAGGTAGACGGTGCCGTCCTCGCGGGTGGCTTCCTCTTCAACAGTCAGAAGATCCAAAACGTAGTACTCGTTGTAGAACTCAACGTTGTGCTTGACGCAGTTTTGGTACAGGGTCTGCAAGATCATGTGACCTGTACGGTCTGCGGCGTAGCAGGCACGGCGGACGGGCGCCTTGCCGTGGTCACGGGTGTGACCACCGAAGCGGCGCTGGTCAATGCGGCCCTCGGGTGTGCGGTTGAACGGCAGACCCATCTTTTCCAGGTCGATGACAGCTTCGATGGCTTCTTTGGCCATGATTTCAGCGGCGTCCTGGTCCACCAGGTAGTCGCCACCCTTGACGGTGTCAAAGGTGTGCCATTCCCAGTTGTCCTCTTCCACGTTGGCAAGGGCTGCACACATGCCGCCCTGTGCTGCACCGGTGTGGGAGCGGGTGGGGTAGAGCTTTGTCAGGACAGCGGTGTGGGCACGCTGGCCGGATTCAATGGCGGCACGCATTCCTGCGCCACCGGCCCCGACGATTACGACGTCGTATTTGTGGACCTGCATACTGGATGCTCTTTCTCTCATTTACTGCGCAAAATACTGGTGTTCACTTCGTGCCGGCCCGCACCCTGAAATTGCCGGGAGCGGAAGGTTCCCCAAAAGAACTAAGGAACCGGGCAGAAGGACGGGAGATCAATGACGGCGCCGGGAGGGCACGGGTCAAAGGTGAAGATGACCAAGGTGCCAAGCACAATGATGACTGCGGAGGCGATGAACAGCACCGTCTTGAGCGTCATGCGGGTGCCGGCGCGTTCGGCGTAGTCATTGATGATGGTGCGGACGCCGTTGGTGCCGTGCAGCATGGCCAACCACAGCATGGCCAGGTCCCAGACCTGCCAGAACGGGTCGGCCCACTTGCCCGCCACAAAGCCGAAGTCGATGGCGTGGATGCCTTCGCCGACCATGAGGTTGACAAACAAGTGGCCGAAGATCAGCACGATCAAGATGACGCCGGAGAGGCGCATGAACAACCATGCGAACATCTCAAAGCTGGATCCGGAGCTCTTTGACCGCTTGTACTTGGGTGACTGTGCGCTGTCCGAGCGCGGCGAAGCGATGGCATTGGTGCTCATTTAGTGCCCCCCGAAGAAATTAGAGAAGACAATGGTGAGGTGACGGATCAGGAACGGGATCATGGTCACGGCCCACAGCGCCAGGACGCCCCAGAGCAGCTGGCGCTGGTACTTGGGGCCCTTCTTCCAAAAGTCGATCGCGATGATGCGCAGACCGTTGAAGGCGTGGAAAACGATGGCGGCAACAAGACCGGCTTCGCCCAAGCCCATGATGGGGTTCTTATAAGCCCCAATAACTGCTGTGTACGCCTCTGGGGACACGCGCACCAAGGAGGTGTCCAGGACGTGCACCAACAAGAAAATAAAAATTACTACACCGGTAATCCGGTGTCCCACCCAGGACCACATGCCTTCTCGGCCGCGGTACAGAGTGCCAGCTGGTTTTGTCGGCACTGAATAAACCTTCCCTGCATCACCGTTGCGCTGGCGTGGTTCCACGCGGGGAAACGCACACGGCGTGAGCACTCATAACTTTGCCTAAATTTAGGCTTAGCTAACAGCATATTCAACTTAGGCACTCCTTGCTCTATGCGACAAATCACAGGAGTGTCCCACGTTGATGTTGTACAAGGCCCATTATGCCCCCAATGGGGCTTCGACAGGGCTTCCCGGGGCACCTGGACGGCGTACCTGCCGCTACGACCCTGGGTGGAGGTTTCGTGCGGACTGCCTGACCGTGCCGTGCCATCGTTTATGGTGGGAGTGATGAATACGCAAAATTTGGTTGAGCCCGAGCTGCCCGGAACGGACCCGTTGGGCAGGTTCTACGCAGTAATTCCCGCCGGCGGTGTCGGCACCAGGCTGTGGCCGCTGTCCCGGGCCGCCGCCCCCAAGTTCCTCCATGACCTTACCGGCAGCGGCAGCACCTTGATCCGCGCCACCTATGACCGGTTGGAGCCGCTCAGCGGGGAGAGGGTCCTGTTGGTAACAGGGGACGCGCACCGGGAAGCGGTCTGCAGCCAGCTCCCGGAAATTGCCGACGACAACCTGGTCCTGGAGCCTGAGCCCAAGGATTCAGGTGCCGCCATTGGTTTGGCCGCAGCCATCCTGTACATCCGCGACCCCTCCACCATCATGGGCTCCTTTGCCGCCGACCAGGTCATCAGCCCTGTCGAGAAATTCCAGGACGCCGTGCGTGAAGCCATTTACACGGCGGCGACCGGCAAGATTGTGACGATTGGCATCAAGCCCACCCACGCATCCACCGGCTTTGGGTACATCCGCACCGGCGCACCGCTGCACGTTGAAGGTGCCCCGAGCGCCCGGGCTGTGGTGAAGTTTGTTGAAAAGCCCAGCGAGGCAGTTGCCGAAGAGTACTTGGCCAGCGGTGACTACAACTGGAACGCGGGCATGTTCGTGGCCCCGGTGGAATTGATGCTGCACCACTTGAAGATCAATGAGCCCGAGCTTTATGAAGGCCTGATGGAAATCGCCATGGCCTGGGACACCCCGGACCGGGTGGCCGTGAAGAACCGCATCTGGCCCACCCTGCCGAAGATTGCCATTGACTACGCCGTTGCCGAACCCGCGGCCGACGCCGGGGACGTGGCAGTCATACCTGCGGATTTCAGCTGGGACGACGTGGGCGACTTCGCCGCCATTGCGCGTTTGAACAACGCCAAGGAAGTGGACGCCGTCACCGTCATGGGGGAGGGCGCCCGGGTGTTCACCGAGGACAGCAGCGGCATTGTGGTCACCGACACCAAGAGGGTCATCGCCCTGATCGGCATTCAGGACGTGGTGGTTGTTGACACCCCCGACGCCCTGCTGGTCACCACGCGCGCCCACTCGCAGCTGGTGAAAAGGGCTGTCGACGGCCTCAAGGCCAAGGGCGACACCGACGTCCTGTAGCCCCCATGCCCTCCCAACTAACCCGCAGTAGTGGCTGAAAAACGAGCGAAAATCGCATTTTTTCAGCCACTACTGCGGGTTGGTTGCGTTTGGTGGGCCTAGACGCCACGGGGTCGATACGCAAATGGCGCCCCCGTTTTCACCGGCATTGTGTAATGCTGGGCAGTCAATGCCAACCCCAGTCACCGACATGGATAGAGTTTGAACTGTGCGCAATTACTCGCTGGAAACAGAACCGACTGAGTTGGTAGGCCCCTGGCTGGAACCCCTTCTTGAGGAAGTCATTGAGTTCCGCCGTGACCTTCATGCCCACCCCGAGCTGTCCTTTCAGGAGTTCCGCACCTCGGGCAAAATCTATGACCGCTTGGTGGAAGCCGGGCTGAACCCGCGCCGCCTGGAGGGAACCGGAGTCATTGTCGACGTCGGCGAAGGGCCCATTGCGACGGCGCTGCGCGGGGACATTGACGCCCTGCCCATCGTGGAGGAGACGGGGCTGCCGTTTGCCTCACGCAACCACGGGGTGACCCACGGCTGCGGGCACGACTTCCACACAGCCTCCATGCTGGGCATCGCCCTGGTCCTGGCAAAAATGCATGCCGACACCCCGCTGGGCGGGCGGGTGCGGATCATTTTCCAGCCGGCCGAGGAGACCATGCCCGGCGGCGCCCTGTCCTGCATCGACCAGGGTGCACTGGAGGGGGTGCCGAGAATTCTGGCGCTGCACTGCGACCCCCGCGTGGAGGTGGGCAAGATCGGGACCCGCATCGGCCCCATTACGAGCGCCTCCGACACCATCAAGATTGAACTGTCCGGCCGCGGCGGGCACACCTCCCGCCCGCACCTGACGGAGGACCTGGTCTTTGCGCTGGCGCAAATTGCCATCAGCGTCCCTGCCGTGCTGTCGCGCCGCGTGGATGTGCGCAGCGGCGTGTCAGTGGTGTGGGGCCAGATCAATGCCGGATCGGCACCGAATGCCATCCCCGGCCACGGCGTCATGAGCGGAACCATGCGTTGCCTTGACCGTGAAGCCTGGCATTCGGCCGGTGAGCTGCTTGACGACGTTGTTCAGCAGGTTGCCGCCCCGTTTGGTGTTGACGTGCACTTGGAGCACACCCGCGGTGTGCCGCCGGTGGTCAACTCCGAACATGAAACGGCAGTCATTGAGGCGGCCGCCCGCGCCGAATTGGGCGAGGACTCCGTGGTGTTGGCACCGCAGTCCATGGGCGGGGAGGATTTTGCCTGGTTCCTGCAGGGCATTCCCGGTTCCCTGATGCGGTTGGGGACCCATGTGCCCGGCGGCGAGGAATTCGATCTTCACCGCGGGGACTACATAGTGGATGAGCGGGCCCTCTCGGTGGGGATCCGCGTGCTGTGCGCCGCAGCCCTGCGCACCCTGCGGGCCCCCTTTGAGCAATAGCCGCCAGGGCTGCTTCGAGGGTTCCGAAGTGTAGCGTAAACAGTGGGTTGAAGCGCTTGACGTGGACCGAAAAAAGTGCTCATGTGCTCTCTCTGGAAGCCCTTGTGTAACGGTTCCCCAACGATGGCGTTCGGGTGCCCCTCCTGCACTACCCGCGAGTAGCAAAAGGACACTAGTGTGTTCCATAGCACCGCGACGCAGGGGTGCGCCAATCCACGCGGGTTGGCCCCGGTCCGGCACCAGCAAGGGGCCGAACAAAAGGGGCAGGCCCGCGGCGGCATGTGGCACCATTCCCTGCCAGCGGCCTTACACACCATGGAGGAACCTTGAAAAACCTGCTTCTGAAAACTGTCAAGCGCGGAGCCGTTGTTGGCACCGTTGCAGTAAGCGCCGTTGCGTTGATGCTCACCGGCTGTGGGGAAGCCCCGCCCCCTCCCGGCGGCGCCGGCACCGCAAACGCTGCCGCAGCCGACTTCCTGGGTTGCATCGTCTCGGACTCGGGCGGATTCGACGACCAGTCCTTCAACCAGTCCTCCTACGAGGGCATGAAGAAGTCCGAGGCCGACCTGGGCATCAAGATGAAGGAAGCCCAGTCCGCCAGCACGGCCGACTTTGCGCCGAACCTGAGCACCATGGCCAGCGCCGGCTGCAACCTCACAGTCACCGTTGGCTTCCTGCTGGCCAAGGCCACGGCGGCTGCGGCCAAGGACAACCCCGATCTGCACTACGCCATCATCGATGACAACACCATCAAGGCCGACAACGTGAAGCCTGTGGTGTATGACACCGCACAGGCCGCGTTCATGGCCGGCTATGCTGCCGCTGCCGTGTCCAAGACAGGAAAGGTCGGCACCTTCGGGGGCATCAACATCCCCACCGTCACGATCTTCATGGACGGCTTCGCCGACGGTGTGAAGTACTTCAACGAGAAGCAGGGCAAGGACGTCAAGCTGCTTGGTTGGAACAAGGACACGCAACAGGGTTCCTTCGCCAACACCTTCGAGATCATCCAGGAGGGCACCAAGATCACCAACAACCTGCTCTCCGAGGGTGCCGATGTGATCATGCCCGTGGCCGGCCCGCTCGGCAAGGGTGCCGGCGACGCCGTCCTGGCCGCCAACAAGACCGGCAAGGACGCCAAGCTGGTCTGGGTCGACTCCGATGGCTTCCTCACCGCGCCCACCTACAAGTCGATCCTGCTGACCTCCGTCATCAAGACCATGGGCGAGGCCGTTGAAACCATTGTCAAGGAGGACATCGACGGCAAGTTCGACCCGACCCCGTACATCGGCACCCTGGACAACGGCGGCGTCTCACTGGCTCCGTTCCACGACCTGGATGCCGCGGTCAGCGCCGACACGAAGACCCAGCTTGAGGACATCAAGAAGGGCATCATCGACGGCTCCATCAAGGTTGAATCCAAGGCCAGCCCGAAGTAGCTGCCTGCGCAGGGTGGCAGAAAACGGCCCGTGCCGGGCCCTGACATCCTGCGCCGAACACGTGGCGTCCGCGCCGGCACACCGGCCTGGTCCGGAAGGTGCCGGCGCGGACGTGCCGGTATACACATTGACCCTGCACCAGTCATGATCAAACAATCCGCAGACGGGTAAGAACGTTGAAACTAGAACTTCGGGGAATCACCAAGAGATTTGGGGCCTTCGTCGCGAACGACCACATCGACTTGGTGGTGCAATCCGGCGAGATCCACAGCCTGCTGGGCGAAAATGGGGCCGGAAAATCCACCCTCATGAATGTCCTGTACGGCCTGTATGAACCCTCCGCCGGGGAAATCCTCATCGACGACGTGCCGGTGCGTTTTTCCGGCCCGGCGGATGCCATGGCGGCCGGAATCGGGATGGTGCACCAGCACTTCATGCTTGTCCCGGTGTTCACCGTGGCCGAAAACGTGGCACTGGGTGCCGAATCAACCTCATTCGGCGGTGTCCTGAACCTGGAGGACACGCGCAAAAAGATCCGCGAGATCTCCGCCAAGTTTGGTTTTGACGTCGACCCGGACGCACTCGTGGAGGATCTGCCCGTGGGCGTCCAGCAGCGCGTGGAAATCATCAAGGCGTTGGTGCGCAACTCAAAAATTCTCATCCTGGACGAGCCCACAGCTGTGCTCACACCCCAGGAAACAGACGAACTCATGGACATCATGGCCCAGTTGAAGGCCGGCGGCACGTCCATCGTGTTCATTTCCCACAAGCTGCGCGAGGTCAAGGCCGTCTCGGACACCATCACTGTCATCCGCCGCGGCAAGGTTGTGGGCTCCGCCGCGCCGTCGGCCTCCACCACCGAGCTGGCAGCCCTGATGGTGGGCCGCGCCGTCAACCTGACCCTGAACAAGGCCGACGCCAGTCCGGGTGAGACCACCTTCAAGGTCACCAACCTCACCGTCATGAACGACGCCGGCCAGAGACTTCTCGATGACGTCACCCTCAGCGTCGCCCAGGGCGAGATCCTGGCCGTGGCAGGCGTGCAGGGCAACGGCCAGAGCGAACTCACCGAAGCCGTGCTGGGGCTGCAAAAGCATGTCCTGGGCTCCATCACCCTGGGCGGGACGGAACTGGTGGGCAAGAGCGTGCGCCAGGTCCTTGATTCGGGCGTGGGCTTTGTGCCCGAGGACCGGCAGGACGACGGCCTGGTCGGTGAACTCTCCATTGCCGAAAACCTGGTCCTGGACCTCTACAAGCACGCACCCTACTCACGCCGCGGCACCATGAACCGGGGCGTCGTGGCAAAAAACGCCGTTGACAAGGTAGCCGAATTTGACGTCCGGGCGCAGTCATCCCAGGATGCTGCGGACACGCTGTCCGGCGGAAACCAGCAAAAAGTGGTGCTGGCTAGGGAACTCTCCCGCCCCTTGAAACTGTTCATAGCCTCCCAGCCCACCCGCGGAGTGGATGTGGGCTCCATCGAATTCCTGCACAAGCGCATCGTGGCAGAGCGCGACGCCGGAACCCCCGTGGTGATTGTGTCGACGGAACTCGATGAGGTGCTGGAACTGGCTGACAGGATCGCAGTACTTTTTGCCGGCCGCCTCATGGGCATTGTGCCCGGAAAATCCAGCCGTGCACTGCTCGGCCTCATGATGGCGGGCCTGCCCGCAGCCGAAGCACAGGAACACATGGACTCGCAGGAAAATGACAGCAACGGCACTGGCAATTCCAACGGCACGGGGGTGCACTCATGAGCGGGACGGAGAAGGGAATTCCGGGCGCAGCACCGGAAGGCCACGGCGTCAGGCCGGAAGAACCCAAGCCGGCGCCGGAGGCAACGCCCGCCAAGGAAAGCAACGGCACGCAGCTGGTTCGGGAGATCATGAGCGGCAACGCCATGATCTCCGTGCTGGCAGTGCTGGTGGCATTGGTCATTGGCGGCATTCTGATCGCCTTCACCGACCCCCGGGTGACAACCGCGCTGGGGTACTTCTTCAGTGATCCGGGCGCCACAGTCAGGGCCATCTGGGCCGCAATTTCGGAGGCCTACGGGGCCTTGTGGCGTGGTGCCACCTACGACCCGAATGCCCGCACGTGGCAGGGCCGGCTGGGAATCTTTGAAACCCTGACGTTTGCCACACCACTGATCCTGTCCGGCCTGGCCGTGACGCTGGCGTTCCGGGTTGGACTGTTTAACATTGGCGCCAAGGGCCAAATCATCATTGGTGCCACCTTTGCAGGCGTTGTTGGCTTCATGATTGAACTGCCGCCGGGCATCCACCTGTTGGCAGTGGTGCTGGCAGGCGCCATCGGCGGTGCGCTCTGGGGCGGCATTGCCGGATTCCTGAAGGCAAAAACCGGTGCGCACGAGGTGATCGTGACGATCATGCTCAACTACATCGCCGTCTCCTTGGTCCTGTACCTGCTCAAGAACCCCTTGCGCGACCCCTCCAGCAGCAACCCCATCAGCCCGCCCATGCATGACACAGCCATGTTTCCGTTGCTGCTGGGTCCGAACTACCGGGTGCACGCCGGCCTCATTGTGGCCGTACTGGCGGTGGTGGCCGTTTCCTGGCTGCTGAACCGGTCAACGCTGGGCTTTGAATACCGCGCCATCGGTGCCAACCCGCGCGCAGCCCGCACGGCAGGCATGCTGGTGTCCCGCGGCTACATCACTGTCATGCTGATCTCCGGTGGCCTGGCCGGACTGGCCGGCGTGACCCAGCTGGCCGGGACGGAGAAAGTCCTCGATGCTGACATTGCCGGCAGCATCGGCTTCGACGCCATCACGGTGGCCCTGCTGGGGCGGTCCAAACCGTGGGGCACGTTCTTTGCGGCACTGCTGTTTGGTGCGTTCAAGGCAGGCGGCACTTCCATGGCCATCAATGCCGACGTTTCCATTGACATTGTTGCCGTGGTGCAGTCCTTGATTGTGCTGTTCATTGCAGCCCCTCCCTTGATTCGTTCCATGTTCCGCATCAAGGCAGTCCGCCCTGAAGGAGTCACAGCATGAGCATCACAGCCAAGAGCGCCCCATCAAAAGTGGTTGACGCCGTCGCTGTCCGCAGCTGGAAGGTCCCGATCCTGCTCGGGATCCTGGCACTGTTCGCCGTCGTCGTTTTCGTTGTGCTGGGCCCCAGCGGCACCGCCACTTTCAGGATTTCCCAGGACACCGACGCCTGGCAGGTCCCCGATCTGGTGCTGCCGTCCAAGGTCATGGGCATCATTGTCTCGGTGATCTGCCTCGCGCTGGCGTACCTGGCCTACAGCCAGACCCGGGCCAGCGGCAAGATCTCCAAATGGGTTCTCATGACGTTCACGGCGGTGTTCGTGGCGGGTCTGATGGTGTGGATCATCGGGGGCACCACTTCACAGAACATCACCCTGGTGGGCCTGTTCACGGGCGCCATGCTCATCACCACCCCGCTCGTGTTTGGCTCCATGTCAGGTGTCCTGTCGGAACGGGCCGGGGTGGTCAACATTGCCATCGAGGGCCAGCTGCTGGCCGGTGCCTTCACGGCGGCGCTGGTTTCCTCCATCACCCACAATGCCTTTGCCGGGCTGTTCGCAGCCGCCGTGGCGGGCGTGCTGGTGTCGGCGATGCTGGCCTTGTTCAGCATCAAGTACGTGGTGAACCAGATCATTGTGGGAGTGGTGCTGAATGTTTTGGTGTCCGGCCTGACAGGGTTCCTGTTTGAAAAGATCATGAAGACCAAGGTCAACGGCGAGACCATCTACAACCAGCCCGCGCACCTGCCCGATCTCCCGATTCCCGTGCTGTCCGAGATCCCCATCATTGGCCCCACCCTGTTCCGGCAGTCGCTCATTGGCTACCTGATGCTGATCCTGGTTGCGGCCCTGTGGTTTGGTTTGTTCCGCACCCGGTGGGGGCTGCGGGTACGTGCCGTGGGCGAACACCCCAAAGCAGCGGACACCGTGGGCATCAACGTCAACCGGACCCGTGTCATGAACGTGCTGGCCGGCGGCGCCGTGGCCGGGGTGGGTGGCGCCTACTTCACGCTGGTGGCCGTCAGCAGCTTCAGCAAGGACATGACCGGCGGGCTGGGCTTCATTGCCCTGGCGGCGCTGATTTTTGGCCGGTGGAACCCGATCGGGGCCGCACTGGCCGCCCTGCTGTTTGGTGTTGCCGGCAACCTGCAAAGCATTCTTTCGCTGGCAGGTACCCCCATCGACGGCCAGTTCCTGGCCATGCTGCCGTACGCGCTGACCATCCTGGCAGTGTCCGGCTTCGTGGGCAAGGCCATGGCCCCGGCGGCCGACGGTGAACCCTATGTCAAGGAGTGACGCGGTGGCCGCAGAAATGGACGACGGCGGCTGGGACGCCTTGCGCCTGGCCGCCACCGCCGCACTGGCCCACGCGTACGCCCCGTATTCACAGTTCCCCGTGGGTGCCGCGGCGCGGCTTGCGGACGGCAGCATTGTCACCGGCTGCAACGTGGAGAACGCCAGCTACGGGCTGACCCTGTGTGCCGAATGCACCCTGGTCGGGGCCGCACGCATGAATGGCGGCGGCCTCATCACCGAGTTCTACTGCGTGGACGCCCAGGGCGGCATACTCATGCCGTGCGGGCGCTGCCGGCAGCTCCTTTTCGAGTTCAGCACGGCGGGGACGCGCATCATGACGTCCTCGGGCGTGAAGACCATGGACCAGGTCCTGCCCGACGCCTTTGGCCCCCGGGATTTGGAGCGGATGGCTGCAAGCGCCAATAACTAACAGCAAGCACTGACGACTGGACGGACACACCATGAACCGCGAAGCCTACGCCGGCCCCACCTTCGACGCCGTTGACATCATCCGCACCAAACGGGACAAGGGCACACTGAGCCCCGAGCAGATTGCCTGGACCATTGACGCCTACACGCGCGGCACCATCGCCGACGAGCAGATGGCGGCCCTGAACATGGCCATCCTGCTCAACGGCATGGACCGGGCCGAGATCGCCCAGTGGACTGCCGCCATGATCAATTCGGGGGAGCGGATGGACTTTTCCGCCCTGCGCTCCCGGGCGGGGACCCCGATGCGCACCACCGATAAGCACTCCACCGGCGGGGTGGGGGACAAGATCACCCTGCCCTTGGCGCCGCTGGTGGCAGTCTTCGGCGTGGCCGTGCCGCAACTGTCCGGGCGCGGACTGGGCCACACCGGCGGCACCCTGGACAAGCTGGAGGCCATCCCCGACTGGCGTGCCACCCTCAGCAATGAGCAGATGATGCGCCAGCTCTCGGACGTGGGTGCCGTGATCTGTGCCGCCGGTGCGGGGTTGGCCCCGGCGGACAAGAAACTGTACGCCCTGCGGGATGTCACAGGCACCGTTGAGGCCATTCCGCTGATCGCCTCCTCCATCATGAGCAAGAAGATCGCCGAGGGCACAGGTGCCCTGGTTCTTGATGTGAAGGTGGGCTCAGGGGCGTTCATGAAAAATGTGGACATGGCCCGGGAACTGGCACAGACCATGGTGGCCCTGGGCAAGGATGCGGGCGTGAACACCGTGGCGTTGCTGACGGACATGTCCACGCCGCTGGGCCTGACGGCGGGCAACGCCATTGAAGTGCAGGAGTCCGTGGAGGTGCTGGCCGGCGGCGGACCGGAAGACGTCGTCGAACTGACGGTGCGGCTGGCGCAGGAGATGCTGGAAGCCGCCGGCATCCACGGCGCCGATCCTGCGGCCGCGTTGCAGGACGGGCGGGCCATGGACGTGTGGCGCCGGATGATCTCCGCCCAGGGCGGCGACCCGGACGCGGCCCTGCCGGTGGCGCGGGAATCCGAGGTTGTCTACGCGCCGGCCGATGGCGTGCTGGTGGGCCTGGACGCGATGGCCGTGGGTGTGGCCGCGTGGCGGCTCGGGGCCGGACGTGCCCGCAAGGAAGACATTGTCCAGGCCGGCGCGGGTATTCGCATGCATGCCAAACCCGGCGCACTGGTGCGCGCCGGCGAACCGCTCATGACGCTGCTGACGGACACCCCGGAGAAGTTTGGGCGGGCCAGGGAAGCGCTGGAGGGTGCCGTGACCATTGCGCCGGAGGGGTCCCGTCCGGCCGTGCAGCTGATCATTGACAGGATTGCTTGAGCGCCGGGCCGTAAATGTTGGAGTGTGCGTGTAGTCCCATGGTGTGAGCACGGCAGGCCAATCTAGTCCTGCGGATGGATACCGAAGCGGCCACAGGCGTGGCAAACTTAGGGCAGACAACAACCACAGGAGAGGAATCGTTCACTGTGGACTTTTTGCACATCGTCGGGCAGATCAACTACGTGATCGAACACTCGGCCGCCCAATGGTGGGTGATCCCCATGGTGAGCTTGTTCTGTCTTATTGATGGCTTCTTCCTCTTTTTGCCCAGCGAGACGGCCATTGTTGCTCTGGCATCCATTGCGGCCAAAACCGGCCACCCCAATATTTGGTTGTTGATCCTTGGTGCCTCCGCCGGCGCCATTATGGGCGACAACATTGCGTATTTTCTGGGCCGCAAACTGGGCACGACGCGTTTCAACTGGATGCGCCGCCCCCGCGGCGCCAGGGCGTTTGCCTGGGCCGGCAAGGAACTGGAAAAGCGCGGGGCCATCCTCATCTTCACCGCCCGCTACATTCCCGTGGGCCGCATTGCCGTGAACTTCACCGCCGGGGCCACCTGGTTCCCGTGGCGCCGTTTTGTGCTGCTGGACAGCATCGCAGTGGTGACGTGGGCGGGCTATTCGGTGGCCGTGGGAACCTTTGCGGGGCGCTGGGTCCATGACAACCCGCTGCTGGGTGTTGGCATCGCCATCACCTTCGCCGTTGTCATTGGCTTTGTGGTGGACCATGCCATGAAGTATCTGCACCATGTCCTGGAAAAACGCGGAAAGCTGCGGCCCCGCCCGGCACCGGGCCTGGCAGCCGCCCAGCATGCGGACCAGGTCAAGGCCCAGGCGACGGCCGGCGCTCAGCCTGCAGCAGAATCCCGCACAGACGAATCCCGGACAGGCGAATCCCGGACAGGTGCCCAACCGGACGCCCCTGCCGACACCCCTGCCGACCCCCTGGACGTGCGCCTTGGCGCCGTGTCGGAGGCGCCGGGGCGGGCAGCGGCTGTTCCGCTGCTGCCCCGTCTTGCCGGCAGCGACCTGGCGCCGGGGCGGGCAGCGGCCGATGCCGCCAGCGCCCGCACCAACTAGCGCAGCGCCCGCGTCATCCCTAGAGTGGGGTTTGTGACTAACTCAACTTCAGAGCAAGCAGCCCCGTCCATCCCCGTTGTGGACCTCAAATCGCTGCCCAAGGTGTCCCTGCACGATCATCTGGACGGCGGTCTGCGCCCAGAGACCATCATTGAATTGGCAGCTGAGGCGGGCCATGCGCTGCCGGCCACCGACCCTGAGGAACTGCGCAGCTGGTTTGTGCAGCAGGCCGGCTCCGGTTCCCTGGAGAGCTACCTGGAAACCTTTGAGCACACAGTTGCGCTCATGCAGACCCACACGGCCCTGATGCGCGTTGCCCGGGAATTCGTGGAAGACCTTGCCGAGGACGGGGTGGTGTACGGCGAAGTGCGCTGGGCGCCGGAGCAGCACCTGCGCTCGGGATTGAGCCTTGACGAGGCCGTTGAGGCTGTCCAGGCGGGCCTGGAAGAAGGCATGGACGCCGTGGATGAAGCCGGCGGCTACATCGAGGTGGGCCAGATCATCACAGCCATGCGCCACGCCGACCGCGGCGCCGAAATTGCCCAGCTCGCCGTCCGCCACCGTGACAACGGCGTGGTGGGCTTCGACATTGCCGGCGCCGAGGACGGTTTCCTGCCCTCACGCTTCGCCGAGGCCTTCACCTATTTGGCCGAGAACAACTTCCCCGCAACAGTCCACGCCGGTGAGGGCGCCGGCCTGGACAGCATCCAGGACGCGCTGGTCCACGGCCGCGCCCTGCGCCTGGGCCACGGCGTGCGCATTGCCGAGGACATCCACCTGGACGTGCAGGAGGAGGACGGGCGCGACGTCGGCACGGTCACCTTGGGTGACCTGGCCCAGTGGGTGCGCGACCGCCAGATCCCGCTGGAGCTGTGCCCGTCGTCGAACCTGCAAACCGGCGCCATCGCATCCTTTGGCACCACCATCGCCGAACACCCCATCGACCTGCTGCACCAGCTTGGCTTCAACGTCACCGTCAACACCGACAACCGGCTCATGAGCGGCACCACGCTGACCAACGAATTCGGCCTGCTCGTGGAGGCCTTTGGCTACGGGCTGGACACGGTGCTGGAGCTGACCCTGAACGCCGTGCATGCAACGTTCCTGCCCATCGAGGCCCGCGAACACCTGGCGGATTTCATCATTGAGCATTACGAGGACGCCATGGATGAGATGGCGGACTTTGAGGACTCCGAGGACTTTGAAGGCTTCGACGGTTCCGAGGACTTCGACAGCGACGACTCAGCGATTGACCGCTAGCCCCGTTCCCGACGCCGACGGGCGGGCTGATTCCACGCAACTGGAAATGGCCCGCCTTGTGGGCGTCATAGCCGCCCTGCGCGAGCATTGCCCCTGGACGGCCGCGCTGACCCACGATTCACTCACCACATACCTGCTGGAGGAATCGTACGAGCTCATCGAGGCCATCGAAACCGGCCACAGCGAGCACATCGTCGGGGAACTCGGGGACATCCTGCTCCAGGTGGTGCTTCACGCCCGGCTGGCCCAGGAATCCGCGCAATTCGACCTGGCCGACGTTGCCCGCGGCCTCAGCGACAAAATGATCCGCCGCAGCCCCCACGTCTTCCACGCCGACGGCACCCTGCGCCCAAGCTTCCCCGCCAGCATCGCCGAGATCGAGGCCAGCTGGGAGCGCGTCAAGGCGGCGGAACGTGCCGCCGTGCTGACTGGGACGGCTATTCCGGCGGGCCGGGAATTCCGGAGCGAGGATGGATTTTCCAGCGAGGAACGAGCGGAAAATCTTACTGCGAGCGAGGGATCCCTGGTCGCCGGAACGCCCGCGTCCGCCGGTCCGTTCGCCGGGATTCCGCGGTCGCTGCCGGCGCTGGCCATGGCGCAGAAATCGCTGGAACGGGCGGCACGGGCCGGACTTGGCGCGCCGCCGGCGGCTTGGGACTTAGGTGAGCAGCTTGGGACTGAGGAAGAACTCGGGAGGGTGCTGTTCGGCGTCGTCCGGGCAGCCCAGGAGCGGGGACTGGATGCGGAACGGGCGCTGCGCGCGGCTGTGCGCGCCTTTCAGGAAGAAAACTAGCCGGAGGCCCTGCCGACTTCAACGCGTGCGCCGCAGTGATGGCGGATGCTGCGCCAGTGTGACACTGGCGCAGCATCCGGCACGCACGGTGCGCAGGGGCAATGCGACGTTTTTTGAGCGCACGGGCTGCCGCGGAGGGGCGGGCCCTGGCGCCGGCAGGCCCCGCATCAGAGCCGCCGGAGCACAGCAAAATCACCGCCACAATGCCGCCCAGGGCGTAGCAAAGAGTGCCCCGTCACGCCGTCGGCTACGATTGAGGCGACAGCGTGGTCGAACCTGTACTGTAAAAAGCTGACTTTTAGGAGCAATACGTGGCACTTATTGAAGCCATTCATGCACGCGAAATTTTGGATTCCCGTGGAAACCCCACAGTCGAGGTTGAGGTTCTCCTCACCGACGGCGCGATGGGCCGTGCCGGTGTTCCTTCCGGTGCATCCACAGGCGCCTTCGAGGCAGTGGAGCTCCGCGACGGCGACTTGAGCCGTTACCAGGGCAAGGGTGTTCTTCAGGCAGTTGAGGCTGTTTTGGAAGTTATTGCCCCGGAACTTGAGGGCATCGATGCAACCGATCAGCGCCTGATCGACTCCATGATGTTGGAGCTGGACGGCACCGAGAACAAGGGCAAGCTCGGCGCCAACGCCATCTTGGGTGTCTCCCTGGCCGTGGCCACCGCCGCAGCCGAGTCCGCCGGCCTGCCGCTGTACCGCTACCTGGGCGGCCCCAACGCGCATGTACTGCCCGTTCCGTTGATGAACATCCTCAACGGCGGCTCACACGCCGACTCCGATGTGGACATCCAGGAATTCATGATTGTGCCCCTGGGTGCAGCCACATTCTCCGAGGGCCTGCGCTGGGGTGTTGAGGTCTACCACAACCTCAAGGCTGTTCTGCAGGAAAAGGGCCTCTCCACCGGCTTGGGCGACGAGGGCGGCTTCGCGCCGAACCTTCCCTCCAACCGTGCAGCCCTTGACTTGATCCTGGAAGCCATCAAGCGTGCAGGCTACGAAGCAGGAACGGACATTGGCCTGGCCCTGGACGTTGCCTCCTCCGAATTCTTCAAGGACGGTGCCTACCAGTTCGAGGGCAAGTCCCTGACTGCCGCCGAGATGAGCGCCTACTACGCTGAACTCGTTGCAGACTACCCGCTCGTTTCCATCGAGGATCCCCTGGATGAAGATGACTGGGAAGGCTGGAAGACCCTGACCGACGCCATTGGCGAGAAGGTGCAGATTGTTGGCGATGACTTGTTCGTCACCAACCCCGAGCGCCTCTCCCGCGGCATCGAGACCAAGACGGCCAACTCGCTCCTGGTGAAGGTCAATCAGATCGGTTCCTTGACTGAGACCCTGGACGCTGTCTCCATGGCCCAGCGTGCCGGCTACACCACCATCACCTCGCACCGTTCCGGCGAGACCGAAGACACCACCATTGCTGACATCTGCGTTGCCACCAACGCCGGTCAGATCAAGACAGGTGCCCCGGCCCGCTCCGAGCGCGTTGCCAAGTACAACCAGCTCCTGCGCATCGAAGAAGAACTCGATGATGCAGCACGCTACGCAGGCCGCAGCGCGTTCCCGCGGTTCAAGGGCTAAATAGCAGCACCGGCCGCGGTGGCCGGCCAAGGCAGAAATTGATGCCTTGGCCGGCCGCCGCGGCTTTGCTGTATCCGGGCCCGCATGGGGAACACCGCAGTGGGGAACAC
>JBDTQM010000059.1:0-20005 GCA_039932175.1 Specibacter sp.
AATCCCGAGCAACGTCATTGAGCCAGCCAGCCACAACCGTGGCGACACATGGTGGACCGGGCGCGGCAGTGCAGCCGGTGCTCACCGCCCGTGGGCTCACCAAGACCTTCCCCGTGGCCAAGTCCGCCGATTTCAAGGCCGTCCGCAACGTCGGCTTCGAACTGTTGCCCGGCCGCACCCTGGGTGTGGTGGGCGAATCCGGATCCGGGAAAACCACCACCGCCCGCATGGCCCTGGGACTGTTGCCTCCGAACGCCGGAACCGTGGAGCTCTTCGGTGAGCCTTGGAGCTCGGTGCCCGAATCCGACCGCCGCAGCCGCCGCTCTTCCCTGGGTGCCATTTACCAGGACCCGCTCTCGTCCTTTGACCCACGGCTTTCCACCGGCGCACTGTTGGCCGATGCACTGAGTTTTGGCGCCACACGCAACCCGCGCGACCACACCACGAAGATTACCGAACTTCTTCGGATGGTGGGTTTGGAGCCGGCGATGGCAGCACGCAATCCCGCCACGCTCTCCGGTGGGCAGCGCCAACGCCTGGCCATTGCCCGCGCCCTGGCGCCGAACCCGCGGGTGCTGATCTGCGATGAGCCGGTCTCCGCCCTGGACGTCTCCATCCAGGCCCAGGTCCTTGACCTGCTGGATGAACTGCAGCGCAAGCTGGGGTTGAGTTACCTGTTCATTTCCCACGACCTCTCGGTGATCAGGCACATGAGCGATGAAGTGCTGGTCATGCGCGCGGGTGACGTGGTTGAGTCCGGCGCAACCGAGTCTGTGTTCACCAACCCGCAGCACCAGTACACACGAACATTGTTGGCCGCTGCGCCTGCGCTGCGTCCACTGCGGCGAGGATCACTGGAAGGCATGAAAGAAAGTTCGCTCGAAGCTGGGAAGATTGAACAGTAGCCTTGACCAACGAAGGACCCCCTTGAACACCTTGATCCAAAAATTCCTTGCCCTATTCTCCTCTGCCGAGCAGGGGCACCGGCCATCGGCTGAAGCCCACCTCTCGCAGGATGGCATGCCGCTGGCCAGTGCCGCCTACCTGCGCGAGTTTGCCCATCGGCTCGCTCTGGAAGTGGACGATCTCTCACCCGCCGAGCAGTCCGTCTTGAAAGCCCGCCTGGACCAGTCCATGGACTTCCGGGAAGAAAACTATGGCTTCCTGTATCACCAGGTCTACAAGCTCGGTCACGGCTACTCCTTGGCCGACGCCAGCCGTGTCAGCGCCCAGATCAATGAAATCATTGCTGATCCGACTGCCAGAGCATATTTGGACTACCGCGAGAACGCTGTGGCCGCCGAGGCCCTGATGGCCGCCGGTTCCCTGCTGGAAAAGGAAGGCGACGATGTTGCGGCAGCACGGCTTTTCAAGCTGGCTGAGGCCCGCCGTCACCGCAGCTCAGTACTGGAGACCAACGGAACGGACGTTCCTGTAACGGAAATCGTGCACGAGGACGCAGAGGTTACGGAAACGGTGGCCCTCGACGTCGTCGCCGAAGGACCGGCTGCGCCGGACCGTGCCCCTGAGTCCGGGCTGGCCGGTCTCATGGAAGGCCCGGCCAAGCCCACCAAGCCGACCCAGTCCACCAAGTCCACCAAGTCCGCCAAGTAGTCCGGCGGCGCAGCTCCCCTTGAGAGGACAGCCTGTTTCATGGTCGTGAAAGTTGATGTTGTAGTCGTTGGTGGCGGCGCCATGGGCAGCGCCGCCGCGTTGAGTGTGGCTCGCAACGGCAAGTCAGTGGTGTTGTTGGAACAGCATCCGGCAGGCCACAGCCTGGGTGCGTCCCACGGGGCCACCCGCAACTTCAACACTGCCTACCAGCAGGGCGAATACCTGAGTCTGGTCAGCGAAGCCCGAAAGTTGTGGGACGGACTGGCAGAAGAAACCGGAATGCAGCTGTTGGATCTGGTGGGCCTGGTCAACCACGGACCGCTCGAATCGCTGCAGCAGACCCAACGGGCCCAAGCGGCATTCGGCCTGAAAAGCACCTTTATCGCCCCGCTTGACGCCATGGAACGGTGGGCGGGAATGCGATTCCGCGGCAGTGTGCTCCACGTGCCGGATGCGGGGCGGGTTCGGGCAGCCGTCGCCCTGATCGCGCTGCGGACGGCGGCACAAGCCCGCGGTGCGCAGTTTCGCCATGACACGGCAGTTCGGAACGTTGCTGTCCGCGGGGAGAACCTGGTCCACATCGCCACCGACGACGCCGAATACCACGCCCAGCGCGTCATCGTCACGGCAGGAGCATGGACCCGCAAACTGCTCGCCGGGACAGTTGACCTGCCGCGGCTGGTTGTTACACAGGAACAGCCGGCACACTTCCAGCCGATCGGGCACATGGTGAACTGGCCCAGCTTCAACCACAGCCCGGATCCCCGCGTTGCCGATGACAACTACTGGCTCAGCCCGACATACGGCATGCTCACACCCGGTGAGGGTGTCAAGATAGGCTGGCACGGCGTGGGACCGGTGGTGGACCCCGATACCCGTGACTTCACTGCCGAGCCACAGCAGATGGATGCTCTTCGCCGCTACGTCCGGGACTGGTTTCCCGGATTGGATGCGGATTCCTTTGTTCCCGTCAGCTGCACCTACACATCCACCGATTCCGGCGACTTCATCCTTGACAGGTTTGGTCCGGTGGTGGTGGGTGCAGGGTTCTCGGGCCACGGTTTCAAGTTCACACCCGCCATTGGCCGCGTGCTGGCCGATCTTGCCGCCGGAATCCCGGCCCCGGCACTGTTCCGCGCGCCAAGGGCCGGAAAGACCTAGAGCGCCACGCCCCGGCGCAACTGGATCCGTGTCAGCCAGCGGCGTAGAGATTCCCGTTCCGAGGAACTCATGGCCTAGTGTCGAATGATGGCAACTATTCTTGGCTCCGCCCCGCAACATCCCGCCTTCGGAAGTCAGGGCCAGGGGTTCGTCCAAGTGCGAGGTGCCCGGGAGCACAACCTCAAAAACGTCGATGTGGACGTCCCCCGCGATGCAATTGTGGCCTTCACCGGGATCTCTGGGAGCGGAAAATCATCGTTGGCGTTTGGCACCATCTTCGCGGAAGCCCAGCGCCGATACTTTGAGTCTGTGGCGCCCTATGCGCGCCGCCTCATCCAGCAAGGCAACAATCCGCGGGTGGAATCCATCTCGGGACTTCCACCGGCGGTGGCCATGGCGCAACGGCGCGGCACACCGAGCACCCGTTCCTCGGTGGGGACCGTCACGACCCTGTCAAACTCGCTGCGCATGCTGTTCTCGCGGGCGGGCGCCTACCCCGATGGCGCAGACATCTTGTACTCAGATTCGTTCTCCCCCAACACAGCGGCAGGGGCCTGCCCAGTGTGCCACGGCCTGGGCACGGCCCACACCGTCACCGAACAGCTGCTGGTCCCTGATCCCAGCCTCACCATCAGGGAAGGTGCCGTTGCCGCCTGGCCGGGAGCATGGCAGGGAAAAAACCTTCGAGACATTCTCACCCACCTAGGTTACGACGTCGACGTCCCCTGGCAGAAGCTGCCGCAGAAGGAGCGCGATTGGATTCTCTTTACCGACGAGCAGCCCGTCGTGGAAGTGACGCCACAGCGGGACCGGGTGGCAAAACCGTACAAGGGCAAGTTCTGGAGTGCACGCCGCCATGTGCTTCACACTCTCGCCGACTCCAAGAGTGAGCCGATGCGCGAGCGCGCCCTAACGTTCATGCAGTCCGGCCCCTGCCCCGAGTGTGAGGGCAGCGGCCTGAAACCCGAAGCTCTGGCGGTGACGGTCGACGGCCGCAACATCTCCATTACGAACGCCTTGCCCTTGAGCGATCTCGCCGCGGTCCTCCGCACCCTCGCCGCTGACGGGGCTGGGGATGATGGCAGCAGGGAGGCTGTTGCCGCAGCGATTTCTCAGGATCTGCTTGAGCGCATTACGATCCTCTTGGATCTGGGCCTGGGCTACCTGAGCCTTGGCCGAAGCACCCCCACGCTCTCCCCGGGCGAGATGCAACGGCTGCGGATAGCCACTCAACTGCGTTCCGGGCTCTTCGGGGTCATCTACGTCTTGGATGAGCCATCCGCAGGTCTGCACCCGGCCGACGCCGAACCTCTGCTGGAAGTCTTGGGGCAGCTGAAGAAATCGGGCAACACCGTTTTCATTGTTGAACACAACATGGACATGGTCCGCAGGGCCGACTGGCTCGTGGATGTCGGGCCCCGGGCCGGCGAACAAGGTGGACAGGTACTGTATAGCGGACCCATCGAGGGCCTGGCCGACGTGCCAGAATCCCTCACGCGCCCCTATTTGCTGGGCAACGCCTCGCCGTCGTCCCCGCTGGACCCCCTGGTGTCGGAGAATTATTTCGCGCAGGCACAGCCCAGCACCACCGGCGGACCCAACCCAGCGTCGTCTTCGCTTGGAACTTCAGGCCCCAGGCGGACCCACCAAGGCTGGATGCACATTGCCGCAATGACCAGGCACAACTTGCAGGACATCACTGTGCAGATACCGCGGGCAGTCTTGTCTGCGGTCACCGGAGTGTCCGGTTCAGGCAAGTCCACCCTGTTGGAAATGCTCAGTAGCGCTGCAGCTGGGCACGGCGTCCAAGGCGCCAGTCAAACATCCGGGTTTAGACATGGGGAAAGGGTTGTCCAAGTGGACCAGCGGCCCATTGGCCGGACACCGCGGTCCAATCTTGCGACCTACACGGGGTTGTTCGATGCCGTCCGGCGCGAGTTCGCTGCCACCAAAGATGCGCAGGTACGGGGTTTCACGGCCGGGCGGTTCTCTTTCAATGTCGCTGGTGGACGCTGTGAAACGTGTCTCGGTGAAGGTGCGGTGGCTGTGGAGCTGTTATTTCTGCCGGGAAGCTACGGGCCTTGCCCGACGTGCCACGGTTCCCGGTTCAACGACGACACCCTGGCTGTTGAATTTCAAGGGCACAACATCGCGCAAATCCTCGAGCTGAGCGTGGACGCGGCGGCGGAACTGCTCGGTACCATCCCCTCCGCTGCACGCAGCTTGGCGACTCTGCGCGAGGTTGGCTTGGGCTACCTCCGGCTTGGCCAGCCCGCAACGGAACTCTCCGGAGGGGAAGCCCAACGCATCAAATTAGCTACCGAACTCCAACGTCCTGCGCGGGGTCACAGCCTGTATCTGCTCGATGAGCCCACCACAGGGCTGCACCCCGCCGATGTGAGGTTGCTGGTGCATCAGCTCAACCGCCTCGTGGAGGCCGGAAACACTGTGGTGGTGGTCGAACACGACATGGACGTAGTAGCTGCAGCCGACTGGGTCATCGATCTTGGCCCCTCCGGCGGAGCGGACGGCGGACGCATCATGGCCACCGGCACGCCGGAAGATGTGGCCGACGCAGGGATGGGCCGCACCGCGGCCTACCTTTCATTGGCATTGGCCCGGCGCTGACAAGCGGCGTCGGCGTGGACGTGGCGAACGTGAACAGGCAGGAATTGGGCACTTGCGGCATTTGAAGGGAGGCAATGATGTTTACAACTATCAAGTCCGGAGTCATCGGCTCCCGTCATGCCATGCCGGGCACGCCTGTCAATCGCCGTCTTCCAGGGCTTGGAGCAAGTCCCCGGAACCGTAGGCACAATCCCCGAGCACCTGAAGATCCCCACCCTCATCACCGCCAGCAACCGTCCGGTCCGCGTTGTCCGGGGCTTGGTCGTCATCGGCGGTACTGTCAGCAGCGGTGGCGGGAATGGAGGGATCCGTGGCGAGCAAGGTGATGCCGGCCTCGGCGTCACCGGAGCCGGCCCCGCCGGCCTTGGTGATCGCGGCGTTAGTGAACAGCCCCGTTTCGGGCCCGCCCACAATGTGGGCCTTGTACCCGTCCCGTAAAGCCGCCCGGGATTTGTGGGCGTGCCGGGCCTCGGGGTCAACCACGGAAATGATGCGGTCCCGAGCCACGCGCCGGGCGATCCGCCACCGCCCATGCGTGCCTTGGGAGCCATCGGCCGGTTCCACGTCCTGGCCGGCGATCAGCGCCAGCAACGCGTAGCTCTCATGGGCCTTAGCTTCCAAGCCCTCCGGGGCAAGTGCGCCCAGCAGGGCCAAGGCGTCGGTGACCAGGGCAGTAACCAGCTCGTCTTTCGCGTCCCTGTCATCCCACGCGATCTCCGGCTTCCCCACCCGGCTGTAGTCATACCCGGTGGCTTGAGCTGCCAGCAAGCTCGCTCCGTCGGGGACGACGGGGACGTCGCTGCCGAAGCGGCGAATCGCCGCTATCAACTGCATGATCGTGTCCTGCCGGGCCACCGCGTCATCCAGAGCGGTGGAATCCAGGGCCCGGCAGCGTTTGCCGGCCAGGACCCCCGGTGGATTCAATGAGTTCAAAGACGGCCTCGGTAATCCGGTGCGGACACTCACTGGCGGCCAGGCGCTCGCGCCAATACGTCAACGTGGTGTTGTGGCACGCGGTCTCGTTCAACCCCTACCCGCACGCCGCCTTCCAGCGCAGATCGTACGTCAATGCCTCCGCCGTGCCCCCGGTCCGAGAAGCCCTCCAACGCTTGAAGGACCAGCACCGAACCAATCACCGATGATGGCACCGAAGGCCGTCCCCGGCGGGAGGGAAACAAATCCTCCATCATCGAATCCGGAAACAACCGCCCCCGATGCCGAGCCAAAACTCGAACGCACTGCCCGGAGCCAACAACTCCCGGGCCAGTTACAGCGTGAACCGTGGTGGTTCGTCCGGGTGTTGAGAACGATGCAACACCACTTTGGGGACAGGTGGAAGTCAAGGGGTTACCCTGGGAAATGGTTCGAGAGCAGGCGCAACGGGGCGCAAGGGCGGGACACATTTCGGGTGTGACGATAAATGTCGTGCGGTCAATGAGATGTTGACCGCAGGCTCGGAGGACCACCGAGGCGGCGTCCTGCGTCAGTGCGTGGAGGGAGAGCATGCGCCCAAGCTCCCCAGCGCTGGCCCGGGCAGCTGAAATCGGCTGCTGACCGTGGGCCACGTGGGTGAATGGCGATGCTGCCCGGGCGGCTGGCCTTGGCCCATGGATGTCCGCCTGCATGCCCACTGGTTGTCGGGTAAGAGCCGGGCTAGGAATCCGTGGCGTTCTCGAAGGTTTGGAGGGTGCGGCTCGCCAGTCGGGGCATGATCTGGGAAACGCCGATGCGTTGGAAGTGTTCGTACTCGCGATGGGCGGCAAAGCCGGCGGCATCCCGGTACCGCTCCAGGATCACTATCTGGGCAGGATTGTCCACGCCGTGGAAGAAGTCGTAGGACAGATTGGCTTCTTCCGCGCGGGTTGCTGCAGACATCTCACCCAACAGACGCAGGACCGCATCCGTTTCCCCGGGCCTCGCCGTGTAGCGGACAACAACCTGAAAAAATGTCTCTGCCATCTCAGCATGCCTTGCTCTTGAGTCTTGCGGGCGCACGCCTGTCAGACCAACACTAGCGGATGGCAACCGATTGCATCGGCTTATCCTGCTCCCCCTCGGTCCGAACCGGGAGGTCTGGCCGTGCGGCCGGATCCGGCGTGTCCGCGAGGATTTCCTCGGCGTGCTGGCCCACCCAGAGCAGCAAGGGGGTCAACAGCGCCGCCACTTTCTCGCCACGTGCGGTGAGGCTGTAGTCGACCCTGGGCGGTATGACTGTTTGGGCCTCCCGATGGACGAAGCCGTCGCCGTCGAGGGTTTTGAGGGTTTGGGCGAACATCTTTTCACTGATGCCTGGGCGCGACGGCGCAACTCGCTCCACCGTTGCGGCCCGTCAGCCAGCGCCACAAGAATCAGCACGCCCCACTTGCTCGTGACATGATCCAGCACTGTCCGGCTGGGGCAACCGGCCAGCTCGGCCGCCTCGTCGTCGAAGCACTCCTGGACCACAACGTCCCGCCGGCACAGATCGTGGCCGGAGGCTGGGATTTGGCCAAGTTCAGTGACCTCGCAGACCGCGGCGTCCACATCCGCACCATTGACTACAGCGACCCTGCGAGCCTGCGCGCCGCGTTCGCCGGGGCCCACAAAGTGTTGTTGATTTCCGGAAGTGAAGTTGGCCAACGCCTCCCCCAGCACCGGGACGCCGTTGCGGCAACCAAAGAGGCCGGCGTCGGACTGATCGCCTACATAAGCGTGGCGAACGCCGGCACCACAGGAATGGCTCTCGCTGCCGAGCACCAGGCGACGGAGGAGCTTTTGCAAGAATCCGGGGTCCCGTTTTGCTCTTGCGCAACGGCTGGTATCTGGAGAACTACACCGAACAGCTCGATTCATTCCTGCAGCAAGGGGCAGTTCTTGGCTGCGCCAGTGACGGTAAGGTCAGCGCCGCCACGCGGTCGGACTACGCCCAGGCTGCCGCCGCTGTCCTGCAGCATAACGGCCACGTCTACGAACTTGGCGTGGACCAGGTGTTTCCTACACCAATCTGCCGGCGGAAGACTACGCGCAGGTGCTCATCGGGGCAGGACTCCCCCAGCCCTACGCGGAGATTCTGGCCGACAGTGACCTCGGCATCGCCCGCGGCGACCTCCTTGTCACCAGCGGCCACTTGGGCACCCTGACCGGCAGTCGCAACGACATCTCTGCGCGATGCCGTTGCGACTGCCGCCGGCGGCCTCAAGGGCCTGAGTTCCTAGCAGAATGGCCCAGTTTGCGTCCAGTGCCGTATCACCGGGCCTGCCCGCAACCCGACGCTGGTGCAGCTCATCCTTGGACAGCCCGCGTGAGTGTCTGGCCGCACAGGACGACCGGAAGATTGGACAAGCCCCAACCGGCAAGGCAAGGGTACCTGCCGGAGGGGATTGGCCAGTCCCGCCGCAAATGTGGGTGTGGCCCAACTGGTGGCCAGTCGGATTGCTGCTTGGACGGCCCCTTTTTCGCCATGTCGTCACTGAACACTGGCGTCATACTCGTCTGGCTTCTAACCATTCTCCAGGGCGGTGGCATCAACTTGGACGCCGCCGCGGCGGCTGCGTTCTCCGTCTTCACTTTCAACACGTGGCTCATGGCTTTCATCACTCCCCTGATGGGCACAAAGTTGAAGCAGGTCTTCCCGCGGGCCATCACCATGTTCAATCGGCGCACCCGGACCCCTGCCAGTTCAGCCGCCATCGTTCGATTTGCCATGGGATGGGATACCTCTTGGGCACGCTCGGGCCCTTGCTGGGAGGCGCATTCTTCGTGGCCACGGGCGCGTGGGCGTTACCCATCGTGGTCTTCGCCCTGACGGTATTCCGATGTTGCTGGGTGCTTGGCTGATGACCCTGCGAAACAAGTACCTGAAGGACCAGTTCACCAGCGGATCAGCAGGCTGGAACCGGCGCGACACAAGATCGAATCATGGAAATTGCGCATGACTACGTCGACAGGGTTCAAGAGCAGTGGCAGCTGGTGGAGCCGGGCATTAATAGTGCACCCGCTGCCATCATCCACCGCATGCGCCAACTGGCCCATCTCATCGCACGCCAAAGCAAAGACGTCTTACTCGCCAGCGGCCTCAGCCGCGCCGACTTTGACATTCTGGCGTTGCTGACCCGGGCTGGTGAACCTCTGTGTCCCACGGAACTTGCGGAAGACCTCATTACTTCCGGTCCGGGAACCACCAAGCATCGCCACGACACCATCATCCCGGCGCTGCGGAACATCTCTGCCTTTGATGCCGAACTGCTGAGCACGCTGCCGGCAACAGGAAGCGAGCAACTGGCGGGCCTGCTGCGCGAACTGCTGCTCCTCGTCGAACCACCGGTTGGGCCCCAGAAATTGGCAGCCGCTGCACGCCAGCCCTGCTCCGCCCGGATGGAACAACAGGTCAGCCTTGGACTCTATCCGCGGCATCAGAAGCCTGCCCAAGGAATGCCGCTCAGTCATCGTTGCCTGTTTGTCTTTCTTCCTGGTTTGCTGCCCGACGGGCCTGGCAGCGGTGGTGCCGTGGAGACGTAGCGATGGTTGGTGGGAGTGCTGGTTTCCGTGCCAGGTGGGCCATTTTCAGGCCCATTTTCGGGCTCAAAGGACCAGCCTGGGGCTTCCTTGGCCTGGTTGCATGCCGAGCAGAGTCCCTGGCCATTCTCGATGGCGGTGGCACCACCGGCAGCATAGGCCTTGATGTGGTCATACTCCCTGATTGGTGCGTCGCAATATGGTGTCCGGCACCGCTGGTCCTGCAAACGCAGGAATTCCTTCATGCCTTCAGGAAAGAGCCGTGATCTGGAATCCATGGCCAGCAGCGTGTTGCTGGCCGGATGGGTGAAGAGCTGCTTAAGCCACACCCTGGGCGAAAATTCACTGCCTCTTCGCTCGCTATCACCATCACCATCACCCAGAATCATCATGCGTGCGATAGGCGCCGGGATCGGTTCGTAGCCAACCAGAACCGCCGGATCACTGGCACCACCAAACAAGGATCGATCTGTCATGACGAGCTCAAGGGCAATATCTGGTTCATCCACGGCGGTGCACCAAGGGTCGTGGACGGCCCCTGCAGCCTCGCGGCATGTTCCCGGCCCGGCACCATCGGGGGTGGTCGCCCTGGCAGCCGCAATAGCCGCTCCCCGATGGTCTCCCAGACCCCCGGTGCCGTTATCACAGGGCGCATGCTGGATGAGTCTGTGCATCAGCGCATCAGCCATGATTTGGCCCTTGCCGCGTTCGTCTCCAGAGGATTTGGCGCTGCCTGCAACCCTGGTGAGCGTGGCCAGGATGCGAACACCCTGTTTGAGCGGGATCAACGCCGTCAAGAAGGTCATTCCGTCCGCGGCCGGCCGCAAGGAGACATAGCGGTCACCAACAGCCTTTTCGTGGCGCTTGACGAATGCTGCCGGATTAAGTTCGTAGGCGGCTTTCCTGCTCGCCGCACTCACTTCGCGAGTGCCCAACAATGCAACAGCTGACGGGTCGCCGCAGACTAGCTCGTCCACCTTGAGGCGGTCTTCCAGGGACAGGAACACAGTCTCCCTGGCAATGAGACTGGCCCGGTATTCACTTATCTGGCCTGCGGCGAAGGCGTTCATGCTGCAGGGCATTTCCCGCACCAACACGTCGGCAAGTTCACACAGCTGGCGTCCGCGATGAGGCGACTCGTGCCGGGCCAAGCCCACCTGTTGGGCGATTCCTGCGCCCAGTTTCGCTTGGGGAATTCCCACCCGCGCCTGCTCCAGCCGCTGCACAGCCACGAAGAGCGTCTGGGCCTGTGCTTGCACAGCTGAGATTGCGTTCTTGGCTTCTTCCAAAGATGCGATCGCATCGATTAAGGCGGCACCCGACACACGGTCAACAACGTCCGGGTCAAAGCCACGGGCCGTCGCAACGCCACCCACGGCCGTCATGACGTCGGTAGCCAAGGTTGCCCGCGAGCTTGCCTTGGTGGCAGCAGCTTTAGCCGAGGAAGCGCGCTGAACCAGATAGCCCAGAGCCTCTGCCTGGCGCCCCTCACTGACGGCCAGTTCCACCGCCCCGGCAGCTTCATCAGCCTGGCTCCGCCCCTGCTGCGCCAACTCATGGGCCAGAGCGGCATCCAGCTGGGCCAAAACCACCGGGTCAAAAAACGTGCCGCAACATTCCAGCACGGCAGCACTCAAATCCAGCAGGCCAGTGCACGATGACAGGGCTGACGGACTGGACAGGGGCTCGCTTGCGCCCGCGGGAACGCTGGGTTCATGAGCAAGCCCGATGGATGCATCTTCGTTCCTTGTGGGGCCCGCCTTCGCCACGGCCGAAACAGGGTCGGGATTGCTGCCGAACCAGTCCGGAGCCGCCATGCCGTCCACCCACCTGACAATCCTGCTTCATCCTGTGGGACCAAAGCGATCCCTGCGGGATGAAAAGCCAACGTGACCATATGGAATATTTGTTTGTATATTCTCAGGTCTTCTAATAATTATATTCTATTTGCTGCCACTGACATTATGAAGCCCACGTAGCCCCTCGAAGCAAATCTGTGGACAGCGGAAAACCCAGCTGTGCCTGTGGATGAATGAATTCGCTAAAAGTAGCGGCACCGACGGGACGGGCAACTTGTTGCCGGCCTGTTAGGCGAGCCCGAGCATGTTTAGCGCGTTCTCCTTCAATGGTCAGCGAAGGCGCAGATCAAGCGAGGTGCGCGGCTCCCTGCCCCTGTGATCTGCGCCCTCAGCCGATGTCTTTGCGCGTATGGAGCCTGCCGAGCAATGATCGCTGCGCCAGGCCCAACGGATCGGGCCAGCCACCCAACGTCAGCATGCGTGCAATTTTGGTGACAACCACACGCTCGCCCGCTTGGATGTCGTCTTTGTTAATCAGCACCTGATTCCACCCCAACGACTTGGTCAGGTAATCCCTGTCGTGATCCTTGGCCTGCTGCTCGGGAGTGAAATGGTGCTTGCCCTCGTACTCGATGCAGGTACGAAATTCCTCGCAGCTGAGGTCCGGCTGCACGAGCGGCTTGCCATTGGCATTCGTCAAGACTCTATTTGGTTCGAAGTCAGGCAGCGGCGATCTGACAATGATCAGTCGCAGTTGGGTTTCCGGCGCCGAATCGGCACCCACGCGGACCAGTTCCATGGCTCGCAGTAATTTGCGCAGCCCCCTGGCACCGGTATGTTGGATGATGTAGGTCTTCAGCGCATCCAGTTCCATCATGGGCAGCTTGAACCGAACGCACCTGCCGTCGTGGGCGCAGACAATTTGGTCAGCAATCACCACGAGACTATCTAAATCAATGAGCTCAGCAATGTCCAGGAGCGTCCGTTGCCCGGAAGTGACAGGCACGCCGCCCATGACAACGAGGTCACCCGGCCCCAAAGTGAGCTTGTGACCCGCGATGCGGTTTCGGCGTGGACCACATCCACCATCAACTTTTGCGAGATCCACGGGACCCGGCCGCTGGAACTTGGCAGGCAAGAAAAGCCCATGGAGTTTCGCAGCGGTGAGGTGGCTGATTGCACTATTCGGTGTCACTTGAGTGAGGGCCCGGCACATATCCAACAGCTCACAGTCGAGATGCAGGGGCAGTCTGATGGCTCGCGAAGGTGTCCACAGGTCGCGTCCCTGAACGCGTGAGGCCGTTAGACCGGCACGGCGGGCCTGATCAAGCGTGAAGGGTTGCCCCGATAGCTGCAATGGGAGTGGAAGTAGTTTGCCCATGCGTCCATTACCGCCGAAAAACCAGAGTTTGGGCGGGGCAAACGGGCTAAATGACCACATCTGTGGATAACGCAGCCCTCGTTCCCACCAAAGACCTAGGCTCATGGCTCAGCGTGTGTCGAGGGCGCAGGTCACACGACGTGTACGCGATTTGCCCCCGTGATCTGCGCCCTCGACGCATTGAGACAGCACTGTGCCCGTCCTCACTCGCGGGAGGACGGGCACAGCGTTGGCCTCCTTAGTGAGCCAGAGCTTTCGCGCTTTTTACATCAACGGAGGGCACGCCATCACCTTGCTGGCCGTAGGGCCAGTCATTGAACTTGTATTTGCCGTCGCCACGGCTCTTGAACAGCAGGTTCCGGAGCGTGCGGCCGGCGCGGACTTCGTTGAACACCGTGAAGGCACCCTGACCAGGTACTGGAGCAGGGGGTGGGCGGCGTCGCCAATCAATGTCATGCGTCCGCTGACCCAATTCTCGATGGGGTTCTTGTGGTACATGGGCCAGCGGATGCCGGTTGCCAGGTTCTTAGGGCTTCCTGAACAGCCGGAATACAGTCCTTGTAGGCCTCTTCCAGCTCGTCAACGCCACCGTACTGCTCCTCGCCACGCTCAAACGACGGCGACTTGAAAACGCCAACGGTGTTCAACAGCTCGCCCTTGAGCAGCGGGTACCGGACCAGGTGGCAGTTCGGGCCCAGGTAGGCAATGACGTCTTCCAGGTCAGCCTTCGGGGGTGGCGTCCGGGATGGGCACCGTGCCGCGGTAGGCAAAATACGAGGACGGCAGCGGAACATCCTCGGAAACAACCTTGCGCAGGGTTGATTTCAAACCATCCGCGGCCAGAACGGCGTCTGCCTCATAAACGTCACCGTTGGCGGCAAAGTCGCGAGCCTTGTCCCCATCGGTTTCGACCTTTTCAACGAACACGCCGATGACGGCGTCGCGGAAGACCAAGCGCTTGGGCTGCACGCCGATTTCCAAGGCCTTTTCCAGCAAGCCCCAGCGCTTCAAAACACGCGAGGCGTTCGAGGCCATCTGCAGCCCGGCACCCACTTCGCCGAACGCCGGAGCGTTTTCCACGAGTGTGACAGTGGCGCCATTTTCCCGCAGTGCGAGAGCATCGGCCAAACCGGCCATGCCGTCACCTATCACCAGAACGTCCCGTGCCGGGGTGGTGTTGGTCTTCTCAGTGGTGGATGGGGCGCTGGCTTTGACCCGGACCATGATGACCCAGAGCAGGATCGCTGCAATGGCTGCGGCGCCGGCGAAGGCCAGGAAATTTGAGTTCACGCCGAGCCCGGTTGCGAGCAGGAATCCGCCTGGAGGGCCTGCCACGGTACCAATGCGTCCGACGCCGAGTGCCCAACCAAGTGCCGTGCCGCGCAGGTGACTGGGGTAACGGGTGGCGACGGCTGCGATGTTGTCTTCACCCCCGAATTCCTGGTCCACCAAATCTCCACCATCATCGAGGGCTTGGGCCAGCTGAACAACAAAGTGGTCAAGGAAGCCTGATGGTTGCCCGTCACGATTTGACCACCGATCCGGGACTGCAGGAAGCCCTCCTGCAGTCCCGGCGCGGTAACGCGTTCTTCGCCCGCAAACTCAACGAATTCCCCGATGACGAGCTCGACGGCGATTCACTGCTGCCCGGCTGGACCCGCCGCCACGTCGCCGACCACATCGGCTACAACGCCCGCGCTATCGCCAGACTCATTGAGTGGGCAGCCACGGGGGTTCAGACACCCATGAACTTCTCCCCCACGGCACGCAACCCGGAAATCGACTTCGGCGCCACCCTGTCCCCCATCGCACTGCGGAACCTGACCGACCACGCCGCCATGCACCTGAGCATGGAATGGCGCGACCTGCCCGATGCGAACTGGGAAACCCAGGTCACAACAGCCCAAGGCCGCACCGTGCCGGCGCGCAAAACCGTGTGGATGCGCACCCGTGAAGTCTGGCTCCACGCCGTCGACCTCAACCACGGCGCCACCATCTCAGACATCCCCGCACCCCTCCCGCAACGGCTCCTGACCAACATCAGCGGCGCCTGGAAAACCCGCGGCGCCGACACCGGCTTGATCGTGCAAGTGCAGGGAAACGACATCCGCCATGGTGACACGTCCCGGCCCAACGCCGTGACCGTTACAGGAACGCTGACCGAAGTGGCCGTCTGGGCCGCAGGACGGGGCACCACCACGGACGCACCGAGGGCGCCCGCCTGGATTTAGCAGCCAACGGCGGCGGGAATCACGCCTGAGGCAGCTGCCCGCCGTCGTCCGCCTTCGGCACGTGTGGCAGCGAGCCCGTTGGCGGCGGCACAGGGGGCGTGACAACCGATGGGTAGTCATGCTCGGTGGAGTATTGCAGGAAGGACAGATGGGCCTCGTACCGGTCCAGGACATCGTTGATTACCTGCTGCTGGGTCAGGCCCATCAGGTCATAGCCTTCACTGCCTGTCTGGGTGAAGACCTCCAGGCGGAAGTACACATCGATCTCCCGCTGCATGCTGCGGCTGCCAAACATTGGTGCCGGCGCCTCAACCGCTTCCACCCGGTAATGGAAGTGCCTGTGGGCGGCCATGTTGACCACCAGCTGGTGTTCGGTGATGCCAGTTCCGGCGTTAGGAGTTGCCGTGAGGGTCGCGTCGTAACCGAGCTGGTTGAACTCAGCGGCCACGTCCCCCAGCGCCGGAGCCACCACTGTCTCCATGAACTGTGCCACGGCCTTGGTGGAGGGATAGGCCCGCAAATGGGCCAGCCGCTGCCGCCATGTCTTTTCCGGGGCGAGTCCGCCCGTCGCAGCAACTGAACGCCTGCGCAGCACGTGGCCCTCACGTTCGGCCCGCTCCATCCTGAGCACTTTCGAGAACGATGCCATGACCAGGTAGGCGATTATTGTCACGGGCAGGGCGAAGATGAGTGTTGCGTACTCCATGGTGGCCACGCCACCGGCCACCAGCATGGATACTGTGAGAACTGCTGTGAGCAGCGCCCAGAAAATGCGCAGCCACTTGGCCCCGTCAACGGCCGGATCGGGGATGGAGGAGGAGAAGTTGGACATCACCATGGCCCCCGAATTGGCGCTTGTCAGGTAGAACAGCAGGCCTGACAGCGTGGCCAGACCAATCAGAAAAGGTGCACCGGGAAACGTCTCCAACAGCGCATACCAGCCGTGTTCCGGGCTGTTGACAGCCAGAGTGGCAAAGTCCTTGTCCCCATCCAGGACCTTGCGAAGCGCACTGTTGCCGAAGATTGAGACGATAAAGAAATCACACAGCACCGGGGCCGTGATGGCGGCAATAACGAACTCGCGCAACGTCCGGCCGCGGGAGATGCGGGCCAGAAAAAGACCCACAAACGGACCCCACGCCAACCAGAATGCCCAAAAGAACAGTGTCCATCCGGCCATCCAGTTTGCACCGCCGGGCTCATAGGCGAAGGTCGCCAAGGTGCGTTCAGGCAAGGTAAAGATGAAGCGGCCTATATTCTCAACCATGGCGTTGAGCAAAAAGGACGTGTTTCCGGTGATCAGTATGTACAAAATCATGGCCCCGGCCGACCACAGGTTGAGCTCGGAAATGAGGCGGATGCCCTTGTCCACCCCGGATGTGCACGCCGCGATGGTCATGATGACGGCAACCACCACCAGTGCAATCTGCAGTGCGAGGCCTTCCTGCAGGCCGAAGAGCCACGCAAACCCAACGTTGAGCAGGACCACACCAATGCCCATCGAGGTTGCCACACCAAACACTGTGCCCACCAACGTGAAGACATCGATGACATCCCCTGTTCCTCCGCGCACCCGCTTTCCCAACAGCGGATAAAGGGCAGCCCGGATGGACAACGGCATGCCCCAGCGATACGCGAAATAGCCCATGGCCATGCCAAGAAGTGCATAAACGGACCAGCCGGCGATGCCGTAGTGGAACATTGTCCAGACCACGGCGTCCCGGGCAGCTTCAGCGGATTCCGGTGTTCCAGAAGGTGGAGCAATGTACTGGGTGATGGGGCCTGTCACCGAGTAGAAGAGCATGTCGATGCCCACCCCCGCGGCGAAAAGCATGGCCACCCACGTGAACAGGTTGTACTGGGGGCGCGAGTGGTCGGGTCCGAGCCGGACGCTGCCTTCCTTGGAGAGCGCCACCCACAACACAAACAGGATCACCAAGGTGATGGTGAGGACGTAATACCAGCCGAGATTCGTCGAGATCCAGATCACCACCGAATGCATGGTGTCCTTGGCTTGCCCGGGCATGGCCATGGCCCAGACGGAGAAGGCCAGCACGACGGCGGCGGAGATGATCAGGACCCGCCAGTTGACCCGGGGTCCGGCTTGCTCGGCCAGTTCCACAGGTCCGTTGACCAGCAGCTCTGTGCTGGTCAACGGGGCACGTTTGTCCTCGTCCTCGCGAGGCTTGCGATTCCCGGTCACGCCGAAGCGACTGCGTTCAACCATCTCCCGAGGTGGTTCATCCCCTGCTTTGTGCGCATCGCCCGGATCGGCCAATGGGGACTCCTCCCTAACACCCAATAAATGGCCGCAGAGGACCGGCGGGGCATCAGCTCCGGATCTGGCCGGCACAGCGGATGCCTTCTCAATCCCCATGCTAGCCACCTGCACAGGGTGTGGGTAGGGATTTCCGCCAGCGGTCCGCAAGCAGTGGTGTGAGCCACCATAAACAGGAGGGTCCCCAACAGGTTCGGGGACCTTCCAATTTATGTGGAGCGGTCGCCGCGAATCAGACAGACGTAGTTAGGCCAGAACCTGGCGCTTGGAGGAGACGACGCCGGTGTCGAAGCTGGCCAGGTGCCCCCGCCCCGAGGAAACGGGCGCGCTCAATCTTCACGCAACGGTCCATGACCACTTCAAGCCCGGCCGCCTCGGCCTTGTGCTCCGGGCGGGCACTTCCGACGGCCTCATGCCACCAGATGTCCCTCCCTTCGGTCCACTCGACCTCCGAGCCCGTGCGGCGCACCACCAGGACATGCTCGATGACAATTTCCCCTGAGACCGCGGCATCGGCATTGTCCTTCACGGGCACGGCTTCCCCGCGGCTGAACTGGCCGTCGGTTGTGACCAGAAGCTTGGCCCCGGTATCTTGCACACGGAGCTTCAGTGTCTGGGCGGAGACCCCCGAAGACGAGGGAGTGGATGGCACCGATGCGGGCACCGCCAAGGTGATGATGATGGTTTCGACAATGACCGGGAGGTTGATGACTACCCTGCACCGTTGCCAATGCCCAGCGCCTCCAGCGAACCACTCGATGGCGGGGACGCGCAGTTCCAGCGTTGCGGACTGAGCATTTGGAGCTGCGTTCGGGTCAATGGCCGGTTCAAGGGTGTGGGTGGTGTGCCACGGCTCCGCCCAGTCCAGCCGGAGCGCCTGCTGCGCCCAAAAGTCAACTCGGGCGGCGTCTTCCGCCGCTCGTGCCTGGGCAGCGCCGTCAAAGGGATTGGGGCACAGCAGAGTGCTCTGCGCTAAGGGTCGAACTCATGAAATCAACGCCATCAATCCTGCCGAAAACACCGACCTGCGGCAGCAAACCAGGCCGCATCCGGCCGCAGTGAAGGAGTATTCATGTCGCAGTCAGCCACCCACGCACTACACCCACCGACAACTCAAAACGGCCTCGCAGACATGCTCACCGCCGACGACTTCAAGTCTGCGTTTGGGAACCACCCGGCAGGCGTGGCTGTCATCACTGCCACCAGCGGCATTGACCGTGTTTCCGACACGTCCATTTGGTCGCGGCTGATCACCGGTGAACCGTTCCTGCCCTCCGCAAATGCCCGGATGCGGGGACGGACTGTCAATCGCATGCAAGCCGGTGATTCAACCGAGGTGGCTGTGCAGGTGTTGCAGGTTGATTTGCCCTGTGAAAACGGGCGCACCGCCCAACAGGCACCGCCACTGGTCTACCACAATCGCACCTGGCACTCCTTGAGCGAGTCCTCAGTCGTCGTGTAGTTCCGCCCGCCCCTCCGGGTGCCGGGCAATCACGGCCCTGAGCCAGGCACTGGCACCGCTGTTCCCATCCTGCCGCGTTCCCGCCCGGAGTCCCATGCCCCTGGTGCCCAGCCCCCGCCACCCCTGGAGGTGATGTGGGCCCGCTACTGATATGATGATTTTATCAAGTCACCATTTCGAGCCTTGACCCTAACCGCCAGGAGGAGAACCATGGCATTCGACAACGACGAGCGGCCTCTGTACGAAATCAAGGCAAACCTCTTCAAGGGGCTCGCCCATCCTTATCGCATCCGGGTCTTGGAAATCCTCGCAGGTGTTCGCGAGGCACCTGTCTCAGACTTGATCACTGAAACAGGTCTTGAAGCCTCACATCTCTCCCAACACCTCTCGGTGCTGCGCCGCTACGGCTTGGTGGTGTCCGAACGGCGAGCCAGCGTTGTCTACTACCGTCTGGCGTTCCCCCAAGTAGCGGCATTGTTGCAGGTTGCCCGGGCATTGCTTTCGGAATTGCTGCAAGATTCGCAGCGTCACCAGACCTCCTCCCTGACCCTGCCCGTGATTGGCCCTGCACGGTGAGCACCCCGTCGAGGTCCTTCCGATCGTTGTTGCCAAACCGTCGGGACTACCGCGGGCTGGGCCGGAGTTGGCGCGGGGACCTGCTTGCCGGCGTCACAGTGGGCATCGTGGCACTCCCCCTGGCCCTGGCCTTCGGCGTGAGCTCCGGGGCGGGTGCGGCAGCAGGTCTTATCACGGCAATCGTGGCCGGATTGGTCGCCGCAGTGTTCGGCGGCTCCAATGTTCAGGTATCGGGGCCCACCGGTGCCATGGTGGTGGTGCTCGCACCCATCGTGGCCAGCCACGGCGTCGCCTCCGTGGTGCTCATCAGCATCCTTGCCGGGATCATCGTGTTGTTTGCCGGTCTGCTGCACCTCGGACGAACCGTGAGCTACATTCCCT
>JBDTQM010000060.1:0-19775 GCA_039932175.1 Specibacter sp.
CCCCGCCGCAGGTCAAACCAGTTGGACGCCCTGCTTTTTGGACGCCCTGCTTTTTAGACGCCCTGCCAGGACGGCTTGTTGTCAAAGGCATGCCGGTAGGTTGCGGCGCCGGCCAGCTTTGATGCCGCTGCCTCATCAATGATGACTGTGGCGCGGGGGTGGAATTGCAGGATGGACGCAGGGCAGGACGCCGAGACGGGCCCTTCAACGAAGTTGCGGACGGCGTCTGCCTTGCCGGCGCCGGAGGCCACCAGGACCAGGTGGCGGGCATCCATGATGGTGCCCAGGCCCTGGGTCACCACGTGGTGGGGCACCTGGTCCAGATGATCGAAGAAACGCGCATTGTCCTGGCGTGTCTGTTCGGCCAGGGTCTTGATCCGGGTCCGCGACGCCAGCGATGAACCGGGCTCGTTGAAACCGATGTGGCCGTTGGTGCCAACGCCCAGGATCTGCAGGTCAATGCCGCCGGCAGCCTTGATGGCGTCCTCGTAGCCCAGGCAGGCACCCAGGATGTCCGCGGCGGCGCCATCCGGGCCATGCACGTTTTCCGCTGCCACATCCACCCGGTTTGTGAATTCGCGGCGAATCACTTCGCGGTAGGACTCGTAGTGGCCAACGGGCAGGCCAACATACTCATCCAGGGCAAAACCGCTGACCTGCTCAAAGTTCAGGCCATCCTCGTCATGGCGGCGTGCCAACTCGTTGTAGATCGGCAGCGGGGAGGAACCTGTTGCCAAGCCGAGGACGGCATTGGGCTTCTCGCGAATCAATGACTCGATGGCGTCAGCCGCCAAGGCACCAATTTCCTTACTGCTGGGGAGGATGATGACCTCCATGAAACACGCTTCCTTTCACGGCACACCAGTGCCTGTGCAATTCCCAAATACAGCTAATTTACTGTCTCTAAGCTTAGCTATTACTGCGCTGGTTCCGTTAACGGTCCATCGACACGGCAAGCAACAACTCGGGGGCCCGCTGATTGAAAATGGTGGCTCCCTGGCGAATGCCCACCACCAGGAACACCGCTCCGAGGATGACACCGGCTGCCAGCGCCAGCCAGGCGTACAGCAGCTGACCCGTTGTCAGGGCAAGAATGGCAAGAATGAGCTCGGGCAGGATCAACACACCCAGGCCCGCGAACCCGGACAGTTGAATCAGGAAAGTGGACAAGCCGTTGCCGGGCCGTGTCTTCATGGGACTCTCACCGGGCAGGGGCACATTCACGGTAAAACGGGCCGAGAAGACACTGGCCAAACCGAGTCCTGAACCCACCACACCCAGCACCAGGCCCACCGACGCCAACAGCTGGCCCGGGTCATTCGCCAACACCGCGCCAATCACCGCGTACAGCAGACCCAGCGGCAGGGCCAGCACCGCCGCCGCCACGGCGCGCCCGCTCCGGTCAGCGGTCCCCGACACCGCTGTGGCGATATGCAGGGCAAAAGCCGTGTTGTCGTAGGAAATGTCGGAGCTGATGGACCACACCACCAGATAGGCTGCCAGTGCGCCACCAAGCCCCAGCGCAATTCCCAGGGACTGCGGGCCGCCGGTTTCGCTGGCAGCCTGGGAACCGGCAAAAACAAAGACCAGCGGCAGCAGCGGCGCTATGAGCAGGCCTGCACTGTAGCGCGGGTCCCTGAACCAGTAGGTCAGGCAGCGCGCCGCGACGGCACCCGTGGGGGTGGCCGGGAACCAGTTGAAGAATCCCAGCCTGCCCCCTGCCTTGCGTCCGCCGCCGGCGAAGGCGGGGGTCACCAGGGCCCTGCCCAGGCACGCCTGCCAAATCCAGGCCAGCGCGGCTATGGTGGCCAGGGCGATGAGCAGCTTGAGCCCGGCAGCACCATAGGAACCCGCGGCAACCGCAGCGGGCACCGACCAAACAGCCCCGAGGGGAGTCCAGGAAACTGTCTGCGCCAACGCCGGCAGGTACTCCCCGAAGTCGCTGACACCCGAACTCACACCACTGATGATGGGCCCCATGAACATCAGGGGCACCAGCAGCACAATGCCGCTGGCATCCTTGAAACGCCGCGAGGAGGCCAGGCTGGTGCTGGCGGCCGTGATGGCCCGCGACGCCACAATGCACGTCACGGCACCCAGCACACCGCAGACCAGCGCCACCAGGGCGGCCAGCGGATGACGCCACCACGCAATGGCCGTTCCCAGCGAGGCAATGAGGGTGATGGCCCCGGGAATGCCAATAAAGCTCGCCAACAGCAGGCCCGTGAGCAGTGATTTCATCGGGATGGCATAGGTGGTGAAACGCGCAGGGTCAAGGGTCATGTCCAGGCCGGCGGCAACCACGGGAACGATCAGCCAGCCAAGCACCAGTGCCGCTCCGGCCAGGGTGAGCACCGTGCCAACGAGTTCTGAGTCCGCTGCGCCCAGGGCCGCCAAGCCAACAAGGGTCATGGCGAGAACGCCCAGTCCGTACAGGCCGCCGATGATGAGTCCCACCAGCTGCCAAGGGCTGCGCTTGAGTGAATTGCGCAGCAGGGTCAGCTTCAGGCCTACGAGGTGCGCAACCATGACAACCCCGTGTTCTCCTTGCGTCCGCCCACGAGCTCCACGAACTTTTCTTCCAGGCTTTGGCTTCCGCGCATCTCATCGACCGTGCCTGCAGCCAAAACACGGCCGTCGGCAATCACGGCAACATGGTCGCACATCCGCTGCACCAGATCCATGACGTGGCTGGAGACAATCACTGTCCCGCCGGAGTTCACGTAGTCGTGCAAAATGTCCCGGATGTTGGCTGCGGACACCGGGTCCACGGATTCAAAGGGCTCATCGAGCACCAAAAGTTTCGGCGCATGGATCAATGCCGCCGCCAAGGCAATCTTTTTGGTCATGCCCGCGGAATAGTCCACCACCAGGGTCCCGGCATCCTTGCTCAGGTCCAGGGCAGCCAGCAGGTCCTTGACGCGGGCGGTCACTGTGTCCTTGTCCATGCCGCGCAGCAAACCGGCGTAGCTGACCAGCTGCTCGCCGCTGAGCCGGTCAAAGAGCCGCACACCGTCGGGCAGCAGCCCCATGAGGCGTTTGGACTCCAGGGGCTGGTGCCATACATCCACCCCGTGCACCCAAACCTGCCCCGCGTCCGGACGCAGCAAGCCGGTTGCCATGGACAGGGACGTGGTTTTGCCGGCTCCATTGGGCCCCACGAGTCCGTAGAAGGACCCGGCAGGAACGTCAAGGTCAATTCCAGCCACGGCGACTTTGTTGCCAAAGCGCTTGGTCAAGCCACGGAGGGAGAGGGCCGGCGGCAGTCCCGTTTCTATTGCCTGCTCAAAAGAGTTGCTCATAGGCACACCCTAACAACCCCGGTGGCGCGGGCACGGCATCCCAAAGGATGAGATTGGCGCCACTTGCGGGCCCCGAGGGCTCAAAAAAGCTCCAGCCCGTGCCTCCCCTGACGGGGATGCCGGGCTGGAGCCTTTTTGAATGTCCGCAGCCTAGAACAATGCGCGTGCCAGGGCATGGCGTGAGGTGGAAACGCGGGGGTCGCCAACACCAATGGCGTCATAAAGTTCCAGTAGGCGCACCCTGGCGGTGTCCCGCTCGGGACCAAAGTGGGTGCCAATGAATTTCACAATGCGGGCAAACGCATCTTCCACATGGCCGCCTGTCACATCCAGGTCAGCCACCGTCAGGGCTGCCTCAAGGTTGTCGGGGTCGCCGGCCGCGAGGGCCCGCCATTCCTCGGCGTGAGCAACATTGAGCTCAGCCGTGCGGCGCATCAGGTGAACCTGGGCCAGACCAACCTTCGCGGCGGCGTCGGACGGCATTTCAGCCAGCGCCTTCTCATAGCTGGCCTGGGCCAGCGCCAGATCGCCGGCATCGATGGCGTCGCGGGCGGCCTGGTGAAGCGGCGGCAGCGGCGGCTCCGCCGGGGCCTCGGGATCCTTCGCGCCGCCCAGATTGCCTGTGACACCGTTGCTGGCAGCCACCTTGAGAAGTTCGGTGAAGAACTCCTTGACCTGCTCCGCCGGCAATTCACCCTCAAACATGGGCACCGGCTGCCCCTTGATCAGGGCCACGACGGTGGGAACCGCTGTGACGCCAAATGCCTGCGCAATCTGGGGGCTGGAATCAACGTCCACCCGGCCCAGGGCAAGCTGGCCGCCGTACTCGTTCACAATCGTTTCCAGCACGCCGGTCACCACCGCGGACTGCTGTGAGCGTCCGGATCCCAGCAGCACCACCACGGGCACCTTGGAGGAGAGTTGGACCAGTTCCTGGAAACTTTGCTCGTTGACATCGACCGCGTAGGGCGAAGCCGTTGACGGGGCGGTCGTGGCCCGGTTCTTCAAGGCTGAAAGGTCGACGGCGCCGCGCAGGTTGATCCCGGGGGCCCCGTTGGGTGCCATGGGGGTATTTTGACTCATGAACTCACTCTAACTGTGCCGGCCCGCGGCGGTACTGAGATCTCGCCGCGGGTGAACGTTGAAACTATGACTGCCCAGCAGCGGGCTATTTGAACTTGCCGGCCACAAGGTCCCGGGTTGCCGAAAGCAGTGTGATCTTCCCGTCGCCGGTTGCCGGGGGGATGTACATGACAACAGGTTCTGCGTAGCTCAAGGTGAATCCCGTGGTGGTGGTTATCCCGCCCGTGAACACCGCTGCGTCGGCGGGCAGGGTGAGCGTTGCGTCTTCCTTGGACGTGGTGTCGATGCCGAACCTGTAGCCCACCACAACCATGGCACCGCCGTCGGCGGTGCGCATGGAAACCGTTGACTGGGTGTTGGCCGTGTGGCTGAAGACGTTCGTGGCATCCTTGGCGTCAGCTACGATCTTCTTCTGGGCAGCAAGGACACTGGTGATGTACACGCTGTCGTTGAAGTCATCCTTGAACTTGCTGTCAGCCTTGGTCAAGCGGTCGCTGAGTGCTGCGATGGCGGCGGCGGGGCTCATTTTCAGTCCCTCACCCTCGTCAAGGGCCACCTCTTTGGTGCCTTCCTTGTCCACCGTGGGGAAGGTCTGGCCCGGCAGCAGGGGTGTGGCCTTGATCAGCTTGTAGTTTTCCCGGGGGCTTTGCTGCACCAATGTCAGCAACTGCGGCAGCGGGTTGTTCTCACCCTTGGTGACAAACATGGCCGACCGGGGCCAGGTTTCGGTGGTGGTGACCACCTTGGCCAGCAGCGGAGCGGCATTGACGGGTGCCGGTGCTGCTTCCTTGGCCACCTTGGAGCGGATCTTGTAGTTGGCCGTGCGAACCTCCAGGGCCATCCCGGTGACCCGCGATTCCAATTCCTTGGCGTTCTTGGCGTTGTCCCCCGAGGCAACAACAGTGGCCACGGCTGTGGCAATGCGCTCAACCTGGCTGTCCAAAAGCGACGGGAAGCCCGCCGTGTTCGCGTCCGCACCTGCTGCGGGCGCCGTGCTCGAGGCCGGGCTGCTGGCCGGGGGCGTGGTGGGATCAGCTGCCACGGCCGGGCCCACACTGCCAGCCATCAGGACCACGGCCAGTGCCGCGCCCCAGCGACTCTTGTGGTTCATGATGTTCCGCAGCATCCCAGGCGTTGCAACTGCGGCGGACTGGCTGGCGCTGAAGTCGGACCTGCCCTTCTTCTTGGCGTCCTTGGTGGCGTCCTTGTTGACTTCCGGCGTGGCTGGCTTCACGGCGTCACCTTTGTTCGATGCTGCTTCGCCATTGCCGGAATCGCCGTCGCTGCCGGAATCCTTGGTGGAGTCGCTCTCCGAGTCGTTGTCCTTGCCATCGCGGGCGGCATCGCTTTCGGTATCGCCGTCAACGTCGTTGCCAAGGCTGGCAGCCGGCGTGGTCTCCCGGTCCTTGACAGATTCCCGGTCCTGCACGGACTCTTCGTCCTGGACGGCGCGCGGTTGCAGCAGGGCAGGCAGTGCGGAGGTGGCGTCGCTGACAAAGGCAGGCGCGGTTTTTTCCTCGCCGGCCGTTGTGCGCTCCTTAGGCTGTTGGTCCTTCTTGGCCTCAGCGATGGTGGAGGGGCCTTCCTTGCCAGCCGCCGCGGCACCTGTCTTGGCGGCCTCACGTGCTGCCACCAGTTTGTCGACTTCCAGTGCACCCGTGGCAGGGTCTGTCGGGGCCTTGCCGGCTGCGCGCCGGCCAACGGGGACAGGCACAGCGCTCTTGGGCTTGCGCGGGGCAATGAGGAACAGCAGGGCAGCCGCTGCCAGCATGGCCGAGCCAAGAATCATCAACGGGACAGCCCAGGGAGTTCCGGCCTGATTGTCAACTGTCATGGAAATGCTGCTCGGGGCAGGTGCCTTGCCGTCGGAGGAGAGCAGCAGGGCCCAGTCACCATGGCCCGGGGCCTGCCACGTGTAGGTCAACTCGCCGGTGGCCTTTTCTTCACTGACCCACATGTCCGAACCGGCCGGATTGGGCACACTGGCGGCACCAGTTTTGCTCTGGGTGCTCAGGGCCGTGAAATCGTCATTGGCACCATCCACCTGGGTATAGGCGGCGTCGCCAATCCAACCCATGATGTCGCGCTCACGCGCCACAGCCAGCTGGATGGGGCCGTCGCTTTTGATGGTGAGCGAGAATTGGCCGTCACGGGTCTTGAGCATCTCTGGGCTGATGACCGTCAGCGGCGCGGCGCTCACATCAGCTGATGTGGTCGCTGTCAGCGAGGCGGGCGGGAGCCAGATGGTGCGCTGGCCAATCCCGGAACCCAACACCAACAAACCCAAAATAGCCAGGACAATTGCAATTTTTGAACGCAAGAACTTACCTAACATCGGCGGAACACTACTGTGATCGTTACTTCTAGGGTAACCGAACCGTTATCTTTAGGGCATTTCCTTTTGACAAATCTCACGTTCTTTGCCCCGATACATGCTGCCGCTTCCCGGCCGCGCTGGTACTCTCGAATCACTATTGTGGTGCGGAGGCAATCGTCCGCAAAAATCCTGGATGCGAAGGCAATACCCGTGAGTTCGTCCCCTGAATCAAGCGCAACCGGCCCCGTCCCGGAGGACGCGGCCAGTTCGCCACAACCCCGCCCCGCCCCTCCTGCGCCGGAACATTCCGGCTCCGGAACCTCCTCCCCGGGACAGTCCGCACACAGTGGCGGCGGTGCCGCGGAATCCACGGATTTCCAGGACGTGAAGCTTCCCCCTGCGCCGGTGGCTGCCGCCGTGGCAGCCGGAACAGGCCGGGACGCCCCGGTGCCCGCGGGATGGCGGGCGTGGGTGGCGAACAAGGTTCTCAAGCCGATTCCGGGCGCCCAGCCCCGTGTGCGCTTTGACCTGCCGGCTGAAAAAAGCCAGGAAGAGCAGGCCGTGGCCACCCAGGCCATGGTTGATGCAGCGCCCGGTTCGAGTCTTTTTCGCCATCCCATCTACTTTGGCTTCATGGGCACCGTTGGTGTGGGCATCGCCTTGTTCCTCAGCTACATGCTTGCCAACACTCAGTCCTTGCTGCTGTGGATAGTTACCGCCCTGTTCATTGCCCTGGGGCTGGACCCCGTGGTCCGCTGGCTGGAGCGGCGCAAGGTGCCGCGCCCGCTGGGTATCGTCCTGGTCCTGGGTGCGTTGCTGGGACTTGTGGCCATCTTCTTCGCCACGTTGATTCCCACCATCGTTGAGCAGACCACCCAACTGGTGACCAAGGCCCCCGTCTGGATCACCGACTTCTTGAATTCCGAGCTCTTCAAGCAGCTCGATGTCCAGTACCACGTGCTGGACACCGTCAATGCCCAGGTTGCCAAGTTCTTCCAGGACGCCCAGGCCGTGGGCGGCATCTTCGGCGGCGTGGTGGGTGTTGGCACCAGCATTGCCAATGCGCTTTTTGGCACTTTGATTGTGTTGGTGTTGAGCCTGTACTTTCTGGCATCGCTGCCCGGGATCAAGAAGTGGGGCTACCGCCTGGCACCGCGCTCGCGCCGTGCACGTGTTGAGGATTTGAGCGAGGAAATCACCCGCGGCGTGGGCAACTACGTGATAGGCCAAGTCTGCGTGGCTGTCCTGAACGCCAGCTTCGCGTTCATCATCATGACCATTCTGAATGTGCCGTTCAGCATCCTGCTGACGTTTGTGGTGGCACTGCTGGCCTTCATTCCGCTGGTGGGCGGCATGCTGGCCGCCGTGGTGGTCATTGCCGTGAGCTTGACAGGCGGCTGGCAGACGGCACTGGTTTACGCCATCTGCTACCTGGCCTACCTGCAGTTCGAGGCCTACTTCATCTCTCCGCGCATCATGCAAAAAGCGGTGGCGGTGCCGGGCGCGGTTGCCGTCATTTCCGTCATCGCCGGTGGCAGCCTGCTGGGCGTGCTGGGCGCCTTGATAGCCATTCCGACGGCTGCTGCCGTCATGCTGCTGGTGCGCGAGGTCTTCATTGCCCGCCAGGACAAGAACTAGCCGGCAACACTCCGTGCCCTAACGGCTTAAACGGCAAACGGCCCCCGCACCGGCAAGGTGCGGGGGCCGTTGTGGTCTTTGGAGGCCGGTGGACCGGGGGCGAATGTCCGCAACGGCCCCCGAGGCCGCACAAAGTGCAGCTAGGCCACTGATTGGTGCCATTGCGCCGGCAGCTCCACCGGGCCGCCCAACACTGTCGAGGCAATCTCATTCAAGGCCCGTGCGGCGTACTTCTCCCCCACCCACAGGTGCTTGGCGCCGGCAACAGCCACCAGCCGGGCCTGTGGAACCAAGGCGAAGCGGACCGTGGCGGCCTCGGGCTGCAGGTAATCATCAAATTCCGGCACCAGGACGCTCAAGGGTTTGCCGTAGCTGGCCCAGGCGCCCAGATCGGCATCCGTTGCCCTGTGCAGCGGCGGTGAGAGCAGCACGGCACCCTCAACGGACTCCGCCACGGGAGCAACCGCACCGTATTTCAGCACCAGCTCGGTGCCAAAGGACCAACCCAGCAGCCAACGGTTGGGCAGCCCGCGGTCAACGGCAAACTGGACAGCCGCCTCAACGTCCAACCGCTCGCCCAGCCCCTCCTCGAAGGCTCCGCCGCTGGTGCCCCGTGGCGAGGACGTGCCCCGCGTGTTGAATCGCAGCACGGCAATGCCCGCCATGGCCGGCAGCCGGTTGGAGGCTTTCTTGTAAACGTGCGAATCCATGAAGCCGCCGTGCGTGGGCAGCGGGTGGAAGGTGATCAGCGTCGCCTTCACCACGCCGTCGGCCGGCAACGCCAGCTCCCCCACCAGGGTCAGGCCGTCGGCCGTCTTAAGCTCAATGTCCTCCCGGATGGCTGGCAAAATGGTGGCAGCGCGGACGTCAACAAGAACAGCTGCGTGGGAAGAGTCTGGGGTTGCGGGGTCAAAAACCATGTGCCCCAGCTTATCTGTACCTGTAACTGCGCCCGCGCCAGCAATTGCTGTGCCAGTGCCGGCGGTCCCGCAGGCCGGCCTCCGCGCCGAACATGGCGTCTTCCTGCCACACCACCAAATGTGCAACGCCCGGTTGGACGGCACGGTGGCAGCCGGGGCAGGTGTAAACCTTCTGCGCATTGCCTGCAGTGATGGAACGCACAGCCCACAGCCCGTCGGGGGCCGACTCGCGGGACGGCACACCCATCCTCGCCCTGTCCAGATCCGGCTCTGCCTGCACCTGCGAACCCTTGGGAGCAGCAGAACGACGGCGCGGACGGTTTGAGCGGGGCATGTTTCCATTGTGCCGCACGGGCGCAGCGAGCGCGAAGCGGACACGGCGCCCGTGCGGCCTGACGCCACCCACCGCCAACGCCGAGCGGCTACAGTGGAGGGCGTGCGTTTAGTCATTGCCAAGTGCTCCGTCGACTACGTCGGACGCCTCAAAGCCCATCTTCCCCTCGCCGTTCGGCTCCTGTTGGTCAAGGCCGACGGTTCCGTCTTGGTGCATTCAGACGGCGGCTCCTACAAGCCGTTGAACTGGATGAGCCCGCCCGCCACCATGCGGACGCTCACCCCGGACGACGTCGACCTTGAGAACGGCGTGATCGATCAGTGGATCGTGCAATCGAGCAAGACCGACGACAGGCTCATCATCAACATTTATGAGCACATCAGCGACTCCAGCCACGACCTGGGCGTGGACCCCGGCTTGATCAAGGACGGCGTTGAGGCCGATCTGCAGCGCCTCCTGGCCGAACAAATTGGGCTGCTGGGCGATGGTTTCACCTTGATCCGCCGCGAATACTTCACAGCCATTGGCCCTGTTGACATTCTGGCCAGGGACGCCAAGGGAGCCACCGTGGCCATTGAGCTCAAACGCCGCGGGGACATTGACGGTGTTGAGCAGCTCACCAGGTACCTGGAACTGCTCAACCGCGACCCGCTGCTGGCGCCGGTGCGCGGCATTTTCGCCGCCCAGCAAATCAAGCCGCAGGCAAAAACCCTGGCCGCCGACAGGGGCATTGAGTGCAAGACCCTTGATTACGACGCGATGCGCGGGGTAGATGACAGCGCGTCACGGCTGTTCTAGGCAGGGGGCAGCCCTTCCTGACTAGACTTGTTCCATGACTGCTCCCCATACCGCGTCCGCGTCCACCAAATACCTCATCCACGGTGCTGTAGTTACCGACCACGGTGTCATTGAAGGTGGATTGCTCGCCATCGAAGGCGACAGGATTGTCTATGCCGGGCGGGCCGATCATTTCGACGAGCCCGACTTCAGCCAGGATTCCATTGTCGCCGCCAACGTCATATCCCTCCCGGCCGGCCAGCGCATCATTCCCGGCCTCATCGACATCCACAACCACGGCGGCAACGGCGGCGACTTCCCCAGCGGTGACGAGGCCTCGGCCCGGACTGCCATTGAATTCCTGCACCGGTCCGGGACCACCACCTTGTTGGCCAGCATGGTCACGGCTTCCCCGGAAGACCTCATCAAGGGCATTGGCATCTACGCCGACATGACTGATGAAGGACTGTTGGCCGGCATTCACCTGGAGGGCCCGTTCCTGTCCCACGCCCGCTGCGGCGCACAGAACCCGGCATTCCTGCTGGAGCCCGACCTTGAGGTCATGTCCGCCCTGATCGAGGCCGGCCGCGGCACCATCATCACCATGACGTACGCCCCCGAACTTGCCGGCGCCCCCGAGCTGGTGGACCTGATGACCAGCCACGGCATCACGCCGTCCCTGGGCCACACCGACTGCGACACCGTGACGGCTGCCGAGTCCCTGGAGCAGGCCCGTGAGGGGCTGGAATCCACGGGCTTCGACGGCGTATCCGGACGCCCCACCGTGACCCACCTCTTCAACGGCATGCCTCCCATGCACCACCGCGCCCCGGGTCCGGTGGCAGCGTGCCTGCGTGTTGCCAAGGCCGGGAATGCTGCCGTGGAACTTGTTGCGGACAACACTCACCTGGACCCTGAAACAGTCAAGACGGTGTTTGAGTTGGTGGGGGCCGCCAACATTGTGCTCGTCACCGATTCCATGGCCGCAGCGGGGTTGGCCGATGGCCAGTACATGCTGGGCCCCTCCCCAGTGACTGTCACCAACGGCGTTGCCACCCTGGATTCCACCGGCTCCATCGCCGGCGGCACGGCCACCTTGCTCGATGTGCTCCGCCGCACCACCGGTGCCGGGGTGAAGTTCACCGACGCGCTCAAGTCGGCCACTGTGGTCCCGGCCGCCGTGCTGGGCCTGACCGATGAGGTTGGCTCCCTGCGCCGGGGCTTGCGGGCGGACTTGTTGATTGTGGACGCCGGGTTGGCCCTGCAGCGGGTCATGCGCGCCGGGCAGTGGTTGAACTAATTGACGCCGGCTTGGCCCTGCTGCGGGCCATGCGTACCCGGCCGTGATTGAACCCGTTAATATTTGCGTCTCTTTTGTGTGCTTCATTGACCTGGCATGTGACTCATGCCATGCTGAGTTCGGCGTCTAGTTAGGCAGGATGCCAACAGCTAGGCAATACACAGCGCAGTACATTTGCGCTGACATCACAAGGAGAAAAGTATGGCACAGGGTACCGTCAAGTGGTTCAACGCTGAAAAGGGCTTCGGCTTCATCACCCCGGATAACGCCGAGGCGGATGTGTTTGTCCACTACTCGGAAATCCAAAGCGGCGGCTTCAAAACCCTGGACGAAAACGCCCGCGTCGAATTTGAGATCGGCCAGGGCACCAAGGGCCCGCAGGCCACGGGCGTCACAACGCTTTAGTCCCTGCGTGCGCCGGGTCTCCTGGCACAAACAACAGCCCCCGGCGTCATCGCCGGGGGCTGTTTCCTTGGAAGCGTTGGAAACGTTGGAAGCGTTAGGAGCTTTAGGACTTGCGCAGTACTTTGGCCAGTGTTCGCACGGACACGTTGGGCATGTAGGACTCCCCCACCGCCCGCCCCATGGCGGGCAGGGACAGTGGATCCTGGTACATCAAATACAACGGCCTGTGGCGAGGCTGGAACCGTTGCTTGAAGTTGGCCAGGGAGGCAAAGCCGTAGACGGGTTCCAGTGTGCGTGCCAGCAGCGCCAGGATGCGGCCCAGGCTGCTGTCCTGCTCCCCGCTGGTGGCCAAAGGGGAACCTGAGAGGGAGATGCACTCAACTGTTTCGGCAAAATAGTACACCGCCTGGGCAATGAGGTACTCCATGACGCCATTGAAGGCCACCGGGTTGCGCCGCATGAAGTCAAGGGTCCAGCTCACCACCTCACCCTTGGAAAAGACCGGCAGCCAGCTTGTCACTGCGTGAATGTGTCCCGACTCGTCAACGGCCAGGCACAGTTGGACGTTCGGATCCTTCAATTCCTCCAGCCCGCCCAGGGTGAAGCCAAGCTCCGGCAGGGCCTGGGAGGACACCCAGTCCTCGGAAATCTCTTGGACGGCTGTGCGCTGGCCCGACGTCAGCTGGCTGTAACTGCACCACAGCGGGCGGACCCCCAACTTGGCTGCCTTGTTCAGGGCAGTGCGCACATTTTGCCAGTCCTTGCCCTTGAAATTCATGCCCCGCACATCCAAGAGTGTCTCCTGGGCAACAACAATGCTCCTAAACCCGCGCTCCAGCAAGGGATCGGCCACGGCCGCCGTCACGGAATAAAAGCACGGGGTCAGCGACTCCCGGGCACAGAAGTCAAGGAATTCGTCCATGGCCGGCACATAATCCCGGGCGCTGCCCACCGGCCCGCCCACAGTGACGGCAACCCCGCTGTGTGCCTGGTACGCCACGGCCACCGTACCTGCGGCGTTGAACCAGTACTCGTTGTTGGCCCACAAGGTCATCCATGACAGGGAATCCCCGCCCCTGCGCACCAACTGTTCGGCCTTGTGTGCATCGGCGGGACCCGTCTGGGTGCGCCTGCTCAGGAAAACGGCCAGGATGCTGAAGGCGCTGAGCAGCCACAACACGGAACCGCCCAGGCTGAACAGCAGGGCGGAAAAGAAGCCGTGCGGATAGACGGCGGCCACATAGCTCCACGGGAACGGGTACGGGAGCACCATCCGGGGAATGCTCGCCAACAACCCCGCCATCCCCTGGCTGCTTCGCATATTGCCTTCGGCAAACCACGCCACGGCGTAGAGACCCACAAAGGCCAGCAGAAGCACCGGCAGCACCACCAGTGAACGCCGGCGCAGGGCCGGATCCGGGTCAATGGAAAAATGCCGCCTGAGCATCACTAAAAGTGCTGCAATCACCAAGGGCACCAGCACCACCGGCAACAGCTCCCACACGGACTCATTGATGCTCAACGCCCTGCGGCCCAGGCGCAGCGGCACGCCAAAGCCGGCAAAGACCTGGAAGTAAACGGCCGAGACCACCCCAATGACAAGGTGCAGGTACACGGCAACCCACAAGGCCAGGCGATTGCCGCGCCGCAGCCCTTCGGCGCACACCAGCAACAGCACCATGGGCATCAACGCCAGTACATGGCCGCCGGAATTCAGCAGGGCAAAATCGTGAAGCGAGCCATGGCAGCCGGCCATCGCGTTCACGCAGCCGGCCTGCACCCCGCTGATGTCTTGGCTGGTGATCCAGCCGCGCAATACCGCCAGCGGCCCCACCGGCACATGGGCCGCTGCCGCGGCCACGGGCCCGATGGCAAAGACGGCCACCACCAGGGCCAGGTTTGTCCGCACTTCGCGGCTGGTTGAACGGCGCACCACACCCTGGCCCACCGCTGGAACCAGCAGCCGTCCCAGGATCAAGCCCGCCAGCGCGGCCACCAGGATGAAAACGTGCTGCGCATGGCCCACGTACACGGTGAGCATCAGGACCCCCGCCATGACAAGCACCCGCAATCGCCTGCGCCACAGTACGCTGATCGCCTGGCTGGCTGCCATCAAGGTCCCCGCCGATGCCGCAAAGGGCCCCAGCAGCGTTGCCCCCAGCATGCCGGCGGGCCATTCCAGGCCCGCACGGCTGCCCAGCCCCACCATCGCCGCGTAAAGGACGACGCCGGCAAGCTGGGAAGCGAGGAAAAGCGCCGCGGTGCGCCGGGTGCCCACGGTGGATTCGGCCAAGCCCAGCAGCACGGCCGACGTGGCCGCGGCAAGGAGCATCGAGGCCGTGTTGGAACTCAGGAACATGGTGGTGATGACGTTCCACCATTGCCCGCCAAGCAAGTCAGCCTGCTGAAATCCCCAGTCACCGGCAATGGACTGCGGCAAGCGGCCCGTGAATCCGGCCGTGGCAGCATGTGCCAGCACAATAAGGACCAGCACCGCCGTGCTGAAGGGCATCCGAAGAATCCCCCGTCCCAGCGCAGAAAGAGCCTTGCCGGCGGCGCTGCCGGCCCGCGTGCGGCGTGGTGTCAGTGCCGGCATTGCAGGGTTCACTGCAGGCCCAGCCTGCCGGCGAGCACGTTCAGCCCCTGCGGCAGGGCAGCGTTTGCCACAGCCCAGGAATGCCCTCCCGGGAACGATTCCGATTCGGCGTTCATGCCCGCACCCCGGGCAGCAGCAACAAGTACCCTCACATTCGCAGAATACAGGGCATCCGATGCGCCTGCAGCAAACCAGCCGCGGACGTGCGGATACGCGTTGCGCGTCAGCAGCGTCAACGGCAGCTGTGCGTCAAAGGCGGCCGTGTCTCCGTGAAAGGCGCGCTGGACTGTCACGGACCGGCTGGCAGCCAGAGCCGGCTCCCGCTCCGGTGAAATGGCCATGAACGATTGAAAGACGCCCGGGTGGCGTGTCACCAGCTGCAGGGCACAGGTGCCGCCGTAGGAAAAGCCGCCCACGGCCCAATGGGCGGGGTTGGTGTCGGCATCAAGGTGTGCCTTGATCCAGGCCGGGACGTCCCTGGACATGTACGTGTCGGCCTGGGCCACGGCCGAATTCATGCACATGGTGTTTGCGCCGTCGCTGCCGTTGGGATCCGGAGCCACCACGATGGGGGCCAGACCGCCGTGCGCTGCGGCAAAGGCGTCAAGTTCGCGCACCAGATCCGTGGAGCGAAGCCATGATTCGGGCGAGCCCGGCTGCCCGCTGACAAGGATGAGGACAGGCAGAACCGGCCGCGCCGGGGCCGCATAGGCCGGCGGCAGGTACACCAGGGCGTTCCGCGGCTCGAAGCCCAGGGACGTCCCTGGTATGGGCACTGACAGCACGGACCCGGCGGACGGCCGCCCCGCCGCGTTCTTCCAGCCCCGGCTGACGGGGGCATTCATGAACCGTGCCCCGGCCGCGCGATGAACCCGGGGCAGTGCGGCAGCGACGGCCACGGGCTCGGCGCTGACCAGGCTGCTGACGGTGGGGAATTCGCCAAAGGTTGCGTTGAACGCGAAGCCCACGGCGGCAAGGACGGTTGCCGTGGCCAGCACCGCCAGCCCCCGCCGGGGCATGGAGATGCGGGAGGCTGGGGTGCCGGCACGACGGCGCAAGCCTGCCAGCGCCGTCGTGCCTCCCAAAACCAGGACCCACAAGACCAGGGCGACGTTCAGGACCACTGCCGCCGGCAAGTCCTCCGGCCACCAGTAGAAAACATGGATCACTGCCCAACAGGCTGCCATGCTGAGCAGGACCGCGGCCGCTGCGCCCAGTGCCGTGAACAACAACCATGCCCGGGAGCGTCGCAGCACCAGAAAAAGCACTGCCGCGGCGCCCAGGAACCATGCAAGCACAGGGAGCGGGCCATCGAGCAGGCTCAGCCCAGACAACAAATTCACTGATCCACCGTGCTCCATGAAGGCGCCCCGGGAAGGTGGGGCGCAAGGCAATGCTATGTGAGGGGGCTGGGAATTCGCTGATTGCCGGTGCCGGCAGACAGGCCCGGGGAAATTAGTGCCAGCGGCCGGGGCCGGGCTGGGGGCCGGCTTCAAGCCAGGAGGAAAGGCCCGCATAGGCGGCAAACTTCATGGCCAGCAATACATCCTCGCCCTCGTAGCTGAGCATCACGATGACGGCGCCCGGCGGGACGCGGGTCAGCTCCGTCTCGGTGGGCTCACGGCGTCCAAGCAGCACAATCTTGTTGCGCTTCATGGTCTTTGCCGGGAGCGGACTTAACGACAGAAGCCGGACCCACTCAAGGTCCGACTCCTGGTAACGACAAACCCCCATTGCCCAGCGATTGTTCGCTGTGGAAATGGAGGCGTCCACTGTGCCCCAGGTGCGCCGCAAAACAATGCGGCGCACCCCGAACAGACACAGTGATGTTACAACCAGCAGGAATACTCCTGCCAGCACGATGAACGCAAAACCTAGTTGGTTCATCAATTGATTGCTAGCGAATCCCTGCGTTTGCTGCGGCACCGTCGTGGAGACGGGCACCATCAGCAACGATCACGACCCGGTTGCTGTCAACGGAGAAGAAGCCGCCGTCAACGTCAACCGAGAAACGGCTGCCGTCCACGGGTGCGATCTCCAGCAGGCCCGGCGCCAAAACCGCGAGCAACGGGGAGTGGCCGGGAAGAATCCCGATCTCGCCCTCGCTGGTAAACCCCTTGACAAGGGTCGCTGCGCCAGACCATACAGCGTGGTCAGCCGCTACGATTTCAACTTCGAGATTAGCCATGATTACTTCGTCGATTCCTGGATTGCAGCCCACTGACGCTCAACATCATCCATGCCGCCGATGTTGAAGAATGCCTGCTCGGCAATGTGGTCAACGTCACCGTCGCAAATCGCTGTGAAGCCTTCAATGGTGTCCGCAATGGAAACCGTGGAGCCTTCGACGCCCGTGAACTGCTTGGCCGTGTAGGTGTTCTGTGACAGGAACTGCTGGATGCGGCGAGCACGCGATACAACGATCTTGTCCTCTTCACCGAGCTCGTCGATGCCGAGGATCGCGATGATGTCCTGGAGTTCCTTGTTCTTCTGCAGGATCTGCTTGACACGGACAGCCGTGTCGTAGTGAGCCTGGCCCACGTACTGCGGGTCAAGGATTCGTGACGTGGACGTCAACGGATCGATGGCCGGGTACAGACCACGTGAAGCGATTTCACGGGAAAGTTCCGTGGTCGCATCCAAGTGGGCGAAGGTCGCGGCCGGGGCCGGGTCCGTGTAGTCATCAGCAGGCACGTAAACGGCCTGCATGGACGTGATGGAGTGACCCTTGGTCGAGGTGATGCGCTCCTGGAGGAGACCCATCTCATCGGCCAGGTTGGGCTGGTAACCCACGGCTGAAGGCATGCGGCCCAACAGTGTGGAAACTTCGGAACCGGCCTGTGTGAAACGGAAGATGTTGTCAATGAAGAGCAACACATCCTGGTTCTGCACGTCGCGGAAGTACTCAGCCATGGTCAGTGCCGACAGGGCAACGCGCAGACGCGTTCCCGGCGGCTCATCCATCTGGCCGAAGACCAGCGCGGTGTCCTTGAGAACACCGGCTTCTTCCATTTCAACCCAAAGGTCGTTGCCTTCACGCGTACGTTCGCCAACACCGGCGAATACCGAAGTACCACCGAAGTTGCGGGCCACACGGGTGATCATTTCCTGGATCAAAACGGTCTTGCCGACACCGGCACCACCGAACAGTCCAATCTTTCCACCCTTGATGTACGGGGTGAGCAAGTCAATGGACTTGATGCCGGTCTCGAGCATCTCCGTGGAGCCTTCAAGGCTGGCAAATGCCGGGGGCTTGCGGTGGATGGGCCAGCGCTCGGAGATGTTCAGCTCCGATTCCTTCACGTCCAGGGGTTCGCCCAAAACGTTGAAGATGTGACCCTTGACGCCGTCGCCAACAGGCACGGTGATGGGGGCACCCAAGTCCTGCACGCTGGTACCGCGGACAAGTCCGTCGGTGGCCTGCAGGGAGATGGCGCGAATGAGGCCGTCTCCAAGGTGCTGGCTGGTTTCGAAGGTGATGGTCTTGGTCTCACCGTTGAGAGTGATCTCGGTGGTGAGTGCATTGTAAATGGCGGGAATGCCGTCAGCCGGGAATTCGACGTCGACAACCGGGCCGATGACGCGCGCAATGCGGCCTGTGGCACCGGCCTTCGCAGCGGTTCCCTGCTCGTTAAGTTGGGCAGTCATCTCTCTCACTTCACTTGTGTAGATGGCATTGAATAAGTATGAATTGGGCTGCTAAGACGCGTTGAGCGCATCAGCGCCCGCAACAATCTCGGAGAGCTCCTGCGTAATCTCAGCCTGACGGGCGTTGTTACGAAGACGCGTGTACTTCTTGATCAGATCGCTGGCGTTGTCGCCGGCAGTCTTCATGGCGCGCTGGCGTGCGGCAAGCTCGGAAGCTGCAGCCTGCAACAGTGCAGAGAAGATGCGTGATTCGATGTACCTCGGCAGCAAGGCGTCCAGGACGTCTTCAGCCTGCGGCTCGAACTCGTACAGCGGCAGGAGGTCGTCTGAGGACTCAACTTCTTCCTCAACCACTTCCAACGGCAGCAAACGAATTACTGTCGGCTCCTGAACAACCATTGACTTGAACTGGGTGTAAACAACGTGGATTTCATCCACGCCGCCCTCTTCGAAGTCAGTTGCGAAGTCCTGAAGCAGGGCCTGTCGCAGTTCACGTGCAGTTTCAAATTCCGGGGCGTCAGTTCCACCGGTCCACACCTTGGCGTAATTGCGGCCACGGAAGTCGAAGTACGCCTGTGCCTTGCGGCCGACCAAATAGGTCGAGACGTCCTTGCCTTCTCCATGCAGCAATTCGATGAGGTGCTCTGCCTGCTTCAAAACGCTGGCGGAGTAGGAACCGGCAAGACCACGGTCGGAAGTCATAACCAATACTGCGGCCCGGCGGATCTGATCCGGCTCGGTTGTCAGCGGGTGGTCGACCTCGGACTGGGACGCAACGGCAGAAACGGCACGGGTAATCGCATTGGAGTACGGCAATGACGCCGCGACACGTACACGTGCCTTTCCAATGCGGGACGCAGCGATAAGTTCCATCGCCTTGAAGATCTTCTGCATCGACGTGGTCGATGAGATCTTCTGGCGGTAAACCCGTATCTGGGCTCCCATGTTTGTCCTTTCCTTATCCTTGTTTGGGTTGTTGGCCCGCTATGGGCCAACAACCCAAATCAATGATGGTGTCAGCGTTTCTGCTTGACGATCTTTTCCTGGTCGACGTCCTTAGCTGACAGCGCATCGAACTCCTCGTGGCCGGCGCCAACCAAGTGGTCGTCGCCCTCCGCGAAGAAGCCCTTCTTGAAGGCGTCAATGTTGGACTTGAGCGCGTCAACAGTCGAGGGTTCCAGCAGGTTGGTTTCAGCCAACGTGGTCAGGATCGACGTGCGGTGACGCAGGTAGTCAAGGAACTCGGTCTCGAAGCGGAGGACATCCTCCACCGGGACGTTGTCCAGGTATCCGTTGGTGCCCATCCAGATTGAAACAACCTGGTTCTCAACCGGGAACGGAGCGTACTGACCCTGCTTGAGCAGTTCCATCAAACGCGCACCACGGGTCAGCTGCTGCTTGGTGGCGGCATCCAAATCGGAGGCGAACATGGCGAATGCCTGCATGTCGCGGTAC
>JBDTQM010000061.1:0-19433 GCA_039932175.1 Specibacter sp.
GGCGTCCCGGGCCGGCCGTGGAAGCTAACGCCGGGTTGGCCGGATGTGCCGTGTTCTGGCAGGCGCGGCAATAGGTCGCCCGCACCCGGGCAGGTGTGAGTGTTGGCTGTTGCCACGGCAAGCGGCACTCAACGGCCATCGGCCGTACTAGGCGCAGCAACATGTGGGCGGCCAGCACGATCCAGGTCCAGCGATCGGCCGCGGCGGGTTCGCGCAGGTGGGGCCGGGTCCAGCCCAGGCCTTGTTTCAGGAAGTTCGAAGGTGTGCTCCAGATCGAAGCGGCGAACGCACATCGACCACCAATGATCCATCTCCCGACCGACATCGGGAACCGGCTTGGAGTCCCACAACCATAAGGGCTTGGGGGTTTGGCTTCCCGGCAGGTGCTCGACCTTGAACCTGATCACGGTGCCCTCGATCAACGGCAGTGGACCTTGGTGGTCCTTGAACCCGCCGCGGGATTCGAGCTTGGGGTGCATGTGCTCGAACGTGTTCGCACGGACCAAGCCGTGGCGGTCCAGTTCATGCTCCGTGGCGCACGCCGGGGCCGGATGGGTTGCCGGGTCCCCCAACACCAACTTGGCCCCGTGCCGTGGCGCCCGGCCCATGGTCGGGCCGCGGCGGGCACCGGCCGGGGCGTAGAACACCCGGTCCGAACGCACCCGGGCTATCAGGACCACCGGCAGGTCCCGCCGCAGCCAGGCAATCCTGGTCACGTCATGGCCGGCATCCATGACCACCAGGATCTCGGGGTCGCCAGGCCTGTTGCTGCCCGGTGACGATGAGCCGGTCACGCCACCTCGCGCAGCTGGGTGGCCGCCGCCAGGGTGGCGTCGTCCCCGGAACGCAGCCGGACCACGTCAAGCAACGCGGTCCATGAAGTTGCACCCGGTTCCAGGGCGGCAACGAAGGAGTAGGGCCAGCCAGGGACCATTTGTGCCTGCCCGTTGCGGGCGTAGGTGTGACAGAAGGCGCGTTCGGGGCTGCACGCGGCGTCCGGGCGCAGTCAGTTCGACACGTCCACCGCCAGCACGAAACCTCACCCGGCCGCCGGAAACGGGCATCTTGGCCACGGGCACCGCACCGATGCGGGCCCTGAGCCCGTCGAGGTCGATCCGTCCGCAATTCATCGCGTCATAGAATGCCCCGTACCCGCGGTGGTGCTCATTCTTTGCTGGGACTCCCAAATAGCTGTGCTTATGCGCTAGGCGTTTCCCCAGTCTCAACGCAATTCCCTCGCCGTACTAGGGGGTCCTATCGCTGTTTGTTTCGAGCCCATCGGATGATCACGCTGATGAGGGCACTAACTGCGGGGTGCCCTATGGCTGGTCGGTTCGATCCCTGGCGAAGGTTTGGAGTTTCGTGGTCCATATGGCATGGATCCACCTCCAGCACACGGGCGACCTGCATGGTCAATTTGCCGAAATGGGGTCCGGATAATTTGAGGCGCGGGCCGGGCCACAGCTTCTATGGAGTCCCCTATCTGACCTTCAGCGAGCTCAGTTGGCATCGTTGGGCTCTCTTTTTAGCCCACCGACATTATTGACTGTGGCCCAGAACACCCATAAATTTGTTCTTGGGATCCCAATTTGGGATCCCAAACAAAGTTTCTTCAAGGCACTGTTAGAAGTCCATCTGCATCACCCCGGCCAGCCGTCCAATGGGCCCAGATAACGACGGCTGTGGAACTTGGCAGTCCAGCACCAACTCCCCTCACCTTCCATGTAAAGGAGCAGCCATGTCTCTCCCCAGTACTGAAGCGGTCGCAGCAGCTACCACGGTCAAGGACGACCAGCCCGGCAAGGACAACGTGCAACGTCGCACCAAGGTCCGCTGGAAACTGTTCGTCTTGCTCTTGGTAGTCGTCGCCGTCAACTACATCGACCGAGGATCCATCTCCGTCGCCCTCCCCATCATCCAAAAAGAGTTCAATCTCCCGCCTGAGCTCATCGGGCTCCTACTTTCGGCCTTCTTCTGGACCTATGCCCTCATGCAAATCCCTGCGGGCTGGTTGATTGACAAGTTCGGCCCACGCAAAGTCATCACGGCCTCATGTGTTGGGTGGGGTGCTGCGACAGCCGCATCCGGCCTGGCGGGCGGCTTCATGAGCATGTTCATTGCCCGGCTGGGCATCGGCGTTACCGAGGCCGGCGTGATGCCGGCTGGCGGAAAACTCAACGCCATCTGGATGCACAAGAAGGAACGCGGCCGGGGTGCAACCATTCTTGATGCCGGCGCCCCGCTCGGCGCAGGTGTTGGGGCCATCCTTATCACCTGGCTCATTGCCTCCACCGGTAGCTGGCGCTACTCGTTCTTCATCGCCGGTGCGGCCACGGTCGTTATGGGCTTTGTTATCTGGTGGTACGTACGGGACAATCCCCGCGACCACCGGGCCGTCAATGATGCCGAGGCCGACTACATCGAAGCCTCACACGCTGAGGAGGACGCCGAAGCTGAGCTGGCCGGCAGCACAGGCAAGCGAGGGCTGCTCCCCTACCTGAAATTCCGTTCCTTTTGGGCCATGTGCCTCGGGTGGCTCGGCTTCAACGGCGTCTTCTACGGCCTGCTCACATGGGGACCTCTGTACCTGTCACAGGACAAGGGATTCGACCTGAAAACGATCGGCTGGTCCACGTTTGTGATCTTCGGCGCCGGATTCGTGGGCGAAATCATTGGCGGCACCCTTGCAGACAAATGGCGCGAATCGGGGGCATCGGCCAACCTGGTGATGCGCACCCTGCTGGGCATCTCCAGCACCGTGGTGGTTGCCGGCCTGATTGGCGTCACCATTGTTTCGGACCCGACGACGGCGGTAGTCCTCCTTTCGGTGGTCATGTTCTTCCTTCGCTGGGTGGGACTGTTCTGGAGCATCCCCGCAATCCTTGGCGGCCGTACAAACGCCGGCGTCCTGGGCGGTGCCATGAACCTTAGCGGCAACATCTCCGGTTTTGTCACCCCGATTGCCGTGGGCTTCATTGTCGGGGCAACGGGCTCTTACACCTGGGCTTTGCTGTATTTCGTTGGCGCCGCCGTCATCATGGGCACCTCGGTCCCCGTCCTAAACTACAACAAGAGACTGCCCGTTTAGCCTGGCGGAAACCTCAGGACACCCTCTCGGCGCGTTCCGGGAGCACATCCCTTCACCCGAACCAGAATGGAGCAATCATGCACGGATCGCAGGACACCCGCGAAAAAGTCCGACCCCTACGGGAAACCGTCCGCGACACCATTCGGGCAAGAATATTTGAAGGGCACTATGCTCCCGGGACGCGCCTGGTGGAACGTGACCTGGCCGCAGAATTCCATGTCTCCCGGCTCCCAGTCCGTGAAGCCTTGCGCATGCTGCGCCAAGAAGGCGTCATCAGCGACCGCAGCGGCAGGGGCGCCGAGGTCAGTGCGCTGAGCACCAAGGACGTCGCCGACCTCTTTGACGTTCGCAATTCCCTGGAGGTCCTGGCCTGCAGGCTGGCCGCCACACGGGCGAGCAGCGAAGACCTCCAGATGCTCGACAAGCTGCTGAGCGCCGCGGAAGAGTTTCTCGCCAAGGGTTCCCTCGTTGAAGCCCACCGGGCCAACAGCGAATTCCATGATGCGATCACACGCATCGCGGACAACGATTTTCTGCGCGCCGCCCTGGAACCACTGCAAGGGCGAATGCATTGGCTTTTCCGGCATGTCAGCGACCTGCCGGAACTGCTCCAAGAACACCGGTCCCTCTACCATGCGATCGCCAGTGGGGATCCCGAACGTGCAGCCGCCCAATCGACCTCCCACATCGGCAAGTACCGCGAACAGTTCCCAGCGGACACCAAACTTCCATAACTCCCACGGTTTGCCCCTGAACGAAGGACACCATGAAACTCCTTGTCATCAACCCCAACATCAGTGAAGACGTCACTGCCCTCATCCAGGCCGAAGCCCTGCGCTCGGCTTCCCCCAGCACTGACATCGTCGTCCGGACCGCCGGGTACGGCGTCGAATACATTGAGACACGCTTCGAGTCGCTCATCGCCGCAGGGGCGGTCGCGGAGATCATCGCGGAACATTGCGCTGGCCCTGACTCAGGACGGATTGACGGCGTGGTGGTGGCCGCGTTCGGCGACCCGGGCATGCCAGCGCTCAAGGAACTTGCCGGAGTGCCCGTCATCGGGATCACCGAAGCCGCACTGTGCGCCGCAGCCCTGCAGGGCCAGCGATTCGCCATCATTGCCATTTCGGACCGCATAAAGGCCTGGTACCAGGACTGTGTGAACAACTTCGGGCTGGGTAGCCGCCTGGTCTCCATCCGGTCCATCAACGAAACACTTAATGGGATCGGCTCCGTGCAAGCAGATTTCAAGGACACGCTCCTGGCGTTGAGCCAACAGGCCGTCGCGGAGGACGGGGCCGACGTCGTCATCCTCGCCGGAGCACCCTTGGCCGGGCTCGCCCGGGAACTCACAGGGCAAATCCCCGTCCCCGTGGTGGACGGCATCTCGGCCGGCATCCGCATGACAGAGGCTGTGGTGGGGCTGGCATCCGGACCCCACCGCTCCGGATCGTTCGCACCACCTCCCAGCAAGGGCCGCAAAGGGCTCTCCACCGCTCTCAATGCAGCCCTGGCCGACGCGCAGTCGGCACAGGCAGTTGCCGCGACTCGTTAGGAATGGCCATGTCAAACATGCCAGAGCTCATCATTACCAACGCGACCATCGTCAATGCCACGGGGCGGCGCCAGGTGCACGTGGTGGTGCGGGGCGGAAAAATTGAACAGCTGATTGATGCTGGGCAGCCTACACCTGAAGCGGTGCACACCATTGACGCGACAGGTCATCTGGTCATCCCTGGAGGAGTCGACGGACACTGTCACGTAGCCCAGGTCACAGGTCCTTTCGCCACCCTGGATGACTATCAGACGACGTCGACGGCGGCCTTATGGGGTGGAACAACCACCATCGTTGACTTCGGCATACCCCGCGATGCCACCGAAACCCCGCTCGAGGCCGTCCGCAAAAAACGCCAGCTGGCAGCCGCGTCACGCTGCGATGTGGCACTTCACGGTTCCGTGGTCGCCTGGGACGAAACAGTTCCGTGGCAGCTCGAACAAATGGCCGCCGAGGGCATCCGCTCGGTCAAGTTGTACACCACCAACCGCGGCAGCACCATGGCGGACGGTGACACCATCCTCAAAGTGATGCGCGAAATGGTGCGCTTGGACGGGCTGGCCTACATTCACGCCGAACACGATCCGATCATCGTTGACTGCACCGAACAGCACGCCGCTGCGGGCACCATCGGCATCGAACACCTGCACAAGACCCGCCCGGAGCTGGCCGAGGAAATTTCCGTCAAAGAAATCCTCGCCATGGCCGAATACACCGGGGCGCCAGTCTATTTTGTCCACCAAACAACCCCAGGCGCCGTCGATCTGGTCACCGCTGCCCGGCTTCGCGGGCACGAAGCGTTCTCAGAGACCTGCCCGCACTACTTGACCCTGGATGAAAGCGTATACGGGTCCAATTTCCCCGAGTGGTTCGCCTGCTGCCCGCCCATGCGCAGCGCCAAGACCGTGGCAGCCCTGCGGGATCGTCTGGCCGCGGGTGCGATCCATACCGTGGCCTCGGACCACTCCTGCTATGACCTGTCCCAGAAACGGGAGCGCACTGACGATGTCCGCACCATGCCGCACGGCCTGCCGGGCGTGGAAACCAGGATGCCCGTCACCTATACGGCCATGATGGAGCTGCCGGGCACCCGTCTGGAGGACTTCGTGGAGGTCTTCGCGGCCGGTCCCGCCCGGATTAACGCCATTCCAGGCAAGGGGATTATCGCTGAAGGCTACGACGCCGACATGGTCATCTTCGACCCCAGCCAGAAACGTACCGTCGACGGCGAACAACTGCACATGGGGACCGATTTCTCCCCCTTCGACGGCCAAAAGCTCTCAGGATGGCCCTCCACAGTTATTTCCGCAGGGCGCGTCGTGGTCAGCGACGGCATTTTTCATGATCCCGGCCCCGTTGGAAAGTTCATCGCCCGCAATGGCTTCCACAACCACCAGAACACCGCAGAGGGCGCTTCCGTCCTCTCAAACGCCTAGGAGCAGTCATGTCATCCACACCACGAGCCACCCGCATCGGCATGATCGTGCCGTCCTCAAACACCTGCCTTGAGCCGCAAAGCTACCGTATCCTCGGCGATCGCCAAGACGTCACCATCCACTTCACCCGCATCCCCGTCACCCGGATAGCCCTTGACGACTCCTCGGACAAACAATTCGACGCCGAAGTGATGCGTGACGCGGCCCGCCTGCTGGCGACGTCCGACGTCGACGTCATTGCCTGGAACGGGACATCGGGTTCGTGGCTGGGAGTTGAACATGACCGCGAGCTGGTGTCTCAGATCCAGGACGCAACCGGGATACCGGCAACCACCTCGACATTGGCGTACATGGATGCGTTCGCGTCCTTCGGCACAAAAAATATCTCCCTGTTCACCCCGTACACCCAGGATGTAAACAACAAGATCATCAACGCCTACGCCGGAAACGGCATCACCACCCTGGACGATCATGCCTTGGGTCTGAGCGACAACGAATCATTCGCTCGCGTCACAACGGATGAAATGCGGCCGGGCTCCCTGGAAATGGCAGCGTCCGGGTCAGACGCCATCGTGTATCTCTGCACCAACCTGTACGGGGCCACCATTGCCGCCGAAATCGAGGAGCGGACCGGTGTACCAGTGCTGGATTCGGTGGCCGTCACGCTATGGCACTGCCTAAAACTCGCCAAAGCGCCGCTTCTTGCACCCCAGTGGGGCCGGCTCCTTAGCGACTCCTAGGATTGGGATACCGGCCCCGAGACCCCGCGGTCGACATGCCCCGTGAATGGCAGCAACGCAAAAGGACAACTTCCAAGTACTCACGCCGGACACCGGACACTCATCACCAACTGGTGATGAGCAGGAATTTCCGGCACCACCGCTAACGGTAAACACCAAACTGCCAGCGCCCGCCCAGGGATTGCCGAACCGCGCCTGCTGGCGCATATCCCCAACAGGGCAACGCCAGATACCGCTGCGATTCAAGGCCGGGGGCTTCGGGCCGAGAGGCCTCGGTAGCTGGTCCCATCAAGGGAACCTTTGACAAGACAGGTACCTGCCACTCCCCCGCACCGAGAGCCTGTGAATCACAGTGGTACATGGCACTATCCTGGTATCGATAAGTGGCGTGCCGTACTGAACTGCGGCTGCCACGAGCAATGCACCGTTGGACCGGGGACGCCACCTCGATCACCCCGCCAAATAACGCGGCTGATCATAATCTGCAATCCCTTTCGCGTCACCGGATGTATCCCCGCCCGGAATGCCAGGTGCCATTTTCGTCATTGCTGACGGCTCGCCACCATCTCCGGCGCGCATCGGTTCGGAGTGGTTCTCGACCTTAGACACCGCGGCACAAGCTGTGAATCGTTTCCTATTTGGGGGGCGCGGCACGCAGGCAAGTTCCATCGTGACGGTCGTGCATGCGGAGTTCTCCTCTTGTCCCAGACAATGCCGAGGGCTGCAATCGAAACGACCGATTGCAGCCCTCGGGTTGTTTAATGCGGGGCTTCGACGCGGAAGCAAAGACGGGAGTTAGGCGACAGCCTGGAATGCCTGCTGTCCGTAAACGGCTGAGGCGCCAAGGTCACTCTTGGGCAGTGTGGTTCCGGCGGCGACGGCAGCCGCCCAGTCATCGGTGGTGGCCACGGCGGCAAAGTTGGAGTGCAACAACACCATCAGGGTCTCGTGCAGCTGTTGTGCCCCGACCTGACCTGCCTCGTTGGCCAAGTGAATCACACCGGAAGCATCGGAGAGGACCTCGACGGCGATGCCCAGTGGTTCGGCCGCAGCTGCGGTGGCGAGGTCGCAGTTGTTGGTCATGTAGCCGACCAAGGTAATGGCCTGGACATCGTTGTCCCGCAGCCAGGCCTCGAAGTCGGTGCCGGCAAAAACACTGGCATAGCTTTTGACAAGGTGCTTCCATGAGTCCTTGCGGCGGGAGGCGATCTCCGGGTGCAGTTTCCATCCCTCCGAGCCCTCAGCGAACACCGGCGCCCCGGCCGGGTACTGGTGCTGCACCGATACGATGGGCATCCCGTTTTTCTCGGCAAGGTCAATGGCGCGGGTAATGTTGCCCAGGGATTCAAGGCGGTCTGGGTACTGGATTTCCAGTGGACCCCCGGGGGTAAAGTAATCGTTCTGCACATCGATGATGACAAGTGCGCGGCGTAATTCAGCCATGGTGGTGCTCCGATTCGAAGGGTGGTTTTTGTTGGTGTCTCCAGCTTGGCAGCAGCCTTCCCGATAGGGTGAGTGGCATATATGCACACTTTCGATGAAAATGGGACACATGAAGATTGCCATTCACGCTTTCGATGGAATGTCCCTGTTCCACTTGGCGACCCCGCTGCTGGTTTTCGGGGAGGTGACCCGGTTGGGGTTGGCCGATAATTGGGATGCCCGGGTGTTCACGGAAAGTGGACGTCCGGTGCGCAGCGCTGAAGGCTATGTGATTGGTGAGGTCTTCGGACCGGACACCGTCCACGATGCAGACGTGTTGTTGTTCCCGACCTGGCTTTCGAGCCTCTCCGATCCTTCCGAGGAACTCCTTCGCCTCGTACGGCAATCCCATGACAGGGGAATCATCATCGTTGGCCTGTGTCTGGGCGCGTATCCAGTGGCTCGCAGCGGAGTGATTGACGGCCGCATGGCTGTGACCCACTGGGCCGCGGCTCGGGACATGGCGCTAAAGCTTCCCGCCGTGGAATTCGATGAATCCGCCCTCTACATCGACCACGGCGATGTGCTCACCTCGGCCGGCACCGCTTCCGCTTTGGATGCTTGCCTGCATATTGTGCGTACACACTTGGGATCAGCGGCTGCCGCATCCCTTGCCCGCCATATCGTGGTTGCCCCGCACCGTGAAGGCGACCAGGCACAATATATTTCACGTCCATTGCAAGACCCCGAACTCGATGGCCCGCTGGGCAAGACCATTCAGTGGGCGTTGGCGAACCTGGACCAAGACCTCCAAGTTGAGGCCATGGCAGCCCATGCCACCATGAGTAAGCGCAACTTCACCCGCAGGTTCAAGGAAATCACCGGCCTTTCCCCGGCGCGGTGGGTGCTGGGCAGGCGGCTTGATGATGCCCGCCAACTGCTGGAAACCACCACGTGGAGCATCACCCGCATTGGAGAATCCTGCGGCTTCGGAAGCGCGGTGACCTTTCGGCAGAACTTCATCGCCGCCTACGCCACCACACCGACCTCGTATCGGAACCGTTTCACCAGCCGCTGAGCCTGCTCCTTCTGCAGGAGTGAGATAGCTATCCTGCGGACTTCTCCAGCTTGCGGGCATAGGACCGGTTGGCGCGTTGCCTGGCACCGCACCGTTCGGAGCACCACTGCCGCCGTGCGTGCGTGCGGACCATAAACCGGTCGCACGGTGCGGCAGCACAGATCGCGATGCGCGGGGCCTCTGGCCCCGTCAATAAACCAGCAGCATCCTCGGCAATTTGGGCCATGGCGTGATCGACGATCTGAGTGAGGGGGTGGCCATGTCCTCGCCGGAGTCCTACTTCCGGGGAATAGTGCAGCAGCGCCGCACTGGGTACTGCCGTCAAGGCGTGATTGAGCCCCTCCAAAGCTTCCGGCGCCGGCACCGTCCCTTCAATATGGGCCCGGAGAACTTCCCGGAGATGCTCCCTCAGACCCGCAAGTTGTAACTGACAGTACAAGAGCAAACCAGTGCCTTCCGGAGCGAGCTGGTGTCCGATAAGCCAGGTCGTGGCGTCTTCGGGACTCTTGAGCTCGTCTACCAGCAGGCCGCCCGGGAGGGTGACGATGCTGTTGGCCAACGCCAGGCAGATGTGCTCGGCTGTTCCCGGAGCAGGAGGGAGTGGGACGTTTGTCATAGTACTCACGGTATCAGTTGCGCTTTGCCGTGAGTAGCGCCTAGAGTGAATGTCACGCTAAAAAATAACTTATACCGTGATATGCGAGGCAGTTCATGAATCACTCCACCCGTTCCAATCCTTCCGGCACCGCACCCTTCGTCCTCTCGGTCCTGGACAACGCCTTCACCGGTGTCGGCCATTCGGTCAACGAGACGTACGACGAAATCATCTTGCTGGCAAAGCTGGCCGACCGCCGCGGTTTCGAGCGTTTCTGGATGTCTGAGCATCATGCCATGCCCGGTGCCGCCATCCCTTCCCCGCTGCTCATGGCGGCTCGGCTCACCGGTGAAACCGAACGCATTCGGCTCGGCGCGGGCGGAATCATGCTGCCCAACCACGCCCCGCTGGTCGTTGCCGAACAGGTTGGCATGCTGGACGCCCTGGCCCCCGGACGCATCGACCTCGGCTTGGGCCGGGCCCCTGGCACCGACGGCGCCACGGCAGCGGCCCTTCGCCGCAATGCCACCGGCAACGAAGAATTCCCCGAGCAGATAGCAGAACTTCTCGGATTCCTGGCCAACGACTTTCCCCAACACCACCCCTACGCAGGCGTCCATGCCGTTCCCGGCCCCTGGCAGGCCGAACAGAACCGGATTCCGCGACCCGATATGACCGCCAACATCTGGATCCTCGGCTCCTCGGTCTACTCAGCACAGGTAGCAGCGCGCCTTGGCCGGCCCTATGCCTTTGCCCTGCAGTTCGGCAGTGCCGACGTCCTGAATGCCATGCGGATTTACCGCGAGAACTTCCGTCCCTCCGAATTTCTACAGGAACCGTACAGCCTGGTGAGCGTCGGCGTCATTGCTGATGAAGATCCCGCCGAGGCCCGCCGGCAGTCGACTTCCACGGCCATGGCCATGCTGCGCATGTTCCAGCGCAAGTCCTTCGCGCTGCTGCCTCCCGAGGAAGTCCAAGCTTTCCAAGCAAACGCGCAGGAGCGAGCGGTCATTGAGGAATACACCGATCGAACACTTCATGGAACAGCTGCCGGGGTGGCAGCGGGTCTTGAGGACCTCCAGCGCCAGACGGGTGTCGATGAAGTGATGCTGGTGGTGTCCGGGTATTCCCGCCGCGCCCAGGCCCACACCTTGGAATTGCTCGCGGACCACTACAGCATGCCGACGGCCTAACGTGCCCCTCACCGGTTCCGAAACTGATGAACAGAAAAATAGCAGAAAGTCGCATTCCCAGCATGCTGTAGCGACGCCAACAACCCCCTGATGAAAGGTGCACCGCCGTTGCCGGCAACCACAAACACCGAACCCGCGGCGATCCATCCCGACCGGTACCGCGAGGTCATGCGGCATCATCCCACCGGAGTTGCCGCTGTCTCTTCCCTTGATTCGGACACCGGAGAACCCTGCGGGCTGGTGGTCGGCACGTTAGCGTCGCTTTCGCTGGAACCCGCGCTGATCACGTTCAGCGTGAACCGTTCCTCTTCAAGCTGGCAGAAAATCTCTCGGACCGGAAAATTCACGGTCAGCCTGTTGGCGGAAGGACAACAGGCTGTTTTAGAAGCACTATCCCGGAAGGAGGACGACAAATTCGCCGGGCTCGACTGGAGCTTTTCTGCCCAGCGCACCCCGCAGATTGACCGGGCGCTGGGATGGATCCACTGCACCATTAACCGAGAAATCGACGGCGGCGACCACTGGCTGGTCATCGCCGACGTCATGGCGATGAGTGCGTCCGGCGGAGAGCCGTTGATCTTCCCCGGTGGACGGCTCGGCGGCTTCCGCTGGCAAGGTCCTGCCTGATCCTTATCCTCTCGCTTTATTGCGTGACGATTCCTTGACCGGTCATCGAGGTGATACTGCAGCAATAGTTAGAGAAAGCGGTAGAAACGCAGCAAGTCTGGGAGTCCTGAAACAAGCCCAAGGACCCAACAGCGGTGTGAGTAGCCTCATCCCGCCATTGTGCCGACCCAACGGCTCTAAACCTGTTATGTAGCTCCGTGTTTGCTGGACAGCTGACCTTGTTCATTGCCGCACTTCTCGGCAGGGCTCCTGAAGGCCCCGGAAACGGGAAAGCTACCAGGATCATCGGCATCCTAGCCATCGCCTTGGCACTCCTGTACCTGCTGGTTCAGAGTTTCAGTGGCAATGGAGCTGCCTTTCTCGCTTGCATCATTACCTTTGTGTGCCTCACGATTTCCTGGCCTACCTGTATGAAGATTCGCAGCCCCTTGACACCAACGGCCTGTTCCGCCCAAACCAGATCGACCACGAAGGGTTCCGGCTACGGGCACGATCGCGTCCCTGCCGCCCAAGTTGTGAACAAGCACCCCTTCTGGTGATTTCCTAAGGGTCGGAGACGAGAACGTTGTCCGCGATCTTCGTCCAGCTCGGTTCAAGTTTTCCCGTATCGGAGTCGTCGGCTAAGAGAATCGTTGATAGCTGATTTATTGATGACGACAAATTAACTATTTCACCGCTTCGTCTCGCTTCGCTGCACCCAACCTGCCATTCGGGGTCCTGATCTGGGGGAACAACGGCCAAGCAGATAGTTCTGGCATCATCGCTCTCCACTGCAAAGTAGCGCACCCCATTTCTGGTGGCGAGCAGGCGCGAACTGTCTCTATCCACTTCCTCCTCCAGGTTCACCTGGCGCTACAGCTTGCGCCCTGAATTCAACCATAAAAATACGAAACCATGCTGCCCAGCAAGGTTTCACGCACAAGGTTCCCGCGTCGGGCTAGCGGAATTTGTCAAGGTGAATGAGGCCACTGCGGATTTGCACTTCACGTCACATGCGCGGACCATGGCGGCACTCGGTATCGCCGGTCAGTTCAGGCCATCCAGCGGGTCATGCCGATGACTGCGGAGTCCGTTCACCGAGATCTTGGGAGGGAAGGCTACGTGCTCGGGCGTTCCGTATCCAAGAGGGCCAGAAGCCTTCCGGTTTCAGCTTCGTTGAGCGGGCTTTCCAGCAGCGCCTGAGCTGACCGCCGGCTGTGGACTTCCAGCGGTTCGTCGAGCATGCCCGCAGGGTCGACCCAAGCCAGCTCCCGAAGCATCTTGATGGTGCGTTCGGCTGCCCGGGGGTCGCCCATGGCGTATCGCAGCAACTGGCTCATGGCGATATCGAGCATGTCAGTAAGCTCCGGGCGTTTGACAAGCACGTGGGCCGTCCCGTCGTCGTCCCGGACCAGGTAGGAACCAGTGGAGCGGTCGGCTAGTCCGCACAGCAACGAGGAGATGTGTCCTATGGCGTGCACCGCGGTGGTTCCGTCATTGATGCCGGGGGAGAGTGCCCGGCAGGCGATATCCAACAATTGCTGCAGACCGAGGGTCGCGTCTTGTACAGAGGTGCGTTCGAACCCGATGCCGATACTTTCGACCACGGCATGGGAAAGGCCCGCGAATGCCTCGTTGTCCAGCCGGCCGCCAGCAGCGGAGCCTGCACGGGCGAAAGGCACTCCGCGGACCAGGGAATCACCTGGTGCCGCCTCGAACACGACAACCGCACCGGCCTCTGCCGCGGCGGCGCAGACTGCTGCGCTGTCCACGGTGAGCAGGAATCCAGAAGACGTGCTTTCGACGGGCCTGAATCCGGGGCCGCACCTGAATACGGACTCTGCAGGTAGTGCGTCTGGTTTCTCGCCATCGGGAAAGATGCGTCCAAGCGAGGTTTCAGCCTCGTCAATAACCGTCCTGAGCATGCTCTCCACACGTATTTGCCGTGCCAGATGGGACAGGAAGCCGACCAGCGCCAGCACGCTGGCCACGGCCAGCAAAAATGCCACGCTAATGGAGATCTTGGGGACGAACCCCTCGTTGATGGCCGAGGAGACCCGGATGCTGCGCAGGACGGTAAGTGCGAATGCGAAGGTGGCCAAAAAAAGGGCAAGCGTACCGTGCACGAACCTGTCACGCGTGAACGTCCGCAGCAGGCGTGGGGAGAACTGACTGCTGGCCAGCTGCAAGGTCACCACGGTGAGCGAGAAGGTCAATGCGGTGACCGTAATCATGGCTCCTGCAATGGTCTGCAGCAGATTGCTTGCCGCAGTCGGCCCGCCGCCGAAGATCCAAGCGGAGACCATGGGCTGGACCTTGTCCTGAACTTCCAGATCCAGGTAGGGCAAGAGCTGTCCGGCCGCAACGGCGACAATGATTGCCGTAAGTGGCGTGGGCCACAATTGCGAACGCGCCGAATCCAGCAGGCTGGCGATGCGGCCACCCCGGCGTGCCGACGCACCGGCACGCCGGGGTTTTGGCTTGTGTCGTGGTGCGGGACCAGAAGGTGGAGTACTCGCGGGGCGCATGAGCCAAGGGTAACCGAGGAGTGCCGCCAACCTGGATAGCGGCGCGAAGTGGCTTGTGCGCGAATTCAAGGAAAAGTCGGCCGGAATTCCATACACCGCAAGATTTCTTTTCCACAAGCCGCAGCTACTCAACTGGAGGCGGGTGCAGTTTTTAGACGGCAACGGACTGTCTTAACAAGTCCGGGCCTGTACGTTGCCGGAAACCGCGCCTGCGCTGACCATGCCGGGTTCCGCCGTTTTCCACAAATGATCGAAATCGGTTACCAACAGCGTTCCATGCATGCCCACACCAGATCCCGCCTTGTGGATTGACGCAACGTGAACGCAACAACCCCGGATTTCATGTCTCAGGAGGGACCCATGAAAAGGGTCTGCCAAGCACCAGATCACGGTTAGTTGTTTGGTTGATTGAAACGACGACGTTGCCCCTTTTTACCGACCCAACGTCGTCAAGCTTCACCACCTGCCAATCGAGCACCAACTCGTCCAGGAAGACGAACCAGTCCTTCAAATCGTGAGCGTGAGCCTTGATCGTGTTTGGCGACCGCTCAGTCTCGGTCAAATACCAAAGATGCCGCCCTGCCGGTTCCACAACACCGTTCACACCTACCACTGTGTACGACACCGCATTGCTCGCCGGATCCAATACTTTCGATACTCGCATCGCTGTTCCCGTCAGCTGCCTCGTGGACGGACAACACGCCAACCCATCCACAACGAAGCAACCAGAGCACCAAAGCCCTGTGAACTACATGATGGGCAGCGCCCGCGCGACTAAAGATATCGCATATTTTCGGCGTTTTCTGCGGGCCAGTTGAAAAGGAAGATGCGGCTACCCCAGGGCATTTACTCCTGTCAGCCGGGCTGAGAGCTCCCACAACCTGGCGGCGCCGTCCGGGTCGACGGCGTGGGCGTCGACTCCCATGAAACGCGCCAGCGGCGACTCCGGATCCGTGGGCCGGGCAATGTCGCAGTCCTCGCAATACACTCCGCCCTTGCCGTCCAGCAGCGGGGAGGTGGCGGCCCAAATAGACGTTGCGGCACCTTGTTCCGGCGTCTTGAAACCCTCCCGCACAACGCCTTCATCATTCATCCAGCCGGCGGCCACCATTTCCTCGCGTGTGAGGTGGCGTTGCAGTTCAGTCATGATGCCGCCCGGATGCACCGCAAACGCCCGCACGCCGTGGTCCACTCCGCGCTTGTCCAGCTCAACAGCAAACAAACTGTTGGCAGTTTTTGCCTGCCCGTACGCCTCCCATTTGTCGTAGTCAGTGGTGAATTGGGGGTCGTCAAAGTGGATTCCGGAAATTTTGTGCCCCGTGGAGGTCAGTGACACCACCCGTGCGCCGCCGTCGGCCAGCAGGGGCCACAACTCGTTGCTCAGGGTGAAATGGCCCAGGTGGTTGGTGGCGAACTGGGCCTCCCACCCCGGCCCAACACGTGTTTCGGGGCAGGCCATGATGGCTGCATTGTTGATCAATATGTCCAGCCCGGCCCCGGACTTCAAATACTCCTTGGCGAAACTTTTGACACTATTCTGGTCCCCCAGATCCATCGGGTAGACCTGCACGCCGCCAAGATCGGCGGCCGCTAGGACTTTCCGTGCATGATCTGCACGGCGTGCCGGCACAGTGACAGCCACCCCTGCCCCAGCCAGGGCACGGACAGTCTCCAACCCCAGACCTGAGTAACCACCAGTCACCACGGCTTCACAGCCGGATAGATCCATGCCCTCCAGCACCGCAGCGGCCGTGCTGTCATGGCCAAAGCCGGAACCGATGGGCTCCTGGGGTGTGTGCAGTTTTTCCACACGACTCATGGCGTGCCTCTTCCTTGAGTGCAGGCCCTCATCCAATGAACGGGCCTATTTCTGATCTAACTCCTTGAGCGCAATTTACTCCTGTGCGCCGCGTTTGTCGCTAGCCAGCCATGCATCCATGCCGCCGTCCAGGTGCACCACGTCCGCATATCCCGCCTCGCGCAGGCTTGCCAACGCCTGGGCCGATCGGCTGCCGGCCTTGCAGTGCAGCACCAGCGGCACTCCGCACGGGATCTGCTCCAGCGCTGAGCCATCCTTGATTCCGGCCAGGGGAATCAACACGGAGCCGGGGATCCGCCCGATCTCAAATTCCACAGGTTGGCGCACATCTATCAAGACAAAGTCCTCGCTTCCCGCCGCACGCTGCGCCAGGCGGTTGGCGAGCTGGGCAGCTGAGATGAGATCGCCGTCGTTCATCTCCGGCGCGAGAATGCCGCAAAAGTAGTCATAGTCAATGAGGTCGGTGATGGGCGCAGCCTCCGGGTCCTTGGCGATTCGGATTTCACGCCAGCGGGCGGACAGGGCATCAAAGATCAGGAGCCGGCCCAGCAGGGTTTGGCCAATGCCTGTGATGAGTTTGACGGCCTCCGTGACCATCATGGCGCCGATGGATGCGCACAGCATCCCAAACACTCCGCCTTCGGCGCAGGAGGGCACAGTTCCGGGGGCCGGCGGTTCCGGGTACAGGTCGCGGTAATTGGGCCCAAACTTGTCCCAAAAGACACTGACCTGGCCGTCAAAGCGCAGAATCGATCCCCACACATAGGGCTTGCCCAGCAGCGCTGCAGCGTCATTGACAAGGTAGCGGGTGGAGAAGTTGTCGGCACCGTCCAAAATCACGTCATAATCGGCAAAGATGTCCAGCGCATTGGACGCATCGAGCCGGACCGGGTGGAGCACCACCTTCACGCCCGGGTTGATGGCCGCAATGGAATCCCTGGCCGATTCGAGCTTGGTGCGGCCAATGTCCCCCACGCCGTGAATGACCTGGCGCTGGAGGTTGCTCAGCTCCACTGTGTCGTCGTCCACGATGCCCAGGGTGCCCACCCCCGCCGCAGCCAAATACAGCAGGGCCGGGGAGCCCAGACCGCCGGCACCAATGACCAGGACACGGGCGTTTCGCAGCCGCCGCTGCCCCTCCAGCCCGATCTCGGGAATGAGTGCGTGGCGTGAATACCGTTCCAATTCCTGCGCGGCAAGGGGCGGACCGGGCTCCACCAAGGGGGCCAAGGCATGCGTTGGGGCGGAGGCGTTGCGTTGAATCAAGGAAACCATACCCTTTAATCTAGTCCTGCTTGCAGCCGGCGGCGCATTACCCGCGGGTACAATAAGTTCGACCGGGCCCCTGTGGACAACCATGGGGTGACGGAGAGAAAGGCTGCCATCATGACTTTAGAATCCTCCGCCAAGGAAACACCCGCTCCGCGCACCACACCTGCTCGTCTGCCCCGGGATGAGCGCCGGGCGCAATTGCTGGCCTCCGCCTTGGAAGTATTCGTCAACCATGGTTATCACGGAGCAGCCATGGATGAAATCGCGGAGACTGCCAAGGTCAGTAAACCGGTGCTCTACCAACACTTCCCCAGCAAGCGGGAGCTTTATTTGGCGTTGCTGGACAGCCATCTGGAGTCCTTGACCAAAATGCTTGTGGCCGCATTGAACTCCACCACCGACAACAAGCTGCGCGTCCAGGCCACCATGAAGGCCTACTTCCTCTTCATGGCCAACGACGACCAGGCCCACCGGCTGGTGTTCGAGTCCGACCTGGTCAACGATCCCGAGGTGGCAGCCCGCCTGGAGAAATTCAACGCAAACTACTCCGACGCCATTGGCCAGGTCATCGCCGAGGACACCAAGCTGCCCCCCGTGGAGGCAACGCTGCTGGGGCGTGCCCTGGCCGGGATGGCCCAGGTCAGTGCCCGATACTGGCTTGAAGCCAACGGCGACCTGGACATCGATGTTGCCAGCGATCTGGTCTACCGTTTAGCTTGGCGCGGAATTAGCCGCTTCCCCAAGGAAACGTAACCACTTGCCCCTAGAGTGGTTGTACATCTATTAGGCCTTTAGTTTGCACCAGGAGACATCTGTGGAAATCAAGATCGGCATCCAACACATGAGCCGTGAAATTGTCCTTGAATCCGAGCAAAGCGCGGACGACGTCGCTGCTCTGGTTTCCGAGGCACTGGCCAAGGGCACCGAGCTGCGTCTTAAAGACGAAAAAGGCCGGCTTGTAATTGTTCCGGGCAACAGCCTGGGGTACGTTGAACTGGGTGGCGAGAAGGCTCGCAGCGTAGGATTTGGCGCGCTCTAAGCACCCCGCTAGCCACTGGAAATAGACAGACAGAGACGGAACTTTCATGGTTGCTTTGATCATTATTGCCCTGGCGACTGGCGCCTTGGGTGCCGTGGCGTGGGCCGTGGATCAGTACCGCAACAGCTTTGGTGCAGCTCTTCCGGCCGGTGCCGCCATAGCCTCCTCCCTGCTTGTCTGGATCATCACCATGGCCCTTGGTTTGGGCAATGACAGCTCCACCGCCTGGATCCCGTGGATTCTTTCCATTGTTGTTGGCGGCGCCGCTGCCTGGGCCACCGCCGGATTGGTGGGGCGCTCCCGCCACGCCGCACAGGTGGCGCGGACAACGGCAATTTTGCAGATGCACTAAGCCAGGCACTCAGCAGGACGCCATGAATGCGCAGGACCCCCACGGGTCCTGCGCATTCATGTTTTGGGCGCGTGTTTTGGGCGCAAGTTTTTTGGGCTCGGCCGCGGCAGTGCCGAGTGAAACGCGTCAGGCGCCGCGGATCAGCTCCGGCTTGGCCACGGCCCCTGCCGCCGTGGCAGCCACAGAAATGGCCCGCGCCAAGGCGACGTCCCGCGCAGTCACCTGGCCCCCGGCGTCGTGCGAATACGTTGATATGTACAAGGTGTCATAGCGCCAGTCCACATCCGGGTGGTGGTTGGCCTTCTGGGCCGCCTCCCCAATGGCGGCGAACAAGTCCAAGGCGATGGCCGACGTCGGACATTTCAGCACCGTGCACAGCTCGCCTGTGAAGCGCCACTGGGGCAGTGTTGATAGTTCGGTGTCGATCGCGGTCTTGGTCAGCACATCGTCCGGAACAGCCATGGCACGATCCTTACAGTAGACGCCTACAGATCGGGGCGGCCGTCCATTGCCGAGGATGCCAATGCGTGCTGGCGCTTGGGAATGCGGCCGCCCTGTGCTGCAAGTCTGCCACCGATCACGGCGTGTTTGAAGGCCTGCGCCATAAGAACCGGATCCTGGGCGCGGGTCACGGCCGTTGCCAGCAGCACGGCGTCGCAGCCCAGCTCCATGGCCAGGGCGGCGTCGGATGCGGTGCCGATGCCGGCGTC
>JBDTQM010000062.1:0-19326 GCA_039932175.1 Specibacter sp.
AAAAGCGCCCCGTTCCGCTTTTGGCACCCCGTGGACGGGGTGCCCAAAGCGGAACGGGGCGCCGCGGGGCCGGAGTCTCGACAGGCTCGACCACCGACCACCGGTGGCGCTACCTCTCGTGGTCCATGGTGCTGGCCACCTGCAGCTTGAACGCCTTGCCGCGGCCCACAACGTAGCCGCGCCCCGGGATGAACTTGTTGTTGTACAACCGGCCCAGGGAGGTGTTCATCAAGGAGTCGCCCTCCACGTCGCCGGGGTTCATCAGCAGGCCGCGGCGGCCGGCCTTGAACAGTCCGGCCAAACTCCAGGCCCCCGACCAGGTGGACGTTTCAGCCTCGCCCACCACAAAGCAGTTCGCCTTGACGGCTGCCTTGATCAAGGTGACCAGGTCCATTTCCGCCTCGGAATCGCCAAATTCGGTGACCCCTTCAATGAAGAACGCCACGGGCGTGCTTTCACTTTCCACCAGGTCAATGAAGCGCTGCAATTCCGGCTCCAGCGCCGCGGCCGTGACAATCGCCTCGTCCCAGACGGGCAGGTTGGCGACGGCGGAGCGGCGCGAGCCGAAGTACACGCGCCGGGTGCCCGGCGTCGACCGTTTCAGTGCCTCCGCCAGGGTGACCAGGGCTGTGGTTCGCCCGGATGATGGCGGCCCTGTGAGCATGAGCGCACCGCTGGCTTCCAGGCCCGCGGCCTCCAAGTTGTAGTCGTCCACGCCAATGATCGCGTGGCCCGGCCGAGCCGCCGGCAGCACGTTCAAATCCAGCATCTCCGGCAGCGCCTCCACCCGAGGAGCCTGGGCAACGCCCTGGCGGCGCATGGTCTCGGCCAGGCTGGACACCTGCCGTGCCTGCAGCGCCAGGTTGGAGGTGCCGCCAAAAATGGCCAGCTGGATTTCGCCGCCGTCGACCATGCCGCGCCCCGGTGGCGAGGCGGCATCAAGAACGTCGCGGGGCAGGCCCAGGTTGGAGTAGTCGTCGGAGGTGGCCAGCCGGAGCACCAGCAGGCGCTGCACGGAGGACGCCAACGACGCCGGCAGGGACTTGGGGCTGTCACCGGCAATGACAAGGTGCACACCCATGGGACGGCCGTCGGTGGCAATCTGCTGCAGGGTTTCAAACTGGTTCATGCCCGCCCGGAATTCATACAGCTCGCGGAACGTGGCCAGGCCGTCCACCATGACAATGATGCGCGGCTCGTTGGGTTTGTTGGCCAGGCGGCGGTACTCGGCAATGCTGCCGGCCTTGACCTGGGCAAAGCTCTCCGCCCGTTCCTCGATCAAACCGCGGACGTAGCGCAGCAGGCGACCCACGCGTTCGCCGTCCTCGGCGTTGATGATGCCGCCAACGTGCGGGAGCACCTCCAGCATTTGCAGACCGTTGGAGGCGGCGTCGATGCCGTACACCTGCACGGGGCCGCCGCGCGGGGTGATGGCCGCGGCCACGGCAATGGTGCGCAGGGCCGCTGACTTGCCCGAACCGCTGGCACCGAGGATGGCCATGTTCCCGTCCCTGTCCGGTTCAAAAAACACCGTGGGCTGGGCCTGGTGTTCGGGATCGTCCATGACGCCGAGCAGCAGCTGCTCGTCGGTGCGCGGTGTTGGCAGTTTGGAGAAGTCATAGATTTGGGACAACTCGCCCAACCACGGCTTGCGCGGCGGCTTCACCCCCAGTTCCACGGCGGCCAGGGAAATGTTGGTCACCACGCGGGAAATGTCGTTGGCTCCTGCCGACTCCTCCACGGGGGCGGCCGTGAGCTCCTGCTCCCAGGGGTTGCCGGCCCCAAAGTCCATCTCCACTATGTCAATGCGGGGACGCTGCGGGGTGCGGGTTGTCCAGCCGCCGGCGTAGCCGGTCTGGAAGCCCTGGATCCGGCCCGGCCCGGTCTTGGCGGCGCCGCGGCCGGGAATGGACGGGCTGAAGTACGCCGCGGACGGCTCGCCCAGAATGTCCAAGGAGTCGTCAACATCGGCCATGCGCAGGGCAATGCGCATGTTGGTGTTGGCGCGCAGGCTGTCCTTGATGACACCCGAGGGGCGCTGGGTGGCCAGGATCAGGTGCAGGCCCAGGGAACGGCCGCGGGCGGCAATGTCCACCACGCCGTCAACAAATTCCGGCACTTCCTTGGCCAGGGCGGCAAACTCGTCCACCACAATGACCAACGACGGCGGGGTCTCGGGGTCTGCTTCACGCTCCATGGCGAGCAGGTCCTTGGCCTTCTTACGGTTGAGCAGATGCTCGCGGTGGTGCAGTTCCGCCCGCAGGGAGGTCAGGGCGCGGCGCACCAGATGCGGGGAAAGGTCAGTCACCAGGCCCACCGTGTGCGGCAATTGCACACAGTCGGCAAAGGCCGCACCGCCCTTGTAGTCAACAAACAAGAACGAGAGCCGGTCGGGGCTGTACGCGGCTGCCATGCCCAGCACCCAGGACTGGAGGAACTCGGACTTGCCGGCGCCCGTGGTGCCGCCCACCAGCGCGTGCGGGCCTTCGGTCTTGAGGTCCAGGTACATGGGCTCCACGCCCTTGGACCCCACCAGGGCCCGCAGGGAGCCCTGGTGTTTGCGGTTCCTCACGGCACGGGAGGCCACGGAGTTGTTCTCCAGCCACCTGTCGGCAATGCCCGTAGTGCTCTCCACCAGGTCGTGACCGGCCAGGGCAACATAGGAGACGCTGCGGGGCAGGTCGGAGTCGTCCTCCACCGGTTTGCCGGCGTCGACCACTGGCGCCAGCATGCGGGCCAGCTGGGAAGCCAGCTCGGCACTGACACTTTCACAGCTCACCGGGTACGTCAGCTGGCCCAGCCGGACCTGGCCGGTGGTGGCCGTTTCGGCAACGTGGACAAAGTCGCGGCAGGAGGCCGGGAGCGCCTCAATGGAGCCGGCAACCCACAGGACGTGCACGCCCACGTCGGCACCGTATTCGGTGAGCCGGGTCAGGCGGGCCCGGTCCACTTTGACGTCATCTTCAATGATGAGCAGCAGGGCCGGCACCACGGGCGCCGGAATCTCCGCCTTGGTGCGATCCAGTGCGCCGCGGTGTGCGGCACCGTTGGCTGCCATGTTCACGCCGCGGTTGACCAGCAGGTCTTCCAGGGCAGCCAGCAGCACGCCGGATGCTCCCGCGCCCGAGGCCAGGTGTTCGCCCGCCAGCGGGGAATGCACCGAGCCCACATGCGGGAGCCACTGCAGCCATTCCCACCTGTCCTTGGACTCCGTGGACGTCATGGCCGCCACGGCCAGTTCCGCCGGTGAATGCAGGCCCACGGCCTGGAGCACCAGGGCACGGGCAACATCGTCAACCACTCCGCGCGGCCCGGCAACGCCCACGGCTCCGCTGTTGCGGAAGGCCGCCACCACGGGGACGGCGTCAATGTCGGAGAACTCGGCCTTGGCGTCCTGGATCTCCGCCATGTATTCCGGCAGTGTGTTGTTGTCGTTGGGCGCGTTGACGGGTGTGCGGGACGGCTGGCGGCCAACACCGAGGCGCAGCGACAGGAACGCCGAGTGTTCGGGGCGGTGGGTCCACATGAGCGGTCCCAGCTTGTAAATGGCGTCAACCGTTTCACTCGTGGAGGGGCTCTCCGCCAGGCGGACGGCCCGTTCCACCTGCTGGCGGGTGCTCATCTGGCGGCGGAATTCGGTCATGGCCCCGCGGAACTGTTCCACTGAGTCCTTGAGTTCACGCTTGGTGTTGGCCTTTTGGTCCAGGTAGCTGCCAATCATCATCAGGGGCATCATGGCCATGAAGATGAGGCTGAACGGGCTCCGGGTCACGCCAAACATGACGGCACCCATGAGGATGGGGGCCAGGAGCATGACCAGCGGGAAGCGTTCGCGGCGCGGCCGTTGCGGCCCGGAGGGAAGCACTTGTTCCTCAACCTTGAAGTGCGGCACCACGCGCGGGGACCGGTTGAATTCCACCAGGGGGCCGGAGGGCCCGGATTGGGCGATGCGGCCCAGGCCCACCACCGAAAGGGTGGTTTCACCCAGCGTCACCTCATCCGAGGAGCCCAGCACGGCCCGGGAAATCCGGGTGCCCTCCATCATGAGACCGTTGGCCGAACCGGTGTCCGCAATTTCCACCGTTTCACCAATGGTGATGCGGGCGTGCCGTTTTGAGGTCATGGGATCGCTCAGGCGGACGTCAACATCAAAGTCGCGGCCAACGTAGCTGGTGCCCAGGGGCAGGGCGAACTCGCGGCCCTGGTCCGGACCGGCCATGACGCGCAGGGTGGCAGCAGCCGGCCCCCTGTCCTGGTTGGGCACGGCAAAGGTCTCGCTGATCTGGGTCAGGGACACCGTGGCACCGGGGCGCAGCCCGGATTCGAGCAGGTTGCCTTCCGGCGGCAAGGTGCGTCCGCGAACCCCGCCCACCACGGATTCCTCCACCAGCAGGGACAGGTTCGGCGGGGCCGGCGCCCCTTTGCGGGCCGGATCGGCCAGGTACAGTTCGGTGGCAATGTCCCCCACCGAGGCCAGGCCGTCAACCGTGACGGCCAGGTTTTTCGCCTCCTGCGGTTCGCGCCGCAGCGTCAGCCTGATCCTCATGCAGTGTCCGTTCCGCGTTGGGTGTCCAGCAGCGGCAGGTCATCGGGGGTGACCAGGTGGGAGGTCACTGCGTGTTCCACCAGCCTGGTGCGGCGGTTGGTGGCCAGTTTTCCGCCGCCGCCGCGCAGGCCAACAACACCCACGCGGTCCAGCTTGTCGCACACATTGTCCAGTTTTCGGTTGAACCGGGTGAGCGCCCAACCCAGGCGGTTGGCCGCCTGGGCGGAGGACGGGATGGCGCTGAAGCCCGTGCCGCCACGGCGCAGCATGGGCTCTGCCAACGCCACAATGAGTGCCTTTTGGGACTCGGTGAAGACCACAGGACCAATGGTGGTTGACCCGGCGGAGTCATCGTCCCGGCTTTGGGACATGAACGACGGCGACGCCAGGTGAACGGAGAATTCGTACGTGGTGGGACCGGCCGTAAAGATCACGTTCGTCTGGCTGAAGACCAGCGGAATGCGCGCACCCGGGGCCATCCAGGCCTGCATGCCGCCTGCCGCGTCGGCAATCGTGGCTGAGAGCATGGTGCCGGCGTTGGTCAGCCACCAAATGCCGTCATATTTGCTGACCTCCAGGAACTTCCTGTGCAAATATGGGTTGTCATCAACTTCAATGTCACCCTCGCGGCCAATGCTAAAAATCATCTCCGGCTCCGGCACGTACCATTCGCCACAAAAATCGATTGTTAATTCAGCCATGACGGCAGCCCCCTGGGTTTGTTGCTAGTGACACTGACAATTAGGAGCACTTCTTGGACTCCGCTGAGGTTTGGCCGTTCTTGCGAACCAGCTTCACCGAAATGCACGTCTCGCCGTTGGAATCATCCATCAGGAACACCCGATTATCGGTGATGGGTTTGAAGGTGCCGGTGTCCACGGCACTGACCGAGGCCCACAAATATTTGTCGCCCGCTTGAGGATCCGGATTGCTCCAAGTCCAGTCCCAGCCACCCAGTGCGGGGATGGGGTACAGATCCGTGACGGCTGGAACGTCCGCACCAATGATCAGGGCCGTGGGAGGTGCCGAGGACTTTTGCGCCTGCGGATCCACGGTTGCCGACCCGACATTGAGGAACACCACAATTCCCACCACGACGGCGGCCACCAGCACCAGCCCCGAGCCCAGTCCCAGCCACAGTCGCTTCCGCCCGGGGGCTGCCGGCGCAGCCGAGGCTGTAAGGTCGTGGCCCGGCGGCAGCAGCTCGCTGCGCTGCACTGTTGAATCCAGCACAAAGGAACCCGGTGCGGGACTGCCGGCCGGCGCTTGGTTTGCCGGGACGGGAAAGGAATCGTGCCACTGCGTGGGTGGTCCCGCAGTCGGTGCGGCCGGCACGGGGGCACCCGCCGACGGCAGAGTTAATCCGTTGCGGTTCAGGCCAGTGGTGGACCCGGTGACACCCGGCACTGTGTTGACGTGTGGCGCAGCCGTGAATGCCCCGGCACGGGGGGTGCTGCTGCCCTGCCGCGAGGGGAACGTGGGGTTGGAGGTGCTGGCATCGGGGTCAATCGAGACCACGCTGCGAACCCGCGTGGGCTCCGAAAGGTCGTCGGGATGGGAATCCGCCACAACAACGTCTTCCCGCACCTCAAAGGGGGTGACGGAGAGGTTCAAGTCAGCCTGGATGCGCATCAAGGCGCGGGCAAAGTCCTTGGCGCTGCCGTACCGGGAGGCGGGTGACTTGGCCATGGCTGTGGCCAGGACCAGTTCAAGCGCCTGCGGGAGGTCCGCCCTGCCCAAGGCGGGCAGGGGGGCGGAATTGATGCGGGCAATGAGTTCCCGCTGGGAATTGTCCGCACCCGGGATGACAAAGGGCGAGTGGCCGGCCAGCAGGGTGTAGATGGTGGCGCCGAGGGCCCAAACATCCACCTTGATGCCGTCGGTGGCACCGGAGCCGAAGGATTCCGGCGGCGACCACGGAATGGACATGCCGCCGCCTTCGGCCTGCACGGCATCCATGGTCCCGGAGATGCCAAAGTCTGTCAGTGCCGGCCTGTTGTAGTCGGTGACAAGAATGTTGGCGGGCTTGATGTCCCGGTGGGCGATGCCTGCCCGGTGGGCTGTTTCCACGGCCGATGCCACCTGGATGCCAATTTCCAGGGCCTTGTCAGCGCTGAAGCGCCCCTGCCGGTACTGCATGTCAAGGCTGGGCCGGGAGCAGTACTCCATGGCCAGGTAGGAGTGCCCGGAATCGGTGATCTCGGCTTCAAAGATGGTGACAATGTATGGGTGCGCGGAAAGCTGGGCCATGAGGTTGGCCTCCGACTCAAAACTTGCCCGGGCGCCGTCGGTCTTCAGGTCAGCTGTCAGAACCTTGACGGCAACCTTGCGCCGCGGCCTGTCCTGCTCGTACAGGTAAACATCCGAGAACCCGCCCGATCCCAGCACCGAGACAAACCTGTAGCCGGGAAGGACCGGGGGCGCAGCGGGGGCACGTCTGCTGCTCACAACAGACCCTCAAAGAGCAAGGAGATCCCGTCTCCCAGTTCTGCGATGTCCCCGTTGAGCAAAATGGCTTCCTCACCCTGGCTCAAACGGCGCGGGGCCGCACCAACACGCACCAGCACTGTGCCGTTGGTTGCCTTCAGGTCCACCAGAAGCACGTCCCAGCCGTCCAGGCGGACTTCCACATGGGAGCGTGAAATGTCGTCATTGCCGCTGGTAACCTGCACCAGGCGGGGCATGGCTCCGCCCATCACCCGGGAGACCGACGGCTGCCGGCCAATGATCAGCGAGTGGTCCAGTTCAATCACTTCACCGGTGGAAATGTGCATGGTGCCCAGCCGCGGCCTGCCCACTTCACGGGGTTCGGAGTTGATGGCTTCCCCGCAGTCCGAGCACTGTGAACGGCTTGGCGGGTTGGCGTGCCCGTTGGGGCACATGCGTGCCAAAACCATGGGGCCCGTGGCCGGGCGCGGCTCCGGCGGTGCGGCCGCAGCGGCCTCTTCGGTGCCGGCATCGGTGCCGGCATCGCTGCTGACATCGCTGCGCATGACAGTGTGGCCGTCATGGTCGGGGTCGTAGGGCTGATCGGCGGAGGCGCCTGTTTCGGGGCCGGCCGCAAAGCCGGGGACGCTGTCTGCACCGCTTTCGGCGCTGGCATCCGGCGCAGTGGCCCACGGCACGGAATCAATCAGCAGGCCCTCTTGCTGCCATTGCTCCGCGGCGCTCTGCGCAGGGGATGCGGCGCTGAGGTCCGCCGCCATCGCATCGGCAATGCCTGCCACCGGCGGCATCGGCGGAAGCGGCGGCACCACGGCTTCCGGGAGGCCGTGCCGGATGGCTTCGCCATCGTCATCCAGGCGCACCGCTGCGTCCTCCACGCTTCGGGCCACTGTGGGCCCAAACAAGTGGTCGTAGTTGGTGGTGAAACCGTCCTCGGCGATCTCCTGCCCGGCAAGCGGTTCCCCGGCCGGCTGCTCGTCGTCGAGGGGTTCCCCGGCCGGCAGTTCCCGGTCCAAGCCGCCCCCGGCTGTGCTGGCGGCAGCGTCCGTTTCGGCGGCAGCGTCCGATTCGGCGTCAAAGCCGGCTGTCGAGGCGGCATCGATGACGACCTCCACATCCTCCGCCAACTCTTCGAAGAAGGCCAGCTGGTGCCCATCAACCAGGGGCTCGGCGTCCGAGGGGTCTGCACCAAAAGTTTCTGCCGTGAAGGGTTCCTCGTCAAAGTGGGCTGCGTCGAAGTGCCCGTCCTCGGACAAGTCAGGGCGGATGGTCAGATTCAGGTCGGCCTCGCCCAGTGCCGCCATGGGAGCCAGCTGCGCGTTCCATTCGGCGTCGGCAGCTTCGGCGGCCATGGCAAAGCTGGCGTAGGCGTCGTCGTCGTACTCCTCCGCGTCCTCACCGGCTGCATCCTCACCAGCCACTTCGTCACCGGCTGGTTCTTCACCCAGCGCTTCGTCACCGGCTGCCGGGGCGTCGTCTGCCGGGCCGGCTTCTTCAGACCAGGACAGGTTGGCCAAGGATTCGGCCGCCTCAGCATAGTCGGGGGCCGCACCATCGGCTTCCTCCAACGCGGCGGCCTCAACATCGGCGGCCGCAAACACCGGCGTCTCAAAACCCGGCGTCTCAAACACCGGCTCTTCAAACGCGGGCGACTCGACATCGGCAACCTCATGAGCTGTGTCCTCAAGAGCTGTGGCCTCAACAACGGCGGCTTCCCCAAACGCGGCCGTCCCACCATCGCCGGCAAGCGGCCGGGCTGCTGCGCCGTGGTGCCCCAGCTCCGCCGCCGAGGCCTCCATGCGCAGCGACTGCAGGCGGATGACGGCCTCGCCCACAGGCAGCAGCCAGCCCGGCTCGGCCGGCTCCTGTGCGTGGGTGGGTTGCGCCAGGGTCAGTTCAAGGGATTCGGGCAGCACCAGTGAACGCTCACTCCAGGTGGTGACGTCCCGGCCGGAAACAATCTCCGTGGCCTCGCCCGTGCGGGCCAGCAGGGTCATCTCGCCACGCAAAATGGCGTGCAGGCGGTCTGACTGGACCACAATGGCAAAGTCAGGCAGACCTGTCAGGCCAGTGCCAAATTGCCGTGTGACCTCGTTCAGGACGCCGTGAATGGTGGGCTCCTGGCCAAGAAACTCCCACAACCCGGTCACGATGAGCGGATCGGTGTGTGCCTCGAGCACAATCACCGAACCCGATCGCACAATTCCGAGCCATGAACCTGTGCTGTAGGTGGTGCTAACCATGATTCTCCTCGTGCAGGGGTGCGTCGACGTCTGTGGGCAGCTTTTGCCCGGTTGCCAGGAATTCCTTGGGGATGGATTCCAGGACTTCGGTGGGATGGGTTGCCGCCATGGCTTGGGGAAGGACGTCCCCGGCCGGCAGGATCCGCGGCAGGGTGTCTTCTTCAGCTGTTTGGGCCGTTCCCGGGTTGCCCAGGGTTTCCCCGCCGGCGCCGCCGTTGACATTGCTGGCATCGACAACCACCACTGTGATGTTGTCGCGCCCGCCGGACCGGAGGGCGGCTTGGATCAAGGAATCCACGGCATCCTGAGGATGGCGCAGGGTGCTCAGGGCCCGGTGAATCTGGCTGTCGCTCAACTCTCCGGAGAGCCCGTCCGAGCACACCAGAATCCTGTCGCCCTCTTCAACGGGGACCAGCCAAAAGTCGGCTTCCGTGTCTGTTCCGGTGCCCAGGGCCCGCGTCACAACATGGCGGCGCGGATGTGTCAGGGCTTCCGCGGGGGTGATGAGACCGGCGTCCACCAGTTCCTGCACCTCGGAATGGTCCACACTGACCTGGCCAAAGTCACCTTGGCTGAGCCGGTAGGTTCGTGAATCGCCAACATTGAACACCAGCCAATACGGCACACCACGTTCTTCAACCAGCACAACACCTGAAACCGTTGTGCCTGCCCGGGCGTTGGTGAGTTCGCGGATCCGCGCGTCGGCAAGGTGCAGGGCATGGGCCAGATCCGACGCCGTTGCCTGGCGGGACTTGCCCGTCAGGACGGCCTGCTCGCTCAGGGTTTGAATGCATTCGCGGCTGGCCACCTCGCCTGCCTCATGCCCGCCCATGCCGTCGGCAACGGTGAACAGCGGATCCGCGGCCAGGAACGAGTCCTCATTGAGTTCCCTGCGCAGGCCCCTGTCGGTGCCGAAACCAAAGCTCAGCCGGACGCCGGAGGCGCCCTGGGCCGGGTGGCCCTCCACAGCCGTCACGGCTGTCCCACCACAAATGAACGATCACCGAAGTGCACCCTGTCACCAATGCCGGCCAACGCCGCGGTCCCGCCGCCAAGGGGGGTCCTGGCTCCGCCCACGGCTGTGATGGCGCTGCCGTTGGTGGAGTTTCTATCGGTTACCCACAGGCCTTGGGCACCGGCTCTCACGTGCAGGTGTGTCTTGGACACGGACCTGCTGGTGTCTTGAACGCAAACTAGGCGAGAAATCATCTCACCATCGTATCCGGCCGGGTTGCGGCCAATGAGCGCCACAGCTGCGATGTCTTCGATGTGGCCATCGTCAAACGTCAGGCGCAGGGCCGTGGCGGGCGACAGCGGGCGCACACGGGTCGCCCCCGCGTCGTGGGCAAACTGCGCGTCGTGGGCAAACTGCGCGTCGTGGTCAATCTGCGCGTCGTGGGCAAACTGCGCGTCGTGGGCAATCTGCGCGTCGTGGTCAATCTGCGAAGCCGCCTGCGGGGTTGGCTGCGGCCCGGTCAAGGGCCGGGTTGTGGATTCCTGCCGGGCTGAGGCCTGCTGTGCCGACGTTTGGGGCGCTGATGTCCGCGGCACTGCCTGCGGCGCTGCCTGCTGCTGGAACTGCTGCGGCTGGGCACTTCGGCCGGCGCCTGGCACAAAGGTGATGGGGCCCTGGTCCTGGGGCAGCTGGTCCCCAGGACCAGTCGCAGACCCCGCCGCAGACCCGGTTGCAGTCGCAGTGTCAGGTGCGGACTGCGGCGGAGCAAAGGGGCTGCGCTGCTGCACGGGCCGGCCCGGTACAGCCGGGCTCTGAAACTGCCCGTCCTGAAACTGCCTGTCCTGAAACTGCCGGGCCTGAAACTGCGGGGCGGACGGCGGGGGAACAGCCGTGCCCTGAACAGCCAAGCCCTGAACAGTCAAGCCCGGCACAGCCGTCCCCTGCAGCGGTGCCTGCGCCGGCGCTGTCGCAGGTGCGCCGCCGTGCGCCAGGGGCGAGCTGACAGGGGAAATGGTGGGCACTGGCGCGGGTGCAAAGTTGGCCCGCTCCGCGATGCCGCCTGTTTCCAGGGGATTGCGTCCGGCCGTGACGTTGAATACCAGGGTTTTGGCCACCTTGTCGTGCCAGCCCTGGCGCTTGCCGTTGGCGTCCCAGGTGTTGGAAATGACCACCAGCAGCGGGCCAAGGGTGGGGACAATGGAGCTGACGGCAATAATCACGTTGCGCAGGAAGATGGCCAGCACCCCGGCGGGCCCGCCCTCCATGGTGGTGGTGCGCAGGCCAACCATGAGATTGCCGGGAGTCTTGCCGGACTTGCCTTCCCAGAGCCACAGCCAGATGGCGTAGCCCAGCGACAGCACGCCGGCAATGCCCGTGAGGATCAGCAGCCAGCTCAGGTTCACCTGGGCATATTCGCCCACCTGGGTGACGGAAATCTTGCTGGCACCTATCCCGGCGGACACAGCCAACAAGATGCCCGGTGGCACGCCGTCAATGAGCTTGGCGGCCAGGCGGCGCCCTGCCCCGCCCGGAACCAGGGCAGTGGCAGCGCCAATGCGCGGGTCAACACCCAGCTCGCGGGGCGCCAGCAGCGGCCCGCCCAAGGTGGTGCCCACGGGAACAATCGACGGCACTGCCCCCTGGGCAGGCGCCGGCGAGGCGGCACGGTTGTTCACGGCGGTGCCGCACAGCGTGCAGAAGGCCGCTCCCGGTGGGAGCACTGCCCCACAGTTCCGGCAGGGTTCGGCCGATTTTTGCGCCATGTACTTTGTACCCTTCTTAGGACTTCTGGAACAGCTTGGTCAGTTTGGATCGCAGTGCCGCACCGGCCGTGCGCGGGGATTGTTCCTGCGCACCACCGTCTTGCGAGCCGCCAGTGCCGGCAAGTGCCTTGCGGCTGGCCCGGGCCTTGGCATCGGCCAGCAGCGACCTCGGTGAGAACTTTGCCCGTTGCCGCTTCCAGAATCCTACCGACCCGGTCATGCCCTTGAGGGAATGGTCCACGTTTTGCCAATATGTGGCGACTTCTTCTTCCGTGGGCTGGCCCGGGCCGAAGATGGCGGCGTCGGCACGATCAGCCAGCACAGCTGTGGTTGCCTGGCTGGCCGGGAAGGCGCTGTTGAGCGCAGCAGCGCTCTCGCGGCGGGTCCCGTTGGGCTCCAATCCGGCACCAAGATCCGTGGCGAGGCTCAGGACTTCGGACCAGCCGCCACCGACCCGGTCGGTGGGCTGACCAAAGGTGTTGCGCTTCTTGCGGCGTCGGGTCTTGAGCGCCACAATGAGCACCAAGGGCAGGGCAATGATGACCAGCGGGATGGCAGCCACACCCATGATCATCAGAATCCGGCCAATGATGCCGGCCTGGTTGTTCTTCTTGCCGTCGGTGTCCAGTGCGTCGGGAGCACTGTCCGGGGGAAGATCGGCCGGTTCCTGCGGCGGGGGCGGGGGCTGGAGCACCTGCGGCTTGGGCTTGGAGGCGTTTTGCGGTTCCGGCGGGTTGGGCACGTGGTCCTTGTCCGGCGTCGGATTGAAAGGCACCCAGCCCAGGCCGGCAAAGTTCACCTCAACCCACGCGTGAACGTCCGACCCCTTCATCGTCACACTCTGCGCGCCGTTGTTGGGGTCCTTCTCATCAAGGTAGAAGCCCATCACCACGCGTGCCGGAATGCCCAGGTGGCGGGCCATGAGCACCATGGCTGTGGCGTACTGTTCGTCGTCGCCCACCATTTCCTTGCCGCTGAGCAACTTGGTGATGCGGACGGCACTGTGGCCGGAATTGGAGGGGGTTTGCCCTTCCAGGCCATTGCTGAATTTGCCTTCGCGCTGCAGGGCGCCCTCCAGGGCCTGAACCTTCTTCAGCGGCGTGTCAGCCTCACCCACAATGTCGTTGGCCTTGGTGCCCACCACGGGGGGAACATTTTCCAGCTTGGGCAGGCGCACAGAACCAAAGTCCGAGCCGGCCAGCTTGTTGCCGTCAACACTCGGGAACGCCACGTCCATGCTGTAGGAATCGCCCTTGACAACGCCGTCGAGATTTAGTGCCGTGCCTGATTCCTTGTTCAGGTACAGGGTGGGGGTTGGGCCGGAAGCGCTTTGGTAGCGCAGGCTGTGCGCCACGGTGGCGCCGGGGATCCAGACGCCGGAGTACCCGTCAATGACAAGGTCGACGCCGGATCCCCCGCCGTCGCCGGTGCGGCCCAACGCCGTGGGGTCGCCAATGGGGGCAAAGGACGCCGAACTGTTGGGATCCACGTTGAACACCACGCCGTCGTAGTTGTCCATGGCGGCGACGCGGATGCGGCCGTTCTTGGGCAGGCCTGTCACGTCAAAGAGGACAGTTTCCTTTTCATTCTTGACGTAGTCGCGGAATTTGGTCAGCGGCGAGGGCAGGTCGTGCAGGTCCGGCGGCGGAATCACCGTGTCACGCAAGACCTCCCGGCCTGCGCTGCCGGTCAGTGCCGGAGCTGCGGCCATGGTGAGCGCACCGGCCACCGTAATGACTCCGGCAGCCATGCCGATGCGGCGCAGCAGGGCGGTGCGCGCCCCTGCCTTGTCCAAAATTTGCTGGTTTGCCGAAATGCGCCCGGCGGTTTCGCGCCGGCGCAGCTCGTGCCTGTAGGCCAGCCAGGTGATGGCGGCGATGCTCAGCAGTGAACCGCGCAGCACAGGCAGGAAGACCTGCGCCGTGCCAAAGAGGATGGCGGTGATGAACAGGACAACCACCGCAATCATGGCCCAGTACGCGCTGCGCAGCCGCCACGCCAGGGTGCCGGCAACCACGGCTGCCACAAAGGCTGAGAGGTAGGGAACCACCATGACCTCAACACTGATGCCCACGGGCGGGGCCAGGGTGAGCAGTTGCTTCCACGACAGCATGATGCCCAACAGGAGCCCGCGCAGGGAGGCAAGACTGGGAACGAAGCCCAGGATGGCCTCGCCCGGTGCTGCCAGGGCACTGCCGAAGAGCATGTAAACCGCAAACGCCAGCCCAACCATGGTGACCAGGCCCAGGCGCCAATGGGCGCCCAAGGCAGCCACGGCCAAGCCCAGCACTATGGCGCCGAAACCGGCCACCAGGTAGCGGGCATCATGGCCAAAGGTTGGTCCGAAGCCCAGGACGCCAAGGCCGAGCAGGACCGCCAGCACTGCGCCGTCGATCAGGAAATGCCACCACAGCCGCCCGCCGGAAAAGAGTGATGCCTGACGTGGCGGCTGCACAGCCGCGCTCCCGCTCACGCGATGGCCTTTCTGAGCAGTATTGCCAGATCGCCCAAATCGCCCAGGGTCAGGACGGTGAGGTCGGCAATGTTGGCGCGGGCAGCTTGTGCCCCGGTAAAGCAGCGCACGGCGAAGGCCCGCACACCCGGCGGCACCGACGCGGCCGCGCTGCGCAATTGCGCCGGCGTCACCTTCGAGCCCACCACAAAGAACACCACGGAGGCGTTGGGCACGGCATCGGAGAGTGTCCGCGCCAGGTCCACGGAGGTGCCCCGGCGGTTGTAGCCGGCCAGCCGTGTCATGTCATCGAGCAGGTTCTTGCCAGTTTCACACCGGATGGGGCCGCGCTGGGTGATGACGCTCAGCTCACGGTTTTCCTTGATGGCCTGGCGGCCCAGTGAGGCCGCAGCCGAAATGGCCAACTCGAAATCGTCGTCGTGCTCGTATTCATCCGTGTTGACGGACAAGGCCACTGCCATGTGGGAGCGGCGGGTTTCCTCAAACTGGCGAACCATCAATTTGCCCGTCCGGGCAGTGGTTTTCCAGTGGATGTGCCGGCGGTCGTCCCCCGGAACGTAGTCTCGCAGGGCGTGGAAGGCGATGTCGGAATTGGACAGGTCCTTGGTGGTCAGGCCTTCAAGGTCCTTCAGGAATCCGGCCGCAGGCCCGTCCAGGGAGGTGGTGCGGGGGTGCACAAACAAATCCACGGGCTCGGTCCACAGCACCTGGCGGCGCAGCAGGCGCAGCGGATCCGCACGCACGGAGCGGACGGGGCCAACAGTAATGACGGCACGGCGGGTGGTGGGGATGGTGAAGAGGTCCTCGTGGATCTCCCCCGGCTTCATGGACGGCAGATGGAACAGTGCCGTGGCAAGGCCCACAGGCAGTTCCAGGGCCGCCGGCAGCACTGCGCGCGGTGACGTGTTTTCCACGGCAATGCTGCCCACGGCGTTGTCGCCCACGGCAACCCGCGTGCGCGCCAAATCCAGCGTGACCGCATACATGGACTTGCCCAGCACAAAGCCGATGGCAATCAGCAGCAGCACCGTGGCCAACAGTGCGGCCACCTTGGCTTCCTGCCAGCCAAAGCTTGCCCCAAGGATCCACAACAGCATGGCAGTCCCGAGCACAACAAAACCCAAGGTGCTGATGACGGCCAGCCCCGGGCCAAGGTGCCGCATGAGCCAGCCGGTGGTCTTGGACCACACGGGGGCCACATAAATGCCGGCCACCTTGGCCGCTTCACGCGTCAATGACGCCGGATGCAGGCGCGTTGGAATGCCGTCGCTGTGGAAGGGACGGGAGAGGAATTCCCCCACCTTCGAAGCGCTGGACTTAATGCTCATGATTAACCTTTGGCTGTAAGTGCTGAAAACTGGATCCGCCCCTGGCGTCAGGCTGAGGCGCGCTGCTGCGGTGCGGCAACCTGGGCCAGCACCCGGCTCAAAACAACTTCCGGGGTGGCACCGGCAAATTCTGCTTCGGGATCCATGACAAAACGGTGCGTCCACACGTAGGGGGCAAGCTCCTTGATGTCGTCGGGCAAAACGTAGTTGCGGCCCTTGGCTGCCGCCCACACCTTGGCAATGCGGACCATGGCAATGGCGCCGCGGACCGAGACGCCCAAACGGGTTTCCGGCGCGTTGCGGGTCTCTTCACACAGGCGTGAAATGTATTCCAGCACGGCAGCATCCGTGTGGGTGGTGGAGGCCAGGTCAGCCATTTCGGCCACTGCCTGCGGGGTGATGATGGCCGTCAGGGTGGAGGTCCGATCCCGCTGCCCGGAGCCGGACAGCAGCTGCACGGTGGAGGCGTGGTCCGGGTAGCCGATGGAGGTTTTGACCAGGAAACGGTCAAGCTGCGCTTCGGGAAGGCGGTAGGTGCCCGCCTGTTCAATGGGGTTCTGGGTGGCCAGCACCATGAACGGCCGACCTGTCTCATAGGTGGTGCCATCCATGGTCACGCGGGACTCCTCCATGACCTCCAGCAGTGCCGACTGGGTCTTGGGCGAGGCGCGGTTGATCTCATCGGCCAGCACAATGGTGGCGAAGATGGGCCCCTTGTGGAAGTCAAACACCTGGGTCTTCTGATCGTAGATCATCACGCCGGTGACGTCCGAGGGCAGCAGGTCGGGGGTGAACTGGATCCGCGAATTGGTGCCCTTCACGGTTGCCGAAATGGCCCGGGCCAGCATGGTCTTGCCCGTGCCGGGGGCATCCTCGAACAGGACATGGCCTTCGGCCAGCATGGCGGCCAGCGTCAAACTGACAACGTGGGACTTTCCCAGGATGGCCTGGCCAACATTGGCAACCAACTTTTCAAACGTTCCTGCAAACCACGTGGCTTGTTCCGGCGTCATGGACATAGTTCATCCTCTTTCAATCTTGTTTGTTCGTGCATTGCGTGCCTTGCGTGCAGGAAAACCTGTAGCAGTTTATCCACTAATTGGCGTTACTCGCCATTAGGGGTCCGGCGATTGCCGCCCCGCCAGACCGGGTACGGGTGCAGGAGGCGCCATGCCGGTGTGAAGAACCTCCACACCAGCCCCCAGGGGCTAACACTGGGGCATGCCGGCCGGAATCGACTCCCTGTTTGTTGTCGACACCTTCACATGGCCCCAGGCGCTGTATCCACCCGTGGTGATGTGGTACCACGGCCGGCTGCCCCACATGCGGTAGCAGTTCACTTCCACCGGAGTATTTGTATGCAGCCACTGGGATGAGCAGCTGGCCGGATTGCCGTCTGTGAAGTGGTCTCCACTGCCTGATGCTTTCTCCAGGCAGCTCTGCGAGGGTGAGGCCTCAACAGTCCAGGACGTTGGCTTGGGGGGAGGCGCTGCACCACCCTTGGCGGAGTCGCTGGCAACCTTGCCCCCGGCTCCGACCGAGTTGAACGCTTGGATCTGAATGGTGTGGTTCTGGTTTGGATTCCCGGTGACTGAGCCGCTGCCACTGGTGCCGGAGACGTTGCGCCAGCCGGACCCTTCATTGATTTTCAAGGTTGCCGTGTCCCATGCCCCTGCCGGTGCGCTCCAGGTATAGGTCACCCGGTAGTCCCCTTCCCCGCCACCCTTGGCAGACACTGAAGGTGTGCCTGCGGCACCGCGCGGCTGCACCGTGTTGGAGGGCGCCGAAGCACTGCCTGCCGTGGCGAACGCTGAGGACCTGGCATAGACGGTCACGGTGGTCCCGGCACCGTTGCTGGCCGGCACCGTTCCGCCGGCAGTCACCGGAATATTGGACCCGCCCGGGGTGACGTTGGCAAAGTAGCTGACCTCTCCCGGTGCGGAGCCGCCCAGGGCAGGCCCGCTCAGAGGGGCGAAATTGACCGTGACGCCGGCACCTGCCGCACCCGTGTTGGCAGGTGCAATGGTCGGTGCAGCAACGGTGCCGGGCCTGCTCACCGAGCGCCGCCCTGCCGAGGGGTCGCTGGGATCCGAGGATGACACCTCGGTGGCAACCACTACCTTGAACGTGTAGCTTCCGGTCCCGTTGGGCATGTCCATGGTTGTGGTGGGAACGGTGGCGGTGGCCGACTTCTGCGCTGCACCGTCCAGGTACATTCTCACGGTGTAGTTCTTCAGTTCACCACCGTTGAGGTTTGGTTCGGTCCAATCCACCCGTACCTGGTTCTTGTTTCCCATGGTGTCCAACAGGGTTGTGGTGGGCGCGGCCGGGGTGAACGGCTTGCCCGCCGGCGTCACGGCCTTGGACGCATACTCGCTCCAGTCGGACGGTTTTTTGGCACTGTTGACCGCCTGCACCCGGAAGGTGTACTCAGTTCCGTTGCTCAGCCCCGGCCACGTGAGCTTGTTGCCTTTGGCCGACCGTTGCGGGTTCTGTCCCGCGGGGACCGGGGAGATCTGCACATTGAAGCTCTTCACAGCGGAGAACTCCCCCACGGGTGTCACCCAGCTGACGTCAAGCTGCGTGTCTCCACGCACAACGCCGGGAGCGCCAGGTTTGTCGGGCTGCGTATCCGGCGTGGCCGATGCCGAGGGCTTCGAGAAGGCCGACTCCCCTACTGCGTTTTTGGCGCTCACGGTGAAGGTGTAGGGCTTGGCGTTGGAGAGCCCGGTGATCGAGCAGGTGTTCGTGGCACATGCCTGGGTGGCGCCGTCGCTCCTCTTGACTGTGTAGCCGGTCAGGGGCGAACCATTGTCAACGGGTGCGCTCCACTTCAGCAGCACAGTTTTGCTCTTGACCTCCTGCACCAGCGGTACTGAGGGAACGGCCGGCTTGCCCTTGACGTTCAAGGTGGCGTGACCCACCACCCATCTGTCGCGGTCGCCGGTCTTGTCAGCAACCGTGTAGCTGACAACCACATTGCCGGTGAAGTCCTCCGGCGCCTGCACGCTGACTTTGTCCCCCGCCACAGCCACTTTGGTCCCTGCGGCTCCGGTTGTCATCTTGGCATCCACAATTTTCAGTGCTGTGTCCGGGAACGGGTTCACGTCGTTGGCCAGCACGGGCACGCTCTCGAGCCGGCCGGCGTGGGCGTCCGGGACGGAGTCGTCGTTGGCCACGGCCTTGGGCTTGGTGGAGGAGGTGACGTTGACGGCCACTTCGGCCGTGCCGGGCGGGTTGTGCCCGTCATCCACCGAGATCCCCAGCGTTTGGGTGGATCCCAGGACGGCGCCCTTGTGCGCGTCAACCGTGAGGATGCCGGCGTTGAGCTTGACCTTCAAACCTGCCGGCTGCCCGCCGGGCAGGGCAAACGTCAGCGGATCTTTCTCGGGATCGCTGGCCAGAAGATTCAGGTTGGCTGTGCCGGATTCCAGCTGGGCAACCACAAGTGAGGTGCCCTGGAGCTTGGGCGGCAGGTTCTTGGCCGGTGCCGGAGCCACGTCCGTCATGATGGTCAGCGTCGACTTCAACCCCTGCGGATCCTCCGGGCCGGTGCCGCCGGTGACCTCAAAC
>JBDTQM010000063.1:0-19185 GCA_039932175.1 Specibacter sp.
AACAAACACTCTGTCCCACGATGATCAGTGCCGAGGCAACTTTTCAAGCTTACCCGCATGAATTCAAGTAAGTCAAATCCATAATTTCGACTGCATTCAAATTTTCATTTGAACGCAAACCATCGAGCCTGTTTTACAGGCCAGTGCTTTGGTCTTGTTAGGATCCGAACTGTTCGTTCAGCGGAGTACTAACTTTAGCACCTACTTGCCGCGAACGCCAAACGGCAAGTAGGTGCTCCAGGAAGCCCGAGGTTCAGGCTTGCCGGTTCTAAGCCTCCCGTGGGGTCAGGTACAGGGCGCCCAGGGGCGGTACACGGAGCTGCACTGAGAAGCTCTGGCCATCCCAAGGACGTTTCTGCGCCACCAGCACTCCTGTATTGCGGACATCGGAGCCGCCATAGCTTGCAAGGTCAGTATTGAGAACTTCCTGCCATTCACCGGCCGCGGGCAGGCCCACACTGTAACCCTCGTAGGCCACGCCGGAGAAGTTCACAATGCATACCAGCGGATTGCCGGCCTTGTCCTTGCGAACAAAGGAAACCACATTGTTCTCGCTGTCCCCGCCATTGAGCCAGGTGAACCCTTCGGAGACGTTGTCCTGCTCGTACAAGGCAGGAGTGCTGGCATAGCTTTGGTTCAGTTCTTTCACGAGCAGCTGGATTCCGCTGTGGGACGGGTTCTCCGCCAGCCACCAGTCAAGTCCGTGCTGCTCACTCCATTCTGACTCTTGGCCGAACTCTGTGCCCATGAAGATCAGCTGCTTGCCGGGATGAGCCCATTGGAACGCCAAATAGGCTCGCAGGTTGGCCAACTGCTGCCACCTGTCCCCCGGCATCTTGCGCAACAAGGAACCCTTGCCGTGAACAACCTCGTCATGGCTGATGGGCAACAGGAAGTTCTCTGTGAATGCGTAGACCATGGAGAAAGTAATTTGATTGTGATGCCAGCCACGGTTTACGGGGTCTTCAGCCATGTAGCTCAGGGAGTCATGCATCCACCCCATGTTCCACTTGATGCCAAACCCAAGCCCACCACCAACGGTGGGGGCAGTCACCCCGGGGAAGGCCGTGGACTCTTCGGCAATGGTGACAACGCCCGGATTGCGCCGGTAGGCGGTGGCGTTCACTTCCTGCAGGAAGCTGATGGCCTCCAAGTTCTCCCGGCCACCATGGCGGTTGGGGCTCCAGGCCCCGTCTTCGCGGGAGTAGTCCAAATAGAGCATGGACGCGACAGCATCCACGCGCAGCCCGTCAATGTGGAATTCCTCCAGCCAGTACAGCGCATTGGCCACCAGAAAGTTGCGGACTTCATTGCGGCCAAAGTCGAAGATCAGCGTTCCCCAGTCCGGGTGCTCACCCAGGCGGGGGTCCGAGTGCTCGTACTGTGCCCCGCCATTGAACTTGGCCAGCGCCCAATCGTCCTTGGGGAAGTGCGCCGGCACCCAGTCCATGATGACGCCAATGCCGCCCTGGTGCAGGGAATCGACAAGGAAGCGGAAATCGTCGGGATGGCCGAAACGTGACGTTGGAGCGTAGTAAGAGGTCACCTGGTAGCCCCATGACCCGCCAAACGGGTGCTCCGCAACGGGCATGAGCTCCACATGGGTGAAGCCAAGCTCATGAACGTACTCAACCAGTTCCGTGGCAAGTTCGCGATAGCTCAGGCCCGGACGCCATGAGCCAAGGTGAACTTCGTAGACGCTCATGGGGGAATTGTGCGGATCCGTCAGCGCACGTTGCGCCATCCAGTCGCCGTCCTTGAATGAATACGCCGATTCAACCACGCGGGACGCCGTCAGCGGGGGGATCTCGGTGCCATAGGCCATGGGATCGGCCTTTTGCAGCCATTCGCCGTGTTCGGTGAGAATCTCAAATTTGTAGCAATCCCCCGCCGCCACATCCGGGATGAACAATTCCCAAATTCCGCTCGTGCCCAGGCTGCGCATGGCGTGGGCCCTGCCGTCCCAGCCGTTGAATTCGCCAATGACACGCACTGCTTGAACAGCCGGCACCCACACGGCGAAGCTGACACCTGACACTTCACCCAGGCTTGAGTGATAGCGCTGCACATGCGCGCCCAACACTGTCCACAGGGTTTCATGCCGGCCCTCGGCAATAAGGTGCAGGTCCAATTCCCCCACTGTGGGCAGGTACCTGTAAGGATCATCGGTGCGGCGCACGCCGTCGGCATAGGCCACGTCCAGGCGGTAGTCCGGGACGTGCCCGGCCTCTTCAACCGGCACAACTGCCACCCAGATTCCGCCATGCTCGTGCGTCATGGGGAACTCGCCGCTCCCTGTCACCACAGTCACCGACTGGGCCAAATGCCGCAACGTGCGGACAGTAACCAATCCGTCGTCGCCCAGGTGCGCCCCGAGCACCGAGTGGGGAGCGTAATATGTTCCCCCGGAAATTCGGGCCAAGACTCCCGCATCGACTGCCAGAGGGGCCATCTTGTTCAGTCCCATGTCCACACCACTTTCCCTTGATTCAAACAAATCTCGCACGGCCTTTACTGGTAACCATGCCCAATCGGGCCGGTTTTGTAATTCATAAACAACTTCGTACAGCGCCTTATCCAGCCACAATGCCACGAAAAGTGCTGAATTAATGGCAATTCTCTGGCCGGAGCCATTTTCATATCCCTGGACAAACGCCCGGGCTCCATGGTGGGCCCATTGGGCACCCGCCCCGGCGCTGACTGTGCCCGTCGCCGCAGCTTGCGCCCCCGCATAGTCAAAGGAACGCAGCATTCCTGCCACATCCCGCAATGCCACGTCCGGGCGGCCCCGATCCGCCAGCGGCCGCAGCGGCTCGCCTTCAAAGTCCAGGATGTACCACCCGTGCGCAGCTTTTGACTCTTGATGCAAGAGCTGTCCCAGGTGCAGATCCCCGTGAATTCGCTGTATTGGCGGCAACTGCGTTATTTGGTAAAGCTGTTCTAAAACGTCGCTGATGTGCGCATCGTAGGGCCCCACGGCGGAGCGCACCAGCTTCCATGCTTCGTCCAGCCTGGCGCCTATTGCGTGGGTAAATGCAGCAATCTCATCAGCGTCCGGACGGTGCTCGCCCAGGCTTTGGCTCAAACCGCCATGGACCCGGGCCAGTGTGTCCCCGATGGCATAGGCGTTGGCGGAAAAATTTGTGCCGCTGCCTGCCGCCTCGAGGGCAATGGTCCAGCCGTCGCGCGCATCGGGAACGAAGTCGTGAATCACAAATAGCGCCGCGCCCCCGGCTCCGTAGCTCACGGCCGCTTGCAGGGGCGGAACGCTGTACTTATGGCCATCCGCCGCCAGGCGGGCAAAGGCCTCACCTATTTCTTGTTCGGGATGCCTTCCCGTGTGCAAGACCCTGAAGAATTTGGCAATGAGGGGTCGCCCGCCCAGCTGAAAAACAACCGAGGTGTTGGATTGCTCGGTGGCCACCAGCCGAACCTGGGAAAGCTCCCCCGCAGCGAAGCGGGCAAGATTTGGGTTTCGCCAAATGCGCAAGCTGCTGGTGTCCCGGTCCGGCACATGGTCCCCCCGGTTCAACTCCGCCAGCCAGGCCTGCATGAACGCAGGATCCGCAAGCCCGTCGTAGACGCGCCCGCCGGGCCACTGGCCGGCTGGAGCGGCCTCGACCCTCCCCAGCAGCGCCGCCTCGGGCGGCAGTGCGCCGGCGAAACCCGCACCCGGGGGATCGGCCACATCATGAGATGGCACGGTTGTACTATTTCGATGAAAGCTCAAGGGGACATGCAGCGTGAGGCTGGATCCGGCGTCGGACGGGGATTGGAGCGTCCCGGTTTCGGCGTCGCCGCTGCCGGGGAATTGCACCTTGACCAGCACCACCAGCAGGGAAACGCAGGGGTCAGGCGAGTGCAGTTCAAATGACTCGGCAATGCTCACCTGGGCCCCGCGGCCCGCGGCACCCTTGCGGGGGTACCAGCGCTGGGACGGCAGCCAGTCTGCCAGCAAGTCGATGAGGTTCCCCGCCATCAGTACCCGAACACCGATCCGTCAACAACGGGCAGTGCCTGCGTTTGGGTGGAGAGGACATTGGAGGCTTGGGAGCGTACGCGCAGCCAAAAGAAGTCGTAGGCGCCCAAGGTCACTGTGATGTGGCCGTCGTCGTCAATGCCCGGAAAAATGGACTCGCCAAACACTTCCCGCAGGCCCCGGCCGGCCAACGCGGGTATGGACAAGGTGGTGGAGGCGGGGTTTTGGGACAGGTTGAAAACGCACAGGATGGATTCGGGCTTCTCCCCCTCAACATTGCCCACGGGCAGCACCCGCAGGAACGCCAGGACCGACTCGTGCGAGGTGGGCACATTCTCATAGCCGCCCAAGCCAAAGGCGGCATGGGCCTTGCGCACGGCGAGGATCCTCTTGTTCCAGTGCAGCAGTGAACTGGAATGCGCCATCTGGGCTTCAACGTTGACGTGGTTGTAGTGGTACACCAGGGACTGCACCACGGGCAGGAACAGCTTGCCGGGATCGGCATTGGAAAACCCGGCGTTGCGGTCGGGGTTCCACTGCATGGGTGTGCGCGAGGCGTCCCTGTCATCGAGCCAGATGTTGTCCCCCATGCCGATCTCGTCCCCGTAGTACAGGAAGGGGCTGCCGGGCAGGGCCAGCAGCAGCGCGTTGATCAGCTCAATCTCGGCCCGGGAGTTATCCAGCAAAGGCGCCAGCCGGCGTCGTATGCCAATATTGGCCCGCATCCGCGAATCCGGGGCATACCAGCCCAGCATCGCCTCACGTTCCGAGGGGGTCACCATCTCCAGGGTGAGCTCGTCATGGTTGCGCAGGAACGTTCCCCACTGGGCGCCGGCGGGGATGGCGGGGGTGTTGGCCATGGTGTCAATGATCGGCGCGGCCTTTTGGTCACGCAGCGCATAGTAGAGCCGGGGCATGATGGGGAAATGGAACGCCATGTGGCATTCGGGCTTGTCCACCGTGCCAAAGTAGTCCACAACCTCCGAGGGCATCTGGTTGGCCTCGGCAATAATGACCCGGCCGGGGAACTCGGTGTCCACCATGGCGCGCAAATCCTGCAAAAACTGGTGCGTGGCCGGCAGATTCTCGCAATTGGTGCCGTCTTCGGCATACAGGTAGGGAATGGCATCGGCACGGAACCCGTCAATTCCCTGCTCCAGCCAAAACTTCACCACATCGAAAATGGCCTCCCGCACGGCAGGATTCTCATAGTTCAGGTCCGGCTGGTGGCTGAAGAACCTGTGCCAAAAGAACTGGCGGCGGATGGGGTCAAAACTCCAGTTGGACTCCTCCGTGTCAATAAAAATCACGCGGGCGTCCTCATACAGTTCCGTGGTGTCACTCCACATGTAGAAGTCACCAAAAGGTCCCGTGGGGTCCTCCCGTGAGGCCTTGAACCAGGGGTGTTGGTCGGAAGTATGGTTTAGCGGCAGGTCAATGATGATCCGCATGCCCCGCTCATGGGCCTGGGTCACCAGGGACTTGAAGTCGGATATGGTGCCGTAGCTTTCCATGATGGAGGTGAAATCACGGACGTCATATCCGCCGTCGAGCAAGGGCGAGTCAAAGAACGGCGGCAGCCACAGGCAGTCGATCCCCAGCCACTGGAGGTAGTCCAGCCGGGAGATCAGCCCGGAGAAATCCCCCGAACCGTCACCGTTGGCGTCGGCGAAGCTTTGCACCAGCACTTCGTAGAAGACGGCCTTGCGGTACCAGTGCGGGTCATGCGCCAGCCCGGGCGCGTTCAAATTGAATTGCTGGACACTGCCGGAGTGTGTGAAGGCCACGGCTCACCGCCGGATGTGCAGGATGTGGGCGGGTTCCAGGTGGGCGTCCAGACGGAAGTAGTTCTTCTTGCCCCAGTTCCAGGTGGCCCCCGTGACGAGCTCATCCACAATGAAGGTGCCGTCCGGGGCGAGCCCGTCCAGGTCCAGGGCGTCAAGATCCAAGGTCACCTCGCCTTCGCGCATGCTGTGCGGGTCAACGTTGATCACCACAATAATGGTGTCCTTGCGGGCAGGGGCCCCGTCCGTGGCGGCAATGTGTTTGTGCTTGCTGAACACGAGCGTGGCCGGGTCCGAGCTTTCATGCAGGGACAGGTTTTGCAGGTCCAGCAAAGCCGGATGCGCCCGGCGGATGCTGTTGAGCATGGTGACAAACGGCGCCAGCGACTTCCCGCGCGCTTCAGCCGCAGCGAAGTCACGGTTCTTGTACTCGTATTTTTCGTTGTCGATGTTCTCTTCGGAACCCGGCCGTGCCACATGCTCGAACAGCTCGTAGCCGGCGTACATGCCCCACAGGGGGCTGCCCAAGGCGGCCAGGATGGCGCGGATCTTAAACGCCGCGGGCCCGCCGAATTGCAGGTACTCGGTGAGAATGTCAGGGGTGTTGACAAAGAAGTTGGGGCGGAAATAGCCAGCCGATTCCCGGCTCACGTGAACCAGGTACTCTTCCAGCTCTTCCTTGGTGTTGCGCCACGTGAAGTAGCTGTAGGACTGCTGGAATCCGGCCCGACCCAGCGCGGCCATCATGGCGGGGCGGGTGAACGCCTCGGCCAGGAAAACAATGTCAGGACGCTCGGCGTTGACCGTGCCGATCAGCCATTCCCAGAACCACACGGGCTTGGTGTGCGGGTTGTCGACCCGAAAAATTCGCACGCCGTGGTCGATCCACAGCCGCACGATGCGCAGGATCTCGTGGGAAAGCCCGGCCGGGTCATTGTCAAAGTTCAGGGGGTAAATGTCCTGATACTTTTTGGGCGGGTTCTCCGCGTACGCAATGGTGCCGTCCACGCGGGTGGTGAACCATTCCGGGTGCTCTGTGGCCCAGGGGTGGTCCGGGGCGCACTGCAGGGCAAGATCCAGCGCAATCTCCAGATCCAGCTCATGTGCTGCCGCCACGAATGCGTCAAAATCGGCGAAGGAGCCCAAATCCGGGTGGATGGCGTCATGCCCGCCGTCCGCCGAACCAATGGCCCACGGCGAACCCGGATCCCCGGGGCCTGCCGTCAGCGTGTTGTTGGGGCCCTTCCGGTTGACTTCACCGATGGGGTGAATGGGCGGCAGGTACAGTACGTCAAAGCCCATGGCCGCAACCGCCGGCAGCCTGTGGGTGGCTGTTTGGAAGTTGCCGCTGGTCCACTCGCCGGTCTCCGGGTGCCGCGTGGCACCCTCCGAGCGCGGGAAAAATTCGTACCAGGCGCCCCGGCCGGCAGCATCGCGTTCCACCTTCAGGGGGAACGCCTCGGAGCTGGTCACCAGATCCCGCAGCGGGAAATGTGCGACGGCGGCGCGCACGGCCGCGCCAGTCCCGGCGGCCAGGCGGTCATTGACGTTCAGGGACGCGTCGGCCAAGGTGTGTGCAGCATGCTTGAACGCCTTCGCCTCTTCCGCGCCGGGCGCTTCTGTGGCCGCCTTGCCCAGCAGCTGGGCGCCTTCGGCCAGCATGACGTCCACATCGACGTCGGCGTTGATTTTTACTTGGGCATTGTGTGCCCAGGTGGCGTAGAGGTCAGTCCACCCTTCAATGGTGAACGTCCAGTCGCCCTCATGGCCCGGGGTGAGCACGCCTTCGAAGGCGTCGCTTCCTTTGCCGAGAGGGGTGAGTTTGCTGCGCTGGGCAACAGTCCCGTCAGGGGCAGTCAAAACAGCCGTTGCACCCAGCACGTCATGGCCTTCACGGAACACCACTGCGCTGACACGAACGTCGGCACCGCGGACACCCTTGGCGGGGAATTTTCCGCCCTCCAGCACCGGCTGGACGTTGGTGATGGGAATCCGGCCGAACCGAAGCCCCTCGGCGGGGTTGACCTTTGCGGGCACCTGCCGGGCAGCACCCTGGGCAGCACCCACTTTTGAAGTGGAAGCTGGCTCATTTCGCGAAGGCTTAGAAGTACTCACAAACTAGACGTTAGCGACTCCCCTGCCAGATTGCGAAGGCCACAGGCATTTGAGCGTGTTGGCCCGTGACGACGGGGTCAAAGTTCGTCTTGAACCGGCCGGCCCGCGTAATGAAGTAGGTAATAAACCGCCTAAGCAATATTGGTGTCACATTCTTGGGCTACTGTGACCGGCATGAAGGCAATTCGCAGATTCACAGTTCGCACCACAGTCCCTGCGGAGATTTCCGCGCTAACCCGCCTGGCAACCAATCTCCGGTGGTCGTGGCACCTCCCCACGCGCAATTTGTTTGAATCACTCAATCCCGAGCTCTGGGAAAAGTCCCGCCGTGACCCCCTGGCCATGCTGTCGGCGCTGTCCCGTGAACAGTTGCAGGCACTGGCCCACAACCCTGACGTGGTGGCCCGGGTGGCCAGTGCGCAAGAGAGCCTGGATTGTTACCTCAACGATCCCCGCTGGTACCAGGAGTTGGGCCCGGAGGCGCCTGCCTGCATTGCTTACTTCTCCCCTGAATTCGGCATTGCCGACGTCCTCCCCCAGTACTCCGGCGGCCTGGGCATCCTCGCCGGCGACCACCTGAAGTCCGCCTCGGACCTCGGCGTGCCCCTGATCGGCGTCGGACTTTTGTACCAGGCCGGCTACTTCAAGCAGTCGCTGTCCAAGGACGCGTGGCAGCAGGAAACGTACCCCCTGCTGGACCCCGACGCCCTGCCCTTGACGCTTTTGCGCGAGGCCGACGGCGCACCCGTTCTCATTTCGCTGCCGTTGCCGGACAACCGGGTGCTGCACGCACACATTTGGCGTGCCGATGTGGGCCGGGTGCCGCTGCTGCTCCTGGATTCCAACGTTGCCGAGAATGACGACGCCGCCCGGGGAGTCACCGACAGGCTGTACGGCGGCGGCGGTGACCACCGATTGACCCAGGAACTGCTCCTGGGCATGGGCGGGGTCAAGGCCCTGCGGGTTCATGCGCGCCTTTCGGGCACGGCGGCGCCGGAAGTTTTCCACACCAACGAGGGCCATGCCGGTTTCCTGGGCATTGAGCGGATCCGCGAACTCATGGACCCTGCGCTCACCCAACACCCGTTGTCGTGGAGCGAGGCCCTGGCGGCGGGGCGCGCCTCAACCGTTTTCACCACCCACACCCCTGTGCCGGCCGGAATCGACAGGTTCCCGCGGAGCATGATTGAGCACTTTTTCGCCGGCAGGCTGGCTCCCGGCGTGCCCGTGGACAAGATTCTGTCCCTGGGTGCGGAGAATTACGACGGCGGCGACGCGGAAGTGTTCAACATGGCCGTCATGGGGCTGCGCCTGGCCCAGCGGGCCAATGGTGTGGCCAAGCTCCATGGGGTTGTCTCCCGCGGCATGTTTTCCGGACTCTGGCCGGGCTTTGACCATGAGGACATCCCCATCACCTCCGTCACCAACGGCGTGCACGTGCCCACCTGGGTGGATCCGGCACTGGCGGAGTTGGCACGGGAGCGTTTTGGCACGGAAGTGTTGGACGGCCCCGACTGGTCCAAGGTCTATGACGTCAGTGATGAAGACGTGTGGGCCATGCGCCGCCGCCTGCGTGCGGCCCTTGTCAGTGACGCCCGGCGCAGATTGCGGGCTTCGTGGAAGAAGCGCGGTGCCGCCGACGCCCAGCTTGCCTGGACCGACAGCGTCCTGGACCCGGACGTGCTGACCATTGGTTTTGCCCGCCGCGTCCCCACCTACAAGCGTCTGACGTTGATGCTGCGTGACCCCGCACGCTTGAAGGCGCTGCTGTTGCACCCCGAGCATCCCATCCAGATCATCATCGCCGGCAAGTCCCATCCTGCCGACGACGCGGGCAAGAAGATGATTCAGGACCTGGTGCAGTTCACGGATGATCCCGAAGTGCGCCACCGGATTGTGTTCCTGCCCAACTACGACATCGCCATGGCCCGGACGCTGTTCCCCGGTTGCGACGTGTGGCTGAACAACCCGCTGCGGCCGCTGGAGGCTTGCGGCACCTCGGGCATGAAGGCAGCCATCAACGGCTCGTTGAACCTTTCGGTCATGGATGGCTGGTGGGATGAAATGTACGACGGCGAAAACGGCTGGGCGATCCCCACGGCAAATACCGGCACGAGTGAGGAGGAACGCGACGACATTGAATCCGCCGCCTTGTATGAGTTGCTGGAAACCCAGGTGGCGCCGCGCTTCTACGGCGAAGTGGTGACCATGGATGCCGGTGCTGCGGGACCTTCGCAGCCACACGACGGAGCCTTGCCAGCCCACTGGATTTCCATGATCAAGCACACCCTGGCGCAGCTTGGCCCGGCAGTGTCCGCCGACCGCATGGTGGCAGAGTATGTGCAGCGCCTGTACCAGCCGGCAGCCGAGGCCGGCCGCGTGGCCAGAGCCAACGACTACGCCGTCACCAAGGAACTGGCGGCCTGGATAGATAATGTCCGGCCCGCCTGGAGCAGTGTGTCCATTGAGCATGTGGAATCCCACGGCCTGCTCGACGAACCGCAAATTGGTGAGTCCCTGCTGGTCCGTGCCAACATCACGCTGGGCCAGCTCCGGCCCGAGGATGTCAATGTCAGCGTCATTTATGGGACGGCAGGTGACTCGGACGAGCTCACTGCAACGCGCAGCCTGCCCCTGACCCCGGTGCAGGAGAACGGCTCGGGACGCTACCAGTTCGCCACCGAGCTCATCATTGACCGTTCAGGGAACTTTGGCTACGGCGTCCAGATCCTGCCCCGCCATGGTGCCCTGGCGAATCCGGCGGAGTTGGGCCTGATCACCACAGCTTAAACAGGGCCGGGGGCGGCCGGTGCTGCCGCCCCCGGGTCCACCTCCACCTCGGGGCGTCAGTGCGCAGTGAGGTCGTTGCGGTAGATCTGAACGGTGTTGGCGTTCGCGCGCACCGCGACCCCTGCGTGGACTGGCGGGATTGTCCGGGGCAGCCTAAAGGTGGGTTTGCCGTCGTCGGTAAGCGTGGGGGCCTCGGTTGTCATCCGCAACATGTACGGCCGGGGGTCGGGCAGACTGCGAACTACCTGCCGGTCCGTCTCGGCGTCGTCCGCGGCGTCCGTCTCAGCGTCGTCCGCGGCGTCCGTCTCGGCGTCGACAAACCGCGGATTGGCCGGCAGGATCACGTCCTCATCAGTGACACCTGTGTTGAAGACCACCAGGCCGTCAACGGTGCCCTCCGGGGAACCCATCAACATGGTCAGGACGCGTTCGTGCGGGTTCTTCCACCGCTCAGGCGTCATGGGCGCACCGTCGGCACCAAACCAGTGGATGAAGGACTGCCCGCCACGGGTGGGGTAGGTGCTGGGCTGAAGTGCCAAAAAATCCTTGCGGATCTGCACCAACCGGATGGTGGCGGCCAGCATGGTCTTGGCCTCATCATCCAGGGTCCAGTCAACCCAGGCGATCTCGTTGTCCTGGCAGTAGACATTGTTGTTGCCGCCCTGGCTGTGCCCCAACTCGTCCCCGGCAGTAATCATGGGCACGCCCAGGGCCAACAGCATGGTTGCCATCAGATTGCGTGCCGTCTTTGCCCGCTGCGCCAAGGTGGTGGGGTTGTTGGTGATGCCCTCGACCCCGTGGTTCCAGCTGCGGTTGTTGCTGGTGCCGTCGCGGTTGTCTTCCTGGTTGTCCAAATTGTGCTTGTGGTTGTAAGTAGTCAAATCGGCCAGGGTAAAACCGTCGTGGGCCGTGATCAAGTTGATCGAAGCCAGCTGCCCTCGCCCCGAGCCGGAAAATATCTTCGCCGATCCGCCCAAGGCATCGCCGAAGGTGGCAAGGCCGTTGTGGTGGTAGCCAGCCAACATGGCTGCCCTGTCGGTGAGCCACACTTCACGAACCTGGTCGCGGAATGAGTCATTCCAATCGGCCCAGCCGGTGGGGAAATTGCCCGTCTGCCAGCCGCCGTAGCCAACATCCCACGGCTCGGAAATGAGCTTCGTGGTTGACAGCACGCCGTCAGTGCTTGCGGCAAGCAGGAAGGGGTGCTGGCTGGTGAATTCGTGGTTGCCGTCGCGCGCCAAGGATACAGTCAGGTCAAAGCGGAACCCGTCAATATGGAATTCCTCCACCCAGTAGCGCAGCGAATCCATGGCCATTTTAATAACGTGGGGATTGCCAAAATTCAGCGTGTTGCCACAGCCCGTGGTGTCATAGTATTTGCCGTCACGCATGCGGTAGTACTGCTCTTCGGCCAGGCCGCGCCAACTGTAGTTGGGGCCGCCCTGACCGCCCTCGGCAGTGTGGTTGTACACAACGTCCAGGATGACCTCTATGCCTGCCGCGTGCAGCAGCTTGATCATGCCCTTGAGCTCGGCCTGCACGGCTGCCGGGCCGGCGTCGCGCGCAGCCTGGCTGGCGTATTTCACATGCGGGGCAAAGAACCCCAGGGTGTTGTAACCCCAGTAGTTGCGCATGCCTGTCCCGTGGAGGTGCGGTTCATCAATGTGGAAGTGGACGGGCAACAGTTCAACGGCTGTCACGCCAAGGCTGAGCAGGTGCTCGATCATGGCCGGATGCGCCATGCCGGCATATGTACCGCGAATGTCCGCGGGCACCTCCGGGTGCAGCATTGTCTGGCCGCGCACATGTGCTTCGTAGAACACTGTTTCCCGCCACGGGGTATGTGGCCGGGTGACCGTGCCCCAGTCAAATTCGGCGTCCATGCGCACCGATAGGTATTTGGTCTCGCCGGCCGGGCTGACTTCCTCGTGGATGTACCGGCCATACGGATCCAGCAGAAGCTGCACCGCATCGGGATCGATGAGGAGCAATTCCTCCTTCGTGGCCGCCAAGTCCGTGTAAAAACCGTAGCGGCTGCCCACGGGCATGTCGAAAATAAGGCCGTGATGCACGCCGTCGGTCTTGTCCGGAAGCAGCACTGCCTTCCAGTCCGTGCCGGGGGGCTGGTAGCACAGCACCACGTTGCTGTTGGCCGGGGAATAAACGGCCACGTTGACCACCGGGCTCTGGGCGCCCTGGACGGCGCTCACTCCCAGATTGGCATGGCGCGACAGTGGGGCCCCCAAAGTCCCGATGGCCTCGATGACAGTTTCGGGCATGATTAGGCCCGGGCCGCTCGTTGTCTTGAGATTTCGTAGAGGCTGATGCCTACAGCCATGGAGGCGTTCAAGGATTCCATGGCGGAATCGATCGGGATGGAGACAATTTGATCGCAGTTTTCGCGCACCAGGCGGGACAGGCCCTTGCCCTCGGAACCAACCACAATGCACACGGGCTCCTGCGCCAAGGTGAGGTCGGGCAGCGAAATGTCGCCGTCGCCGTCGAGCCCCAGCACAAAGTAGCCCATCTTCTGGAACGCACCGATGGCGCGGTTCAGGTTCGGGGCCTTGGCCACAGGGACGCGAACGGCTGCTCCGGCACTGGTTTTCCAGGCAGCGGCCGTGACGCCGGCGCTGCGGCGTTCGGGGACGATTACCGCGTGGCCGGAGAAGGCCGAAACGCTGCGGATGATGGCACCGAGGTTGCGGGTGTCGGTGATCCCGTCAAGGGCAACAATGAGCGGGGCGTTGGCGATGTGGCCCTTTTTCCACTTGGCCATGATCTCACCGGCCGTGTCAACGGCGTCCTCGTACTCGTACGGGGGGATCTGCAGGACCAAGCCCTGGTGGATGGCGTCTTCGGTGAGGCGGTCCAGCTCAGGCTTCTGTGCTTCCAGCAGCGGGATGCCGCGCTCTGCGGCCAGCTTGATGGATTCGCGCACGCGCTCGTCCATGTCAACGCGAACGGCAACGTAGAGCACCTTGGCGGGGATGCCGGCACGCAGCGCCTCGACAACCGAGTTGCGGCCCGTGACGAGCTCTTCCATGGCCTTGCCCTTGGGTCCGCTGTTGCGGCGGGGCGAATTGGATGTTCCAGCGTGCTTGGCCGCCGAACGCTCAGCCAGTTCCTGGTTCTTGTAAGCCTTGTGATAGGTGCGCTCTGACGCCTTGGGGGTGGGACCCTTGCCCTCGAGTGCCTTGCGGCCGAGTCCGCCTGTGCCCTTGACGGGGCCCTTCTTGAGCTTGCGGACGGCGCCGGAGCGGGAAGTGTTGGCCATGGTAAAACCCTTAAGATTGGTGCGGCGCCCTTGATTCCAAGGCCCCAAAGTCGTCAAACATACCTGTACGCGCGCACATTTTAGGCGCACGAGATAACGGGAAAGTGAAACCCGTAGCTATCAGTTTACGGCCTGCACGCGATTTTGGTTAAAGTCAGCCCAAAAAGTGCCCATTCTCACGTGGCCGTGAATGGCCCCAGTGCGAGAGCGTCCGCCAAAAACCAGCCATTGCTGCGAGAGGGTTCTGCGAAAAGTGACCATTGCTGCGAGAGGGTGTGGGGGTTACCTCTTCAGGGACCAGGTGGAGCCGTTGGCGGAGTCTGCGATTTCAATGCCGGCAGCGGCCAAGACGTCCCTGATCTTGTCCGATTCGGCCCAGTTCTTCACTGTCCGGGCCTGCGCGCGAGCCTCCAACTGCGCCTTGACCAGGACGTCCAGGGCTGTCAGCTCTGCTTCCGAGCCCTGCCCGCGCTGCCACTGCGCATCCGTCGGGTTGATCCCCAGTGCCGAGGTCATGCCCATGGCGGCCTGGAATGCCGCCTCGGCACCGTCACGGTCGGCGGCAGCCAGGGCGGTGTTGCCGGCACGCACGGTTTCGTGCAGCACGGCCAGGGCTGCGGGGATGTTCAGGTCGTCGTCCATCGCGGCACCGAAGGACTTCGGCAGCGAGAGATTGCTGTTCCAGCCAATACTGCCATCCGGGTGGAGGTAGCCCAGGGCGGCCCGCATGAAGGTTTCAATGCGTTCGACGGCGGCCGCGGCCTCCGTGAGCGAGCCGGGCCGGTAATCCAGCACTGAACGGTAGTGGGCCTGGCCCAGGTAGTAACGGACCACGAGAGGGCGGGCGATCTCCAGCATTTCCCGCGGGTTGATGGTGTTGCCGATGGACTTGGACATTTTTTCACCCTCATAGGTGACCATGCCGTTGTGCATCCAAAAATTGGCGAAGCCGTGTCCGGCCGCCTGTGACTGGGCCATCTCGTTTTCATGGTGCGGGAACCGCAGGTCCAAGCCGCCGCCGTGAATGTCGAAATCGGTGCCAAGGTACTTGGTGACCATGGCCGAGCATTCCAGATGCCAGCCCGGGCGGCCGGTGCCCCAGGGCGAAGCCCAGCTGGCGGTTTCCGGCTCGCCGGGCTTGGAACCCTTCCACAGCGCAAAGTCGCGGGCGTCCTTCTTGCCGCGCGGATCGGCGTCGGGTGCTGCCTGCATGTCATCAATGTTCTGCCGGGTCAGCGAGCCGTACTTCTTCCACGACCGGACATCGAAGTACACATCGCCGGAGTCATCCAAGGCCGGGTAGGCATGGCCGCGCTCAATCAAGAGGGCTATCAGGGCGTGCATTTCCGGGATGTGGCCGGTGGCGCGGGGCTCGTAGGTGGGTTTGAGGATGCCCAGGGCGTCATAGGCGTCCTCGAAGGCCTGCTCAAACCTGTAGGCCAGGGCCCACCACGGCTCGTCGTTCTCGGCAGCCTTGAGCAGAATCTTGTCATCGATGTCCGTCACGTTGCGGACAACCGTGACGTCAAGGCCCTTGGCTGTCAGCCAGCGGGTCAGCTGGTCAAAGGCCAATGCCGAGCGGACGTGGCCAATGTGCGGTTCCCCTTGCACAGTGGCACCGCAGTAGTAGACGGATGCCCGGCCCTCTGCGAGGGGGACAAAGTCGCGGACGGAAGCTGTGGCGGAATCATAAAAGCGCAAGGTCACGGCTCTAGGTTACCTTTCAGGCGCAGATGTGGGGGCGTGGTTGATGACAAGGGCTGTGGCAATGGCTGTGATGCCTTCGCCGCGGCCAGGGAAACCCAGCTTGTCCGAGGTGGTGGCGCTGACCGAGACGGGCGCTCCGGCGGCTGCGCTCAACACCGCCTCCGCCTCCTGCCGGCGGGGGGAGAACATGGGCCTGTTGCCCACAAACTGCACAGCAACGTTGCCGATCTCAAAGCCGGCGGCCCGCACAATCCGGGCGGCTTCGGCCAACAGCGTAACGCCGCTGGCACCCTTGTATTCGGGCCTGTCGGTGCCAAAGTGGGTGCCCAAATCCCCCACCCCTGCGGCCGAGAACAGGGCGTCGGCTGCCGCATGGGCCACGGCGTCGCCGTCGGAATGGCCGCTGAGCCCGCGCTCACCTTCCCAGAGGAGCCCGGCGAGCCATAGCGGGGCGGGGCTGTCCTCGGGTGCGAAGGCGTGGATGTCCACTCCTATGCCTGTTCGTGGCAAGATCATGCGATTTATCCTTCCACCCAGCGGGGGCGCAGCGGCCCCTCCAGCATTGCTTCGGCAAGGAGCAAATCAGTGGGTGAGGTGATCTTCAGGCTGTGGGTGGAGCCCTGCACCACAAACACTAGTTCGCCCATGGATTCCACCAGCATGGCGTCGTCGGTGATCGAGGCGGCGGTCTGTTCGTCCAGGGTCAAGGCGTGGGCATAGGCCCGGCGCAAGGTTCCCAGCTCAAACCCTTGAGGCGTCTGGACGGCCCGCAGCTGGCTGCGCGCCGGCGTGCCCACCACCTGCTCCACGCCGGCACCCGTGGCCGGAAGGGTCGCAGGCACCACGGTTTTGATGGTGTCAACCACAGCCAGCGCCGGAATGACAGCTTTGGCGCCGTCCCGCAGTGCTGCGGAGACCCGGCTGAAAACGCCCGACGGCGTCAACGGCCGGGCGGCGTCGTGAATCATCACTGTGGTGACGCCGTTGGCAATGTGCGCCAATGCGGCGTACACCGACGCGGACCGCTGCGCGCCGCCTTCAACAACGCTAAAAAGTACTCCCGCAGATTGGGCTTCGTCACTGAGCCGCTGGCAAATGTCCGCCAATTCCGTGTCCTGTGCCGGAATGGCCACGCAAATCTGGGCTGCCACTCGCGCCTTCAGCACCCCCCTCACCGCGTGGACAAGCATGGGTTCGGACCCCAGGGGAACCCGGGCTTTTGGAACTCCATAGCCCAAACGCTGTCCCGAACCAGCTGCGACTATTACTACTGCACACGATCCATCTTTCACCTCAGTCATAGCCTCTACATTAGCGGCGCGGGCGGATAAATGGCCTCAGGACGCAAAAACCCCTGCACCGGCCGGTGCAGGGGTTTTGTTGCAAGAATCAAAAACTATGAAGCCAAAACTTCGTCAAGGACTTCGGCGGCCTTGTCTTCGTCAGTCTTTTCCGCCAAGGCAAGCTCGGAGATCAGAATCTGACGTGCCTTGGCGAGCATACGCTTCTCGCCGGCAGACAGGCCGCGGTCATGGTCACGACGCCACAGGTCGCGCACTACTTCTGCAACCTTGATGACGTCACCTGAGGCAAGCTTTTCCAGGTTTGCCTTGTAACGGCGGGACCAGTTGGTGGGCTCCTCCGTAAACTCCGCACGAAGCACTTCGAAAACGTGCTCCAGCCCTTCCTTGCCTACAACGTCACGAACCCCAACAAGGTCTACGTTCTCAGCAGGGACCTCAATGGTCAGATCCCCCTGGGCAACCTTGAGCTTGAGATACATCTTCTCTTCACCGCGGATGGTGCGCATCTTGATCTCTTCGATCTTTGCCGCACCATGGTGTGGGTAAACTACTGTCTCGCCGACCTCAAAAAGCATGTGGATTCTCCCTTTCCAATAGTCCTAGTTTACCACGGTTAACTAGCCGCTCCCTTGAGTTTCCGCAGGTCAGGGACGGCCAGCGCTACGCTGACCGCGCAATTGTTCCAACAATTGGAGAATTGCCGGGCCCTTGACTAACTGCTCCCATAGTGCTGTGCGGCGATGGGTGCATGGGCGGCAAAGTACGCAATCAAGACCCGAAGCGCACATTGGACCCATTTGCGGATAAGCTGAACAAAGATATTTTGTCTTTTCCATGAGGAGTTATTGACGTGAGAATCGCTGCCGGCATCCGCGGTACCAAACGATTGCAACGCTTGAGCCTGATTGCAGCCATCGGCGTTGGCGCCCTGGCCTTCACCGGTTGCTCAGCCATCAACCAGCAAAGCACCACCCTGGTTTACTCCGCATCTGATGGAGTCCGCAAGAACATGGGCCAGGTGGAACTGCGCAACGTTCTGGTTGTCTCTGACGCTGCAGGCAGTGCCGGACGGCTTATTGGCACGTTCTACAACCAGTCCGACGCCGACATCACCTTGACGTTCAGCGGCGCGCAGGGGTCCCAGACAGAAGTCACGGTCAAGCCCGGCACTCCCCTGGTACTGGACTCCACCAGCGATACGGCCATTCTCAGCACCATGGCCCAGCCCCCGGGCGCCATGGAAGAGCTCCAAGTGCGCCAGTCCGGCGGGGCCACCGAAACAGCCACGATCAAAGTGCCCGTCCTTGACGGCACCTTGGCTGAGTACAAGAACCTTGTACCGACAGTTGCTCCCACCGCTGCACCGTCGGATGCTCCCACTGAGGCACCGACGGACGCTGCCGCAACAGCAGAGGCAACACAGTAAGTTTTCCCCTCTTCACGGGGTGCAAAAGCGGGGCTGGTCATTATGGCGATGACCGGCCCCGCTTTTTGCGCCCTGCTCCTCCCGCCGAGGTAGCCGGTTTCTCCATCCGCGCCCAGTCCCCGGCGCCTGTTCTTGCTTGCGTTCCGGTGCCGAGGTAACCGGTCCGCGTCGAGACCCGTATGCGGCGTATGCGGTTCTCGACGCCAACCGGCTACCTCGGCCGATGAAGAGTGATGGGAACCGCGGTCTCGACGCTCACCGGCTACCTCGGCGATCAATGAAGGGCTAATGACAGCGGGCGGGCACCGGAAGGATTTCCGGTGCCCGCCCGCTTGACAAGCTACTTACTGCCCACTGTTAGTGGCTGGCCGCCCTGCGACGGGTCACCGCGAACACGACCGCACCGGCGATCAGCAGCAACACTGCCATCCCGCCCAACTTCGTAGCGTTGGCGCCCGTGCTGGCCAAGTCATCCCCGGCAGCCTGGGTGGAAGACGCAGTGGTCACCGCAGCGGTGGCCGCGGCGGTGATGGTCAGCGATGCGCTCACCTGGCGGGACTTCCCGTCCACACCCACACCATCAATGACAATGCTGTGCTCACCGGGCGCAACATCGACCGGCAAAGTCACCTGCAACGTCACAACACCCCGGGCATCGGCCGTGGCCGTTCCCAGCAACACCGGGGTGGAATGCAGGGTAAAACTCGCCTTGCTGCCCGGCTTGAAACCCGTCCCCGTCACGGTCAGCTGGCCACCGGGCACCAGGGTAGCGGCGCTCAAGGTGATGCCGGCATTCGCCGACG
>JBDTQM010000064.1:0-18518 GCA_039932175.1 Specibacter sp.
GGGTTAGGACGCGAACGTCGTGGTTGGCTTCCAAAAGTAGGGGCACAAGGCGCCCTCCAATGTATCCCGTGGCTCCGGCTACGGCTATGGTGCTCACTATTCAACTCCTTGCTGTACAAATCGGCTTCCTTCCACCATTATGTAATTAGATTTTCTGATAATCAATGGATGGAGGCGTTTAATGCAGGAAACAAACGGGGCACGCCCGCGAGTACAGATGCATGCGGCGTCGGTGCTGGTTAGACAGGTTCTTGTTTTGAATGAGGTCACAGAGTTCATCATGAGACGGGAAATGAATCTCAACGAAACTGACTTTCAGGCCATGCAACACCTCATGAAGCAGCGCTCCATGTCCCCCGGTGAATTGGCCAAGATGCTTCACCTGACAGCTGCGGCCACCACCACAGTCATCGACAGGTTGGAGCGCAAAGGACACATCACCCGGACCCCGCACCCCACCGACAGGCGGCGCTGGCTCATCAGTCCCAGTGAGGAATCCGTACGGGCTGCCATGGCGAAGCTCATGCCCATGATCATGGACGTTGACACCATGGTGCGCACCTACAAGGATGACGAACAAGCAGTCATTGTCGATTTCCTTCGAAAAGTGGTGACGTCCATGAGTGAGAGGGTCTCGGCGCTTGAAAATGAACCCAAGAACCATCCGGTAACCGAGCCAAGCGACAGCCAAGGGGTGTAAGGATCATGCCAGCCATCAATGAAAGTCAGCTCACCCAAGCAAACGCCCAGCCAGGGGAAACCCTGCTGGCGTCCAGGGAGAGTTTTTCCGACACCTCCTCCAGTGGCAGCCATTGCTCTGACATGCCCTTGGACTGGGCGGCGTTTCAGATCAACGTCAAGGCAGTATTGGATCAGTACTTTGCCTCCCAGCGACAGCGCGCCGCGAGGTATTCACCAGCATTTGGTGAGTTGTGGGACCGCATGGCAACCACAACCAATGGCGGCAAGTGGATGCGTCCCAAGCTGGTGTATTTGAGCTACGAAGCCTTCGGTGGGGTGGATTGGGGGTCCTGTAGTGAGCTGGCTGCTGCCTTTGAAATGTTGCATGCTGCGTTGCTGGTGCACGACGACGTAATCGACAGGGATTTTGTTCGCCGGGGAGCGCAAACACTCGGTGCCAGCTACCGTGACTTGGCCACAACGGCAGGGCAACAAACCACCGACGCCGACCATGCCGGTTTTTCCGCGGCGATCATTGCCGGGGACCTGTTGCTGACAGGATCACTGCAGCTGGCCACCTCGGCAGCCACAGGGCATGAGCAGAGCCCGGAAATTCTCTCCACCATCCATGAAGCGATTTTCGCCGCAGCTGCCGGTGAACTGGACGATCTGCTTTTCTCGCTGGGCAGCAGCAACCCAGACCTGATCGACGTGCTGAACATGGAGCGTTTGAAAACCGCAGTGTACTCCTTTGAAATGCCGCTGCGGGCCGGGGCCCTGTTGGCGGGAGAATCGGCAGCCACGGCTGATGCGCTCGCCGCCGTGGGCCGTGACATTGGTGTGGCCTACCAAGTGGTGGACGATGTTTTGGGTACCTTTGGCCAGCAGTCCGTCACAGGCAAGTCGGTTGAATCGGACCTGCGTGAAGGGAAACGCACCATTTTGACTTCATTTGCCCAAGGATCAGAAGAATTTGTGGCTGCCGTCGAGGACTTCCGCAGCGGTGCCGGCGACGCCGAGCTTGTTCGCGGTGTGTTGCGCCGGCTGGGTGCGCAGGAACAGGCCCTGACACTGGCCCATAATTTGGTGGCAGAAGCCATGGTCAAGGCGGCGGAGCTGGAACTGCCGGAATCCTTGTTTCTGGAACTCACGCAAATCTGTGACTATGTGCTGACAAGGAGGAGCTAGCCGTGGAAATTGATCCGCTCAGACACTATTCCGAGACAGCCACGAGGAGTTCAGCCGTGGTGATCAAGAGCTATTCGACGTCGTTCGGCATGGCATGCCGGCTCCTTGGCGCCAGGGATCGTCGGGACATTGAGAACATCTATGCACTGGTCCGGGTGGCCGATGAGGTGGTGGACGGTGCTGCGGCTGCGGCGGGCCTTGGCACGGCGGGAGTGCGCGCCCAGCTTGACTCCTTGGAACAGGAAACCGAACAAGCCCTGGAGAGTGGCTACAGCACCAACATGGTTGTCCACGCCTTTGCCAGCACGGCCCGGCGCACAGGCATGGACGCGTCGCTGACCAAGCCGTTCTTTGCCTCCATGCGCACTGACCTGTTGCAGAACACACATTCTCCCGACACGTTGGCAGAGTACATTTACGGTTCAGCCGAAGTAGTGGGCTTGATGTGCCTGAAAGTCTTCCAGGCCATGGACGGAGCGCCGGCCGGGCACGATCAGCAGCTGCTGGATTCAGCCCGCAGCTTGGGCGCTGCTTTTCAAAAAGTAAACTTTTTGCGTGATCTGGGGGCGGACAGCGCCGAGCTCGGGCGCCAGTACTTCCCGGGTTTGGACCCTGCGGCCTTTAGTGACCGCCACAAGGACATGCTCCTTGCCGAGATTCGCCACGACCTGGCAGTGGCACGCGCAGGCATGGCTTTTCTGGCCCCGCCGGCCCGGCGGGCCGTGCGTCTGGCACACGACCTCTTCTTGGCCCTCGTGGCAAAGTTGGCCCGCGTCCCCGCTGCTGAGCTTGCCAATCAGCGAGTTAGGATTCCTGGCTGGCAAAAGACGTTGATCGTTGTGAAGGTGTGCCTGAGCGGTCGTGGCGCCGGACGCAAGGATAGTGCTCCGGAGCCGCCGAGCCCGCAGATTCCGGCATTGACGGCTTCGGACTCAAGAGTCACTGACATTAAAGAACCCGATTCAACAGGCGCCCCATTATGCGCGTCCGAAACAACAGTGGAGGTCTCCTCATGAAGGGCATGCGAAAGCCTGCCTTGCTCCTGGCAGGGCTGATTACCGCTCTCACCGGAAAAACCGGTTCCAGGCATGCCGGCGCCGCCCCGCGCCCGGCCGTGGTCATTGGTGGGGGCATCTCAGGTCTGGCCACTGCGGGGCTGCTGGCCAGGGACGGGCACAGCGTGAGCGTGCTGGAACAGCAGGAACAACTCGGCGGCCGGGCGGGCCGCTGGGAAAAAGACGGTTTCACCTTTGATACCGGCCCCAGCTGGTACCTTATGCCCGAGGTCATTGACCATTGGTTCAAGATGATGGGCACCAGTGCCGCCGCGGAGCTGACACTGACCCGCCTGGACCCCGCCTACAAGCTGTGGAGCGGTGCAGGCAGCCAGCAGGGGGCTGACTCCACTGTGGTCCGCACCGGCCGTGCCGAAGCTGTGTCCTTGTTTGAATCCCAGCAGCCAGGCTCGGGGGCCCATCTGGCCAAGTACCTGGACTCCGCGGAGCTGGCCTACACGCTGGCCAAGAAGCATTTCCTTTACGACCCCTTTGGTACGCTGCGGGGACTGGCCACGCCTGCCGTGTTGCGCCACGGCCCACGGCTGGCCCAGCTCCTGACCCTGTCCCTGCATCGCTTTGTGGCGGGACGGTTCACACATCCGCTGCAACAAAAGATCCTTGGCTATCCTGCCGTATTTTTGGGCACCAGCCCCTACAAGGCGCCGTCGATCTACCACCTCATGAGCCATCTGGACCTCCAGGACGGGGTGCTGTACCCGCAAGGAGGATTCGCCGCAGTGGTTGACGCCATGGAACGGGTCATCCGCAGGGCGGGTGTCCACATCACAACCGGGGCCACGGCCACAGCGATTGTCACAGGACCGGCCGACGGCGGAACGCGCTGCGAGGCCGTCGCCTGGCGTGACCGTCATGGTGTCGACCATCGCAGCGGAGCCAAGGTGGTTGTTGGCGCCGCGGACCTGCACCACATTGAATCGGCACTGCTGCCTGAGAAGCTCCGCACACGGTCTGCGAAGAAGTGGGCAAAAACTGATCCTGGCATCAGTGCAGTACTGGTGTGCCTGGGTGTTGGGGGCCAATTGCCCGAGCTGGCCCATCACAACCTCCTGTTCACCGACGATTGGCAGGATAATTTTGCCCGGATCGTTGACGGGCAGGTGCTCGCGGACACCACCTCCATCTATGTGTGCCGCCCCAGTGCCACCGATTCCGCCGTAGCGCCTGCCGGCACGGAGAACTTGTTTCTGCTCATCCCCGCTCCCGCCCTGCCGCAGTGGGGCAAAGGCGGGTTCGACGGCGGCGGCTCTCCCCAGGTGGAAAAAGTTGCCAACGCCGCGATCGCCCAACTGGCGCTGTGGACCAACACCCCGGATCTTGCCGAACGTATCATGGTGCGGCGCAGCTATGGCCCGGCCGACTTTGCCGACAACGTCAACGCTTGGCAGGGGAGTGCACTGGGACTGGCGCACACCCTGGAACAAAGCGCCTTCCTGCGACCGGGAAACACCAACAGCAAGGTGGCCGGGCTGTACTACGCCGGCAGCTCGGTGCGCCCCGGCATTGGGGTGCCGCTGTGCATGATCAGTGCCGAGATTGTGCTCAAATCGGTGCGGGGGGACAAGTCCGGCGGCCCGTTGGCCGAGCCTGCCCGGGATGCGCCCGAATCCGTTGACCGCACACCGGCTGACGCCGACTTGGGCGCCTCCAAGCCGGGCAGCACTGTGACGGTGGTTGCCCCTTGATCTACCTCATCATTCTGCTGCTCCTGTTGGGCTGCATGGCCTTGTTGGATGCGCGGTGGAAATTGTTCCTGTTTGCACGCCCCTGGGTGGCGGCCGCCGTCCTGGCCATCGGCACAGCATATTTTCTGGTGTGGGACGTGGCCGCGATTGCCGCCGGCATCTTCCTGCACAGGGAATCGCACCTCATGACGGGCATCATGATCGGCCCGCAGCTTCCCCTGGAAGAAGCGTTTTTCCTCTTTTTCCTGTGCTACCAAACCATGATCCTGTTCACCGGGGCCCTGCGGTTAGCCCGCCGTCCAGGGCGCCAGACCGAGCGCAGCGGCAGGAAGGGGGAGCAGGCGTGAACTTTTCCCAGCTCAATGCCATCTTCCTGGCAGTGGCGGTGCTTGTCATGGTGGCGGCCCTGGCCGCACGGGCCGGGGGCCCTGCCCCGCGCACGGTGATTGCCGCCGTCGTCGGCACCATTGCCGTGCTCATGGTCCTGACAGCCATTTTTGACAACGTCATGATTGCCTCCGGCCTGTTCGACTACGCCGGGCACACCCTCAACGGCCTCCGGGTGGGGCTGGCGCCTGTCGAAGATTTCGCCTACCCCATTGCCGCCGGACTGCTGCTGCCGGGCCTGTGGCTCCTGCTCACCCGGGGACGGCGCCGGTGAAGAATCTGTTCATGACCTCCAGGCCGGTGTCATGGGTCAACACGGCCTACCCCTTTGCTGCCGCCTACTTCCTGGCCACCGGGCGCCTCGATTGGGTTTTCATGGTGGGAACCTTGTTCTTCCTGATCCCCTACAACCTGGCGATGTACGGCATCAACGACGTGTTCGACTACGAATCGGACCTGCTCAACGCCCGCAAGGGGGGAGTGGAAGGCGCCGTGCTGGACCGCAGGCACCACCGCTTCATCCTGTGGGCGGCCATAGTCTCCACCGTGCCCTTTCTGGTGGTGCTCGCCGCTGCGGGGGATGCCGTGGCGAACACTGTCCTGGCCGTGTCCATGTTTGCCGTGGTGGCCTACAGTGCGCCCGGGCTGCGCTTCAAGGAGCGGCCCTTTCTGGACTCCATCACCTCCAGCACCCACTTTGTCTCACCGGCGGTTTACGGCCTGGCCTTGGCCCACGTGCCGCTTACCGGTGGCATCGCGGCGTTCCTGGCGGCATTCTTCCTGTGGGGAGTGGCAAGCCATGCCTTCGGTGCGGTCCAGGACATTGTTCCGGACCGGGAGGGGTCAATAGCCTCCATCGGCACAGTGTTGGGGGCCAGGTTCACCGTCTGGTTCGCCTTTGCCGCCTATGGCTGTGCCGGCGTGCTGATGCTGTGGACGGCGGCGCCCTTTGCTGCCCTGCTTGTGGTGCCGTACCTGGTCAATGTGGCACCCTGCCTGCGCGTCACCGACGCCACCTCGGCAACCGCCAATGCCGCCTGGAAGCGCTTCCTGTGGCTGAACTACCTCACGGGGTTCCTGGTGACACTGACATTGATCTGGCTGGTCCTGACCCGCTAAGGCGGAACGAAAGGTGTTCGAGATGAATGTTTCCCTTGTCTGGTTCCGGGACGATCTGCGCGTGGCAGACAACCCCGCCCTGATGGCTGCCGCCGCCGATGGCGGGGCTGTTGCACTGTATGTCCTGGATGGGGAATCGGCAGGCATCCGGCCACTTGGTGGTGCCGCCAAATGGTGGCTGCACCACGCGCTGGCAGATCTTCAGGGCGAACTGGCGCAGCTGGGCATTCCGCTGCTCCTGCGCCGGGGTGCCGGGGCACAGGTGGTCCCGGCCGTCGCGGCGGAGCTGGGCGCCGGGGCGTTGTATTGGAACCGCCGCTACGGCGGGCCTGAGCGGGAAGTGGATGCGGCCGTCAAGGAGTGGGCCAGCGGGCAGGATGTCCATGCCGGAAGCTTTCAGGCATCCCTCCTGCACGAGCCATGGACAGTGCGCACCGGGGCAGGGAACCCCTATCAGGTGTTCACCCCGTTCTGGCGGGCCCTCTCAGATCGGGACTTCCGGGCTCCCTTGGGCGTGCCCGACGCCGGCCACGGCTTTGGCGGAAAGCTCCCCGCGGGCGACGCGCTGGATTCATGGGCCCTGCTGCCGACCAGCCCTGACTGGGCCGACGGGCTCAGGGACACATGGACTCCCACCGCCGCAGCGGGTGCACAGGCCCTGACGGAATTCCTGGGGCAGCGCGTGGGGGACTACACGGAAGCAAGGGACAGGCCCGACCAAGTCGGCACCAGCCGGCTGTCCCCCTACCTGCGGTGGGGCCAGCTCAGCCCCTTTCAAGTCTGGGCCGCGCTCGCCGGCACCCGCCGTGACGGCAGGGCGGGTTCCTCCGGCCCTGCCGTGTTTGCCTCGGAGCTGGGCTGGCGCGAATTTTGCTGGCACCAGCTGTACCACCACCCGGATCTGGCCAGAGTGAACCTGCGCCGGCAATTTGATGACTTCCCCTGGCGAGATCCGGAGACTTCTGAAGTGCCGGAAGCGGCGCAAATAGGGGATTCCGGCGTCGGCCATCTGCGCGCCTGGCAACAAGGGAGAACCGGCATCCCCCTGGTTGATGCGGGGCAGCGGGAGCTGTGGCACACGGGATTCATGCACAACAGGGTCCGCATGGTCGCCGCAAGTTTCCTGATCAAGAATTTAGGGCTGCACTGGCGGGTGGGGGAGAGGTGGTTTTGGGACACGCTGGTGGATGCCGATGCCGCATCAAACCCAGCCAATTGGCAGTGGGTGGCAGGATCCGGTGCCGACGCCTCGCCGTTCTTTCGAATCTTCAACCCGCTGACGCAGGCCAGGAAGTTTGATCCGGACGGCAAGTATGTGGGCCGCTGGGTGCCGGAACTTCTGACCGGCCACTATCCTGATCCGGTGGTGGATCTGGCACGGACGCGCCGGGACGCGCTGGAGGGCTATGCATCCATCAAATGATGTCTCATATAATGAGATCGTTTGACCATCATGTGGATGGTTTCGTTAAGCTGAATCTATGAGCGCATCGATTGACATTGCAGTTATTGCCGGCGACGGCATCGGTCCCGAGGTCACAGCGGAGGCCGTGAAGGTCCTGAAGAAAGTTACGGCATCCGAGGGTGTTGAATTGACGCTCAGCGACTACGCCCTGGGTGCCGAGCACTGGCTGGCCACTGGCGAGACGCTCCCCGAGGAAACCATTGCGGCCCTGCGCGGCCACGACGCCATCTTGTTTGGCGCTGTTGGTGCGGCCCCCGGCGACACCCGCATCCCCTCAGGATTGATCGAGCGCGAGATGCTGCTCAAGCTGCGCTTCAGCCTTGACCACTATGTAAACCTGCGCCCGTCCTTACTGTATGACGGCGTTGACTCACCCTTGGCGAACCCCGGCACCATCGACTTTGTCGTGGTCCGCGAAGGCACCGAGGGGCCCTATGTGGGCAACGGCGGCGTACTGCGCAGGGGCACACCGCACGAGGTGGCCACGGAAGTTTCCGTCAACACCGCCTTCGGCGTGGAGCGCCTGGTCCGCGACGGTTTCCGCCGCGCCAACGAGCGCCCGCGCAAGAAGCTCACCTACGTGCACAAGCACAACGTGCTGGTGTACGCCGGCCATCTGTGGAAGCGCACAGTGGAAGCCGTCGCGCTGGAATTCCCTGCGGTCAGCGTGGACTACCTGCACGTGGACGCGGCCATGATTTTTTTGGTCACCGACCCCGCACGCTTTGATGTCATCGTCACCGACAACCTCTTCGGCGACATCATCACCGACCTGGCCGCAGCCGTCACCGGCGGCATCGGCCTGGCCGCCTCCGGCAACATCAACATGGACAGGACCGCGCCGTCCATGTTTGAGCCGGTCCACGGCTCCGCCCCAGACATTGCCGGCCAGCAAAAGGCAGATCCCACGGCAGCGATCCTGTCCGCGGCACTGCTGCTGAACCATGTGGGCTACCCCGGGGCAGCCGCCAAGGTGGAGGCTGCCGTGGCCGCCGACATCGCCGGCCGCAGCGGCCAAGCGGCCCGTTCCACGCAGGCCATTGGCGACGCCATAGCCGCAGCCCTCTAGGCGCTGGCGGGCCGGCAGCGACGCCCGGGCGGGCAGGAGTAGGCTTAACCCAATAGTGAATGAACCGTAACTCAAAGGTGCGGGAATTCACCACGAGAATCTTGATGAATTCCCGGCACCAAACTCCGCCCCTCGCTGGTCTCAGCACGGGCACAACCACGTGGAGGAAGCATGACCCAGAACGCCAGTGAGCTGACCTTTTCCCAGCAGCCCAACGAGAACCCCAAGAGCAGTGCAGAGCGCGAGGCCATTTTGGCCAACCCCGGCTTTGGCGACTACTTCACGGATCACACGGCCGTTGTGGACTTCAAGGTTGATGCCAACGGTGAGGGCGGCTGGTCCAACGCACGCATTGAGCCCTACGGCCCCATCCTGATGGACCCGGCCGCAGCAGTGCTGCACTACGGCCAGGAAATTTTCGAGGGCATGAAGGCCTACCGCCACGCCGACGGTTCGGTGTGGACGTTCCGGGCCGAGGCCAACGCCGCCCGTCTGAACACCTCCGCACGCCGCCTGGCGCTGCCGGAACTGCCGCCGGAAACGTTCATTGAATCGCTGCGCCAGCTGGTTGCCGTTGACCAGAAATGGGTACCCGGCGGTGACGGCGAGGCCCTGTACCTGCGCCCGTTCATGATCGCCACCGAGGCGTTCCTGGGGGTCCGCCCGGCCCGCGAAGTTTCCTACCGCGTCATCGCCTCCCCGGCTGGCAACTACTTCGGCGGCGAGCTGAAGCCTGTTTCGATCTGGCTCACCACCACGTACGCCCGCGCCGGCGAAGGCGGCACCGGCGAGGCCAAGTGCGGCGGCAACTACGCTGCATCGCTGGCCGCGCAGATGGAAGCAGAAGCCCAGGGCTGCAAGCAGGTGCTGTTCCTTGACCCGTTCAACGACAACGCCGTTGAAGAGCTCGGCGGCATGAACGTCTTCTTCGTGTTCAAGGACGGGACGCTTGTCACCCCCGCACTTAACGGCCACATCCTGCACGGGATCACCCGCTCCTCCGTCATGCAGCTGGCTGCCGACCGCGGCATGAAAGTTGAAGAACGCAAGATCACGATCGATGAATGGCGTTCCGGGGTTGCCAACGGTGAGATCACCGAGGTGTTCGCCTGCGGTACGGCCGCCGTCATCACCCCCATCGGCGAGCTGAAGACGGCGGAGGGCACCATCTCATCCCCGGCTGACGGCATCGGCGAAGTCACCGCCGCCATCCGCGAACAGCTGCTGGGCATCCAGACCGGGGCTGTTCAGGACCTGCACGGCTGGCTGACCCGCCTGGCCTAGCCTGCTCCACGGTTCCGACCCTGGCAGGCCGGGCCCGTGCCCGGCCTGCCAGGGTCGGGGCGCGGGCCGGGCCCTGCTGAGGGAGCCATCGTGGGCGAGCGGCACGCACCGCCCGGCGCAGTCCATCACGCCGCGCCCATCCAAAGGGATTTTTTAGTTGGCGGAGCTGATGCTGTCCGAGCCCGTCGTTTCCCAGCGCTGGCGGGGAATGGAGGCTGACTGGGTCTGCTGCACCAGGGCCAGCATGGATTCGCGCACCAGGACGCGCAGGTCCCACAGGGCGCTGCTGTCCTTGGCGCTCACCACCACACGGATCCGCACCATGCCGTTGACGGCGTCGGTCACTTCCAGCTTCCCGGTCCGGCCGTCCCAGAGCGGGGTTGTGGCCAGCACGGAATGCAGGTGGCTGCGGAGCTCGTCAACCGGGGTGCGCCAGTCCAGGTCCAGCTCCACGCTGCCCATGATCTTGGGGCTGTTTCTGGTCCAGTTTTCAAACGGTGTGGTGGTGAAATACGTGGAGGGCAGGATGAGCATCCTCTCGTCCCACACCCGCACCACCACGTAGGTCATGGTAATTTCCTCAATCTGGCCCCACAGGCCTTCCACCACCACGACGTCATCAATCCTGATGGCGTCCGTGAAGGCCAGCTGGACTCCGGCAAAGACGTTGGAGAGACTGCTTTGTACAGCCAGGCCGGCAACGATCGAGATCAGCCCGGCCGACGCCAGCAGACCGGTGCCGAGCGCCCGGACCTCAGGGATGGTCAGCAGAATGCCTGCCACCGCAATGGTGATGAGCAGGGCTGCCAGGATGCGCCGACCCAAGGTGACCTGCGTGGTCAGCCGGCGCATTCTCCGGTTGTCCTTGAGGCGGGTTGAAAAGTGGCGCAACGTCAGCCGTTCGGCGATGGACAGCGACGCCAGCGCCAACCAAACCAGCGTGGCGATGAATCCCAGCATGAGAATGAAGTCAACTGCGGCCACCCATGGCTGTGGGGGCAGGGAGAACGCCAAGGCCAGGCGCACGCCCGCGAAGGCCAGCACGCCGAACACAGGGTACTTTGCCTTGGCTGAGCGGCGGCTAAAGTCCGGGACCCTGCGAAACAGCCTGTTCGCGCCGGTCCGGAGCACCACGGTGAGAAGCAGTGCGGCGGCAACTGCCGCCAGGATTGCCAAGATCGGTTTGAGGATTGGTTCCAAGTCAGCCATTGATCAATCCTGACAGAGCCCCCCGGGGGGTTGTCCAACCAAGGGCCCTGATTCCGCACCCGGCCAAATGTGTTTGCGGGGGACTTGTGCCCGTAATCGGCGCGGTTGACGCGCTTGCGGGCATACTATTCAGTCACGGGCGGTGAGCAAGACCATGTTCCCGCAGGCAGACAGATGGGCTGGAGAAATTATGGATGACGAGTCGCGCCGGCGTGAGCTGGGAGACAGTGACGCCTTGGTGGAGGACGAGCTGGAGTCCGCGTTTGATCGGATCGTTGATGAAGGGGCCCAGCGGCTGCACAGGACCTGGCCGTCGTTGTTGGTGACCGGGTTCTTTGGCGGCATCGAGGTGGGGCTCGGTGTCATGGCCTATCTCGCCGTTAAACATGCTACGGGGAATTCACTGCTGGCCGGCCTGGCGTTCGGCATCGGGTTTGTGGCGTTGTTGCTGGCGAAGAGCGAACTGTTCACGGAAGGCTTCCTCGTGCCGCTGGCTGCCGTCGCCGCAAAGGAGGCCCGGGTGGGACAGTTGTTCAGGCTCTGGGGCGGGACACTCATTGCCAACCTGCTGGGCGGCTGGCTCATCATGTTGCTGGTGATGCAGGCCTTCCCGGAATGGCGCGACACAGTGGTGGAATCGGCCGAACACTACGCCTTGGCGCCGCTGTCCGTGCAAACGGCAGCCCTGGCCATCCTTGGCGGCAGCACCATTACGCTCATGACGCGCATGCAGCACGGCACGGACTCCATGACGGCCAAGATCGTGGCTGCCATGGGCGGCGCCTTCCTGCTTGCCGGATTGCCGTTGTTCCATTCCGTGCTGGATTCGCTACTGATCTTCGGGGCCATCCACGCCGGTGCGCCCTTTGGCTATTTGGAATGGCTCAACTGGTTCTGGTACACGGTGTTGTTCAACATCCTGGGCGGCGTAGTCCTGGTCAGTGCCTTGCGTTTGGTGCGCACCAGGGAACTGGTCAAGGAGAAGCGGAACGAGGCCGACGCCGCGGGGCGGCCCCAGGGGTGACGGCCAGTCAGCGGGGTGACTGCAGGTCCAAGCGACTTTCCGGCTAGACTCGGTGTCATGCGCATAGCCCGATTTGTTGTTGATAATGACCCGATGTACGGCATTGTGGAAGGGGAGGCCGGCAGTGAAGTTGTCACTGTCATCAAGGGCGATCCCTTCTTCAATGGCGTCGAACTCACCACCATCAAGCACCCGTTGATCGATGTGCGCCTGGTGGCACCGATCATCCCGCGCAGCAAGGTCATCGGGGTGGGCCGCAACTTCGCCGACCACGCCCGCGAATTGGGCAACGAAGTCCCCGAAAGCCCGCTGCTGTTCCTCAAGCCCAACACCAGCGTGATCGGCCCCAACGAGCCCATCATTCTGCCAGAATTCTCCGAAGAAATCTCCTACGAGGCCGAGCTGTGCGTTGTCATAGGCCGCATCTGCAAGGACGTCCCGGAGTCACGGGTCGATGAGGTCATCTTCGGTTACACCTGCGGCAACGACCTCACCGCGCGCGACGTCCAGGCCGGCGACGGCCAGTGGGCCCGTGCCAAGGGCTTCGACACCTCCGCCCCGCTGGGCCCGTGGATCGAAACCGAGCTGGACCCCGACGACGTGTCCATCAAGGGCTGGCTCAACGGCGAACTGCGCCAGGACGGCAGCAGCAACCAGATGGTGCGCAGCGTTCGCGAACTCGTCTCAATCGTCTCCCACGCCTTCACACTCCTTCCGGGCGACGTCATCATGACAGGCACCCCGGCCGGCGTTGACCTGCTCAACGACGGCGACCGCTACGACGTCGAGATTGAGGGCATCGGCCGCCTCTCCAACCCCGTGGTCCGGCGCTAACCGTCAGCTCCAAGAGTCACCCGTGTGCCGCCGTCGTGAACCAACGACGGCGGCACTGCGGTCTTGCGTGAAATGTGAGTTTGGTGGGGGCAGGGCTGTGCGGAAGTGACAACTTTAGTTGGAGGCGCCGGCACGGGCGGGACTTTCAGGCTCAAGGCATGACCAGGAAATTATTGCCTCCGGGCCGTGCTTGGCGCACGGTGCTGCTGGTTCTTGGGGTGGCTGCAGCCGATGTTCTGTTCTCGCTCATCGTGCTCGGATTGGGGCCGGCGGACGGCACCATGCCGTCCGATCCCACGGTGGCGGAATTTGCCCGCGTCGGCATCGCCCCGATCCTGGCCCCGCTGGGCGCCGTCGCCCTCATCTGGCGCCACAGGTTCCCCAAAACAGTGGCAGCGGCAACGGCCGTCTTGGGTGCGCTGTCCTTTAGCTGCATCGGGTTCATGATTGCCTTGTCCATCGGAGCCGAAGCCCGCCTTGGCGGGGAACCTCTCGGCTGGGATGTTGCGCTGGTTGCGGCAGTCCTGTTGGCGGGCATTGCCGGCTGGGGTGCCTACCGCGGCCAGCGGGCCAGGCTGCTGGAATCGCGCCTGGTCTCGCTCAGGGAACGGGCCGAACGGGCTCAAGCGCAACGTGTTGGAGAAATTCACAGGAGCAAGCTGGCCGAGCGCCAGAGGATTGCCCGCGAAATGCACGACATCCTGGCGCACCGGATGTCGCTGGTGGCCGTTCAGGCTGCTGCCCTGCAGCTTGATGCCCCGACGCCGAGACGGCCCAGTCCGCCAGGTTGATCCGCGAAACAGCCCACGCCGCCGTCGGCGAGCTGCGCGAGGTCCTGGGTGTTGTGCACGAAGACGGCGCCCGGACAACGCAGCAGTGGCAACCAGTTGGGACCGGCCCGGCCGGCGGGACTGGAGCCGGGGAGCCGGACGCCGCAATGTCCCGCACGGCGCCTTCGGGCATCGACCAGATCGCCGGTTTGGTGACTGAATGGAGCCCGGCCGGTCTGATAGTTGACTACACGCCCAACCCGGCCCAAGCGAGCGGAATTCCTGACGCGCCCAGCCGGGCAGCGTACCGGGTGGTGCAGGAGGGGATCACCAATGTGGTCCGTCATGCCCCGAGGCTGCCGCAGCTGTGACGCTTGAGTTGCGCCGCACCGAATCCGGCAGCACGGAATCCGGCAGCACCGAATCCGGCGGCGTGGAGCTTTGCGTCTCAGTGGTGAACGGCCCGGGCGGACCGGGTGAACCGGCCCTTGGCAGCGGCCTTGGCCTGATCGGGCTTGCCGAACGGGGTCAACTTCTGGGCGGCACCCTGGACCACGGCCCAACAGAATCCGGCTTTGAATTGAGGGCCCTCATCCCGTTCAAGCCTCAGGGCAAGCAGGAATTCAGCGGGGTTGTGCCGTGACGGAAAAAATCCGGGTGATTGTTGCCGACGACGAGCAGCTGGTCCTTGCCGCCCTGGTGAAAATGGTCAACTCCCGGGTCGACATGACAGCGGTGGGCGAGGCGGCCAGCGGACCGCAGGCGGTGAGGTGCGCGCAGCCACAACGGGCCGACGTCGTACTGATGGACGTGCGGATGCCCGGCGGTGACGGCATCACGGCAACAGCCCAATTACGCGCCCTGCCACAGACTCCGCAAGTGCTGGTGCTCACCACCTTTGACCTTGACGACCACGTTTCTGCCGCACTGGATGCAGGGGCTTCGGGCTTCATGTTCAAGGACACCGAACCGGAGCGGCGCTTTCATGCCATCCGGGCGTTCGCGGCGGGGGAGGGCATGCTGGCCCCAACGGTGACCGGCGCCTGATTGAGCGGACCGTCAGGGGACCAGGGCGAACATGGCGAACATGGCGCTGGCCCGGCCGGGACGCCTGACGGCGCGCGGGGCCGAGGTGCTTCATGCCATGGCGCAGGGTCTGAGCAATGACGGGATTGGGCAGAATTTGTTCCTCAGCGAGGTCACTGTCAAGACACATGTCTCGAGGATTCTGGCGAAGCTGGAACTGGACAACAGGGTTCAGGCGGTGCTGCTTTTTCGTGACGCCCAGCACTAAAGCGCCCGCAGCGGCCCCCGCCGGCCCGGATTTTTGAATCTTTTTTGTCGAATTTATGACTTGTCGCCGCGGCCCGAATATATGCGGAAAATCTAGCATTGCCGCGCCTCCCTTCTGTTATCCCAGACAGTGACTGGGCCACTTTGGGCTGTGATTGGCATCACGCACTTATTTCGCCGTAGTACGCTTGTGAAGCCCTTTGAGCCTGTGATTGTGACAAAACCACGAATTATAGACTTCTGCAAGTGGGGCACACCTCGACTAAAGGACCGTGCGTGACAACCGAAGCAACTGACACAGCAACACCCCTTGCCGGCCAGGACGATCTCACGGCCGAGGGTTACCAAAAAACCCTCAACCGCCGCCAGGTCACCATGATCGCGATGGGTGGCGCCATTGGTGTGGGCTTGTTCATGGGAGCAGGCGGGCGGCTCGCGTCAACCGGCCCGGCACTGATCTTCTCCTACGCCATTGCCGGCGTCATTGCCTACCTGCTGATGCGGGCGCTGGGCGAGCTCATCATGTACCGGCAGACCTCCGGATCCTTTGTTTCCTACGCTGGTGAACTGTTCGGCAAAAAGGGCGCGTTCCTTTCCGGCTGGATGTACTTCATCAACTGGGCCATGACAGGCGTGGCAGAGCTCATCGCCATCGGTCTGTACTTCCAATACTTCTTCCCAGGCGTTCCCGTTGAAGTGAGCGCCTTCTGTGCCCTGATCATCCTGGTGGCGGTGAACCTGCTCAGCGTGAAGGCCTTCGGTGAGTTTGAATTCTGGGCTTCGTGCCTGAAGGTCGGCGCCATCTTGATCTTCCTCGCCGTGGGAACGTACATGGTGGTCACCAACGCTTCAGTGGGTTCCGGGCATGCCAGTGTTGGCAACCTGTTCCACGAGCAAGGCGGCATGTTCCCCAAGGGCGGGCTGGTGATGATCCTGGTTCTGAACGCAGTGATCTTTGCCTACAACGCCATTGAATTGGTGGGCATTACAGCCGGTGAAATGAAGAACCCGGCCCGCGAGGTTCCCAAGGCCATTCGCGCCGTGGTGGTTCGCATTGTGGTCTTCTACGTTGGATCGGTGACTCTGCTGGCCATGATCATGCCCTCGGACCAGTACAAGTCGGGCGAGAGCCCGTTTGTCACTGTCTTCTCCGCCATGGGCCTTGACTGGGTGGGCTCGATCATGAACTTTGTGGTCATCACTGCGGCACTGTCCTCCTGCAACTCCGGGCTGTACTCGATCGGGCGGATCTTCCGCACCATGGCCAACAACGGCCACGCACCCGGCTGGCTGACCAAGATGTCCTCACGCCATGTGCCGTATGCCGCAATCCTGAGTATCGCGGGTGTTTACGTGGTGGGCGTGCTGGCCAACATTTGGCTGGGCGGATCGCACGCCTTTGACCTGGCGCTGAACACGGCCTCGATCGGTGTGATCTTCACCTGGGGTTCCATCTTCGCCAGCCAGATCATGCTGCGCAAGAAGAAGGGCGACAAGGCGTCCTCACTGCCCATGCCCGGTTCGCCCTGGACCAGCTGGGTCGGCCTGGTTGCCCTGCTCGTCATCACCGTGCTGATTGGTTTTGACACCATGACGGCACCGGACGGCAGCGTCTTCCTGCTGGGCCTGTGGACCCTGTGCACCATCCCGTTCTTTGCCGTGGTCCTGTGGCTTGGCTGGCAGTTCGTGAAGAACAACGAGCCCAAGAGCGAACTGTTTAGCTGACCGACTGGTCGGCCAAGATGGCGTCGATCTGGCCCATGGCCTGGCCCAGTCCTTCCTCCATGCCCAGCTCCAGCATCCTGCGCATCTGCTCTTCATTTTCAAAAACGCTTGAAACAGTCATCCGCGTGGTGATGCCAAAGCCCTCGAGGGTGACTGTCACGCGGGCCGCGCCGAGCTCGGCCACAGGGTGCCCGTTTTCATCGGCAAAACCTTCGTCGAACTCCAACAGGTGGGGCGCGGCGACGGAGGTGAAGTGCCACCAGCCGCGGGGCTTTTCGCCGTCGGGGCCGGTCATGAAGTAGGCCACCTTCCCGCCCCGCTTGAAGTCGAAGTGTTCAAAGGTGGCCGGCCAGGTGGGCGGTCCCCACCAGCGCTCCAGCTGGCGCGGATCCTGCCAGATCTGCCAGACCCGTTCAACGTGGGCGTCGAACTTGGCCTCGATGGTCAAGCTCAGGGCTTCGGGATCCTTGGTGGAACCAACAACAGTCATGGCGATGCCTTTCGTTATCCTTGCGCCAGAATGTCTGCGATCCGCTCGGCACGCTGGTGCCAGATCGCTTCATACCCGTCGAGCAGTCGCTGGGCTTTCCGGAGTCCCTCATGGTTTCCCCGCACCAGTTGCTCCCTTCCGCGCTTTTCCTTGGTGACAAGGGCCGCACGTTCCAACACGGCCACATGTTTCTGGACCGCCGCGAAACTCATGTCGTAGAGGGTAGCCAACCCCGACACCGAATAGCTCTCCACAGTGACCCGGCGGACAATGTCGCGGCGGGTGGAATCTGCGAACGCTTGAAACAGGCGGTCAATGTCGGTTTCACTCAGCTCATGTACAACCATTTGGTTGTACATTATGCTGTTGCGGGAAGGGCTGTCAATGGTTTTGCAAGTATTCCTGTGATGGAGCCGCAGTCCGGTGCCGGCGCCTCAGCGGGGCCGGGTACGTCGGCGGGGGAGCGCGGGGCGGCTAAACTAGATCTCATCATGACTAACGCTGCCTCGATCCCCACTGTCACCGCCGAAACTCCCGTACGGGTACGGTTTTGCCCCTCGCCCACCGGAACGCCCCACGTCGGGTTGATCCGCACGGCCCTGTTCAACTGGGCCTACGCCCGGCACACCGGCGGGAAGATGATTTTCCGCATCGAAGACACCGACGCCAGCCGTGACAGTGAGGAAAGTTACCTCCAGCTCCTGGATGCCCTCAAGTGGCTTGGGATCACCTGGGATGAGGGTGTTGAGGTTGGCGGGCAGCATGAGCCGTACCGCCAGTCGATGCGCGGGGCGATCTACACCGACGTCATTGCCAAGCTGGTTGCCGGCGGGCACGCCTATGAGTCGTATTCCACACCCGAAGAAGTGGAATTACGTCACAAGGCGGCCGGCCGGGACGTTAAGCTTGGATACGACAACTTTGACCGTGACCTGACGGCCGGGCAGATTTCTGCCTACAAGGCCGAGGGGCGCCAGCCGGCATTGCGCCTGCGCATGCCTGACGCTGACATCACGTTTACAGATTTGGTCCGGGGCGAGATCACCTTCAAGGCAGGATCAGTCCCGGACTACGCAATTGTCCGCCCCAACGGCGCGCCGTTGTACACCCTGGTGAACCCCGTCGATGATGCCCTGATGGGCGTCACCCACGTGCTGCGCGGCGAGGACCTGCTTTCCTCCACGCCCCGCCAGATTGCCCTCTACCACGCACTGCATGA
>JBDTQM010000065.1:0-18392 GCA_039932175.1 Specibacter sp.
GTCATCGAGGGGTTCACGGTCGGCATCGGGGCGATCATCTTCCTCCAGCAGGTTCCCGCCGCAGTCGGCGTGGGCGGTGCCGGACACAGCACCAACGCCGTGATGGCTGCAATGGAGTCTGCCCTGGACGCGGACTGGCCCACAGCGCTGTTTCCCTTGGCCACCGTTGCGGCTGTCGCAGTCGTCATGCTTCTTCTGGGCCGTGTCAGCGGCCGCCTGCCGGCATCTTTCATTGCGATCGTTGTCGTGACGCTCGGCGCGTCACTCCTGGGCCTGCAACTGGACACCATTGGGGAACTGCCTCACTCGCTGCCGTTGCCGGCGCTCCCGGTGATCACCTCGGGAAGCCTGCCGGGCCTGTTGGGTCCTGCATTCGCAGTGGCAGCTTTGGCCGCGATCGAATCGCTGCTCTCGGCCAGGGTGGCTGCATCCATGGCGGACACGGGACCCTACAACGCCGATCGTGAACTGGTGGGGCAAGGCCTCGCCTCCATCGCGTCGGGGTTCTTTGGCGGAATGCCTGCAACTGGCGCCATCGCCCGGACTGCTGTCAATGTCCGCTCCGGTGGGCGAACACGGGCGTCTGCGATCGTGCACTCGCTGGCGCTCCTTGCCGTCGTGTACATGGCCGCGAACGTCGTCGCAGTGATTCCGCTGGCCGCTCTCGCCGGGGTTCTCATGGTCACGGCCGTCAGAATGATTTCCCCCGCAACCATCAAGCAGGTTCTGCGATCGACCCGATCAGACGCGATGGTATTCGTCATCACAGCAATCATTACTGTGAGTTTCGATCTCATCATCGCCGTGGGCATCGGCATCGCTGTGGCTGCGTTCTTCGCCCTGCGCGCGCTCAGCACGGCCAGCGGTGTTCATCGGGAAGAGCTCACGGGCGCCCCGGTGGCCGGAGACGAACGAATAGCGCTGTTCAGGATCGATGGCTCGTTGTTCTTCGGGGCCGCCGAACGGATCCTGGAGCGCATCAACGATCATGAAGGCATCGAGGTGGTTATTTTGCGCCTTTCCCAACTCCAACTCATCGACGCCACCGGCGCCCACACCCTCACCGAACTCGTGACTGCTTTGGAACGGCGCGGGGTCACAGTCATCATCAAGGGCATCAGGGACGAACATCTGCAAGTTCTCAAGCGGCTCGGCGTCATCGAATCGCTCCGCCACCCCAACCATCTCTTCGCCGAACTGGAGCCCGCCATCGCCCATGCCCGATCCCACATCAGCCGCACGGCCAGTGCCCGCGCATGAGGACAGAGTCCAGTGATCACCAGAAACCAGTGGTGGACGGCCCCCCGCCGATCCGGTTCAAACGGCGAACCCTGCTCCTGGGCCTGGGCGCGCTCGGTGCCGTCGGGGGGCTGGGATACTGGCTTACAGAGAGAAAATCGGAGGACACCGGATCCTCCTTCACCGCGCCCCTGCGAATCCCGCCGCTGCTGGAGTCGGAGATGATCGGCGGTGAACGGGTCTTCCGCCTGGGCGCGCAGGCTGGATCGACCGAGCTCGTGCCGGGGGTACCGTTCGCGACGATGGGGTTCAATGGCACCCACCTCGGCCCCACCCTGCGAGCCGCCCGCGGTGAGAAAGTACGCATCCACGTCACCAACGGGCTCACCGTCCCGACCACAGCACATTGGCACGGCATGGTGCTCCCCGCCCGCCAGGACGGCACCGCACATCAGAGCATCAGCCCCAAGAAAACGTGGACAGCCGCCTGGCAGATCGAACAACCGGCAGCGACCCTCTGGTACCACCCCCATCCGCACGGCCAGACTGAGTTGCAGGTCAGCCGGGGCATGGCCGGCCTCTTTCTTGTCGACGACGAGCAACCCTCCGGCCTGCCCTCGGAATATGGCGTGGACGATGTTCCGCTGATCATTCAAGACGTCTCTGTCCAGTCCGGGGGCAGACGTCCGGGGACACCTGCCACTGCGCCTATCGGGCGGATCGGCAACACAGTGATAGTCAACGGCACCCACGAGCCGCACTTTGTGGCGTCCACCAGTCTGGTGCGATTGCGCATCCTCAATGCCTCTGCGGCCCGCTGCTACAACCTTGAGCTCTCGACCGGAGAAGATTTCCACCTCGTGGGCACCGATGGCGGCCTGCTCCCATCACCGGCTACGCTGAGCAGCCTGCTGCTGTCCCCGGCCGAACGTGCCGAGGTCCTCATAACTGTGCCCCGGGACTCCGATCTGGTGCTTCGTTCCGTGCCACACGACCTCGGCATGAACCAAGGGGAGAACATCAGCTCCGGCGCAGGGGACACCTTCGGAATTCTGCGCATCACCAGGGCGGGCGGTGACTCCGAGGGCACACTCCCCGCAACGCTCCCTTCTGCAGCACACCCACGGCGGGCAGCCGCCGTCGAACGTCATTTTATGCTCGGCGACACGACGATCAACGGAAAGTCCATGGACATGAGCCGAATAGATACTGTGATCTCGGCCGGTTCCACCGAAATATGGACAGTCATGAACACCTCCAGGAGGGCCCACAACTTCCACATCCACGGAACCCAGTTCATCGTCAACACTGAGAATGGCGAAAGCCCCGCGCCCCGGAATCGTGGGTGGAAGGACACCATCTTCATTGCCCCGGGGAGCACCGCCGAGCTGACAGTCCCCTTCAGCGCCTACACCGACCCGGCAACCCCCTACATGTACCACTGCCACATGCTCTGGCACGAAGACCAAGGCATGATGGCCCAGTACGTCCTCACAGACGGGAACCCCGCAACGGCTGCTCCATCCAACGGCGCCATGCACCATTAATGACTCTCTCAACCGTTCGAATCCCTGCTCATTTCGGGACCTGGGCCCCTTCCCTTTCCCTTTCCGGAGTTTTCACAAAAAACAGCGTGAACACCAGCGCCACCAGGGCTGTGGCCACGAGCAACGACAAGCCGATGGCGTACTTGTAGTTTGCGGCGTCCGGGTTGTACGTCATGCCCATGACAAGCGGCGGAAAGTAGCCACCCAGCCCGCCCGCAGCACTGACTATGCCACTGACGCTGCCCACCTTGCCCTCCGGGGCCAGCACGCCCACCCACGCAAACACGCCGCCGGTGCCCAGCCCCAGGGCCGCCGCCATGGCGAGAAACACCGGGCCGGCCTGCACATCCGCGACCGGTTCCAGGGCCACCAACCAGCCCAGCACAGCCACCCCGGCCAGCGAGATGAGGACCACGGGCTTGGAGCCGATTTTGTCCGCAAGAACGCCGCCGATGGGTCGAGCGATCACGGCGGCCAAGGCGAATCCGGCCGTGCGGGCGCCTGCAGCTGACGGATCAAACGCATAAACGTCTCGCAAATACGTGGGCAGATAAGTGGCAAAGGAGACAAAACCGCCAAACACCACGGCGTACAGGAAGCACATCTTCCACGTCACGGCCAGCTTGGACGCAGCGAGGAGCTTGGGCCTGACGGGAGCCGTGCTGGGCGTCCAGCCAGGGGCGTTCTTCATGAAGAACCACACCAACACCGCCATGAGCGCCAAAACGCCGGCAATAACTAAATGAGTGGGCACGTAGCCGATTGACTTCACCAGGCGCGGGTTCAGGAACGCGGCCAGTGCCGTGCCGCCCATGCCGGCGCCGAAGACTCCCGTGGCATAACCTCTGCGGGCCGGCGGGTACCAAGAGCTCACAAACGGAATGCCCACGGCAAACACTGTGCCGGCAACACCGAGCAGGAAACCGGCCGCCAGCACCAGCGCAAACGAGTTCAGGGCTCCACCCAGGGAAACCAGCAGCACCGTGGGAATGGTGGCGACCAGCACAAAGGTGAACATTGCGCGTCCGCCGTATTTGTCGGTCATGGTGCCCACCACGATACGGCCCAGCGAGCCGACAAAGATGGGCATGGCCACCAGGACGCTCATGGTGCCGGCGGAAAGATCCATGTTCAGGGCATAGTGGGTGCTCAGCGTGGCAATCACGTTCCACGCCCAAAACCCCACCACCGACGCTGCGGTGGCAAGGGCCAGGTTCATGGCCTGCCCTTTCGTGGTTGTCGGTACGGCCGCCGTTGCCGGCTTGGGCTGTGTCATGGTCTATCCCTCAAAGACGTGGGCGGGTTTTATCGTTGTCGGGTGTCCCGGTCGCGAGTACCCACGTCAGACCAGCCGTTGCGGTTGCGGACACTGGCGCCCTTGTCGCGGGAGCGGTAGACAATGTACGGGCGGAACAGGTAGTGCAGGGGTGCGGTAAAGGCGTGCACCAGGCGGGTGAACGGCCACACGATAAACAACAACATGCCCACCAGCGTGTGGATGTGGAACGACGTCGGCGCCGCAGCCATCGCCGCAACGTCAGGCTGGAAGATGAACAGCGACCGGAACCACGGCGAGACGGTGTCGCGGTAGGTGAGCCCGTGCTCGTCAAAAAACACGCTGGCCAGCGTCGTCCACAGGCCAAAGACAATGGCCGCCAACAGCACCACGTACATGAGCTTGTCATTTTTGGTGGTGGCCATAAACACCGGGCCGGTTTTGCGGCGGCGGTAGATCAAGATGATGATCCCTCCGAGTGTGCCCAAACCGGCAATGGAACCCACAAATAAGGCGTTGAAGTGGTACAGGCTCTCGGACATGCCCAGAGCTTGCGTCCATGACTTCGGGATGACCAGGCCAAAAAAGTGTCCGGCAATGACTGCCAGCAGGCCAAAGTGGAAGACGGGTGACCCGATGCGCAGCAGCTTGGATTCATACAGCTGGGAGGACCTGGTGGTCCAACCAAACTGGTCATAGCGGTAGCGCCAAATGGAGCCACCGACCAGGACCACGACCATGACGTAGGGCAGCACACCCCACAAGATGATGTCCACTTTCATGCCCCTTTCATAGGCAGCAGCCGGGGATCATAGGGGTCCAGGCCCACGGATTCGGTGGGCGGACCATGTCCTGCCATCCGCATGACAGCCTGCTCATCCACCGGCGAGGCGCCGGGCAGCGTGCCGCACACGGCTGCCAGGATGTCCGTGTGCGGCAGCTTGTCACGGAGCAGCCCGAACTTGATCAGTTCCAGGCTGGGCCGATACTGCTGCAGCAGGGCCTGCCCCCCGGCCAGGTCAACGGTGGCCGCATATTCCAGAACCATGGGCAAATAGTCCGGAAGTTCGCCGTGGGTGTTCACTAAACTGCCACTGCCGCGGTACACCTTCTTAAACGCACCCAGCACCTCACCGCGGCGCCGGGTGTCACCGTCCGTCCAATAGGAAAGGTGCAGGGCATGCCGCCTGCCCAGATCAAATTCCTGCACGTACTGTGCCTGCACTGCCATCAGATCCACTGTCTCCAGCCGGCGCAGCACCTCCTCGAACGGGTCCACGGCACCGGCGAACTCGCCCAGGGCAGACCGCATCATCGGCACGCGGGCAACCAATTCGGTGTCGGGGTAGGAAAGGCACCATGCTGCGGCCAGGTAGGTGATGCGGTCCCTGCGGCTCATGCCCCGCCACCGCCATCCAGCGAGGGCGTGCCGGCCGACGACTCACGGGGGTGCTGCTGTGGAAACAGCCCGGCAGGTGCGCCATTGCCGTCCCAATTGAGCAGGTTCACCCGACCGCTCAATGTGTCGGCGCCGGCCACTGAGTCAGATGTCTGCCTGTCCTTCAGCGCGTTGAAGGTTTCCACAGCCACCGGTGTGGGCCGCCCGCTGGCCTCGCCAAAGGGGGAGGCGCCCATTGCACCCATGCCCGGACCGCCGTCGAAGTCCAGCGAACAACCCATCTCTTCCAAGTCGTGGGCCTGTTCGGCGTGCGCCTTGGGGATGACATAGCGCTCGTCGTACTTGGCGATGGCCATGAGCCGGTACATCTCGTACATGGTGGCCCCGTCCATGCCCACCGAGGCGGGGATGGAGTCGTCCGGGTCGTTGCCCAGCGAAATGCCGCGCATGTAGGCGCGCATCGCCGCCAACTTTCGCAGCACTTCCGTGACCCGCTCCGTGTCCCCGGCCGTGAACAGCTCAGCCAGGTACTCGACCGGGATGCGCAATGCGTCGATGGCACCGAACAGCACGTCCTGGTTTTCGGCGTCGTGCCCTTGATCGCGGAGCAAATCAACCACCGGAGAGAGCGGCGGGATGTACCAAACCATGGGCATGGTCCGGTACTCCGGGTGCAGGGGAAGCGCCAGCTTGTAGACCTTGGTCAGCGCGTACACCGGCGACTTTTGCGCCGCCTCAATCCAGTCCTCGGCGATTCCCTGCTCGCGGGCCGCGGCCATGACGGCCGGATCGTTCGGGTCCAGCAGGACATCCATCTGAGACTCGTACAGATCCTTCGGATCGGTAACCGAGGCAGCTGCTGTGACGGCGTCGGCGTCGTACAGGAAGAGGCCCAAATACCGCAGCCGGCCCACGCACGTCTCCGAGCACACGGTGGGCAGGCCCACCTCGACGCGCGGGTAGCAGAAGGTGCATTTCTCGGCCTTGCCGGTCTTGTGGTTGAAGTAGATCTTCTTGTACGGGCAGCCTGTCATGCACTGACGCCAGCCGCGGCACTGGTCCTGGTCCACCAACACAATCCCGTCTTCCACCCGTTTGTAAATGGCGCCGGAGGGGCAGGAGGCCATGCAGGAAGGGTTCAGGCAGTGCTCGCAAATGCGCGGCAGGTAAAACATGAACGTCTGTTCATACTCAAATTTGATCTTGTCTTCGGACTCGCGGCGCACCTTCTCCACGATCGGGTCCAGGTGGCCCAGCTGTTCAGTGCCGCCCAGGTCGTCGTCCCAGTTGGCGCTCCAGGTGATCTTGGTGTCCTTGCCGGTGATCAGGCTTTTGGGCCGCGCCACCGGAAAATCGTCACCCAGGGGCGCATCGACCAGCGTCTTGTAGTCGTACGTCCAGGGCTCGTAGTAGTCCTTCAGCTCGGGCTGGAGAGGGCTGGCGAAGAGCCCCAATAGCTTCTTGACGCGCCCGCCTGCCTTCAACGTCAGGCGGCCGCGCTTGTTCAGCTCCCAGCCGCCCTTCCACTTCTCCTGGTCCTCGTACCGGCGCGGGTAGCCCTGCCCGGGACGGGTCTCCACGTTGTTGAACCAGACGTATTCCACCCCGGCCCGGTTGGTCCACGCCTGCTTGCACGTGACCGAACACGTGTGGCAGCCGATGCACTTGTCCAAATTCATGACCATGCCCATTTGAGCCATAACGCGCATTAGTACTGCACCTCCTGGGAACGCCGGCGGATGGTGGAAACGTTGTCCCGCTGGTTGCCCGTGGGGCCAAGATAGTTGAACGCGTACGTCTGCTGCCCGTAGGCGCCGATCAAGTGCGAGGGCTTGACCAGCAGGCGCGTGAGCGAGTTGTGGATGCCGCCGCGGCGGCCGGTGGCCTCCGACTTTGGCACATCAATGGTGCGTTCCTGCGCGTGGTAGACGTACACCACACCCTCCGGCATGCGGTGGCTGACGACGGCCCGGGCCACCAACACTCCGTTCATGTTCACGCACTCCACCCAGTCGTTGTCCATCACCTCAATGGATTTGGCATCCTGCGGGCTCATCCAGACCGTGGGCCCTCCACGGGAAAGCGAGAGCATCAGCAAGTTGTCCTGGTATTCGGAGTGGATGGACCACTTGGAGTGAGGTGTCAGGTAGCGGACCACCACCTCTTTTTCGCCGTTGGGCCCGAACTTCGGCTCGCCAAACAGCCGCTGCATGTCCAGCGGCGGCCGGTAGATCGGCAGAGCCTCGCCAATGTCGATCATCCAGTCGTGGTCGAGGAAGAAGTGCATGCGCCCGGTCAGCGTGTGAAAAGGTTTGAGCCGTTCAATGTTCTGCGTGAACGGCGAATACCTTCGCCCGCCGGTCTCCGAACCCGACCATTCCGGGGACGTGATGACGGGCACCGGACCGGCCTGGGTCATGGCGAAGGTAATGTGTTTTTCCTCGGATCCTTCGGCCAGGTCCGCCAGCTTCACGCCCGTACGCTTTTCAAGCTCCTTGAAACCTGCAACGGCCAACTGGCCGTTGCAGGTTCCGGAGAACGTCAGGATGGCTTCGGCCATCTTGGCATCGGTGTCGATGGCCGGCCGGCCGTGGGCAAACCCGCCCATCATGACCCCGTTCGCCGTGGCCAGATGCCCGAGGGCCTTGTCCAGCTTGTAGTTGACGTCCTTGACGGTGAATCCGAGCGTGTCCGCCAGGGGCCCGACGGCGGCCAGCTTGTGGGCGATGGCCGCATAGTCCCGCTCCACAATAGTGAAATTGGGCATGTTTTGCCCGGGCACCCCGTCGATGCCATCCTCACGCCAGTCGCGGACCACGCCGCCGGGCTGGGCGATCTGGCCCACCGTGTCGTGGATCAGCGGGACGCTGACCAGATCCTTCCGGGTGCCCAGGTGAACAGCGGCCTGGCGGGAGAATTCCTCCGCCAGCAGCGTGAACATTTCAAAATCAGTCTTGGCTTCCCACGGCGGATCGATGGCCGGGGTAAACGCATGCACAAACGGGTGCATGTCCGTGGAGGAGAGATCATGCTTTTCATACCATGTGGCGGCAGGGAACACGACGTCGGACAACAACGTGGTGCTGGTCATGCGGAAGTCCGCGGACATCAGGAAGTCCAGTTTGCCCTCGGGGCCCTTGTCATGCCATTTGACATCCCGCGGTTTCAAGGCGGCCTCGCTGTCCTGACCCATCACGTTGTTGTGTGTGCCCAACAGGTTGCGCAGGAAGTATTCGTTGCCCTTGGCCGAGGAACCAAACAGGTTCGACCGCCACAAGATGAGCGTGCGCGGCCAGTTTTCCGGGGCGTCGATGTCCTCGATGGCCGGGTTCAGGGTCCGATTCTTCAAGGAGCCCGCCACCCAAGTTTTCTCATCGGGAGCCTCGCCGGCGGCCACGGCGGCTGTTGCCTGGTCGGCGAGGTCCAGGGGGTTCGTATCAAAGTAGGGGTAGAACGGCATCCACCCCAGCCGCGCCGACTGCGCCAGCGCGTCGGCCGTATGCATGCCGTCCAAGTGTCCGGTGGACAGCGGCGACTTCAAGGCGTCGGCGGAATAGCCGTCCTGTCGCCACTGGTCGGTGTGCATGTACCAGTAGCCCGTGCCAATCATGGTCCGCGGCGGTCGTGACCAGTCAAGTGCGTTGGCCAACGAAACCCAACCTGTGAGGGGACGGGTCTTTTCCTGGCCCACATAGTGGGCCCAGCCGCCGCCGTTGCGGCCCATACAGCCGGTCAGCATGACCATGGCCAAAATGGCCCTGTAAGTAGTGTCGCCATGGAACCACTGACAGATGCCCGCACCCATGATGATCATGGACCTGCCCTTTGACTGCTCAGCGTTGCGTGCGAACTCGCGGGCCACACGGATGCAGGCCTGGGCCGGAACGGAGGTGATCTCCTCCTGCCAGGACGGAGTGTAGGGAGTGCTTGCATCCTCGTAGTCTTTGGCCCAGTCGCCTGGCAGCCCCGGGCGGCCCACCCCGTATTGCGCCAGCATGAGGTCAAACACCGTGGTGACCAAATGGCCGTCAACCATGGCTGTGGGCACACCTCGCCGAAGCACCGAGCCGGCACCCTGCGGGTCTTCAAAGCACGGCAACAGAATTTCGGTTGTTTCGGCGGAGACTTCCTTCAGGCTCAATGCCGGTTCAATGCCTTCCAAGTCAAGGTTCCACTTGCCCTCGCCGGTCTTGGAATAGCGGTGTCCCAGAGTGCCGTTGGGAACCATCGCACGCCCCGTGACCTTGTCAAAGAGCATCGGCTTAAACGCGGCATCCTCCACTTCTTCCTTGCCGGGGACAAATGCTGCGGTGAGGAACTTTCCGGGACTGTAGGTCCCGTCGTCGCGCCTCACCAGGCGAATCAGGAAGGGCAGGTCGGTGAATTGGCGGACGTAGCCTTGAAAGAACGGCACTTGGCGGTCGACGAAAAATTCCTTGAGTATCACGTGCCCCATCCCCATGGCCAGGGCGGCGTCAGTGCCGGCTGCCGCGGGCAGCCACTCGTCAGCAAACTTCGTGTTGTCGGCATAGTCGGGACTGACGGCGATGACCTTGGTGCCGCGGTAGCGTACTTCCGTCATCCAGTGTGCGTCGGGGGTGCGTGTGACAGGGACGTTGGAGCCCCACATCATCAGGTAGGTCGAGTCCCACCAGTCGCCGGATTCCGGGACATCGGTCTGGTCGCCAAACACCTGGGGGCTGGCTACGGGGAGGTCTGCATACCAGTCATAGAAGGACGTCATGACCCCGCCAATGAGCTGAACAAAGCGGGTGCCTATGGTGTGGCTGACCATTGACATGGCCGGGATGGGCGAAAACCCGGAAACCCGGTCAGGGCCGTATTTCTTAATGGTGTTCACGTGGGCGGCGGCCGCTATTTCGAGGGCCTCGGCCCACGATGTGCGGACCAGGCCGCCCTTGCCGCGGGCATTTTGGTAGCGCCGGCGCTTCTCGGGATCGCCGGCGACTTCGGCAAAGGCAAGCACGGGGTCCAACAGGCGCGACTTGGCCTCGCGGTACATTTCCAAAAGCACGCCCCTTGCATAGGGGAAACGAACCCGGGTGGGCGAGTAGGTGTACCACGAGAATGCGGCGCCGCGGGGGCACCCGCGCGGTTCGTACTCTGGACTGTCCGGACCGACTGACGGGTAGTCGGTCTGTTGGGATTCCCAGGTGATGATCCCATCTTTGACGTAGACCTTCCATGAACAGGAGCCCGTGCAGTTGACCCCGTGCGTGGACCGCACCACCTTGTCGTGGCTCCACCGGTCGCGGTAAAAGATATCCCCTGCACGGCCGCCCTCCCGGAATACGGCACGTGAATCAGCCGTCTCATCCCACTTGGTAAAAAAACGGCCCAGTTTCAACATGATGTCAGAGGCGGGCCCATCAATCCCGGCGACAAATGGTTCGGCAGTCATGGACCCCACCCTAGGGCGGGGTCCAACAGATTACTAGGGCACTGGAATTAGTCGACAATTGACTGGGGTAATTTTTCGCCACGACGGCGGTGCCGAGGCCGCACTTGTGGTGGCACTTCCCGCCCGGCGTCAACGTGAAGCTTGAGTTCGTTGTGCAGGCGTCGTCCAAAAAAGACGGCCCTGCTGGCTTGGCTCAAGCGGGCCGGGAAGACGTGTTGCGGGATTCGCCCACGACGCGCACGACGATGACGACCGCCGCCTGAACCATGACGATGGTGCTGATGGTGGCGGGAAACATCGACGGCCCCAGATCGCTGGCCGTGAGGAAATCGAACCCGCCATGCCATAGAACGACAGGCACAATGCTCCACCGCCCCAGCATCGCCAACCAGCCAAGCCAGAACGAACCAGCCACCAACGCGATGATCCATGCGATGACAGCCCACCCCATGGACCGGAATCCCGGATTGAAGATGAATTGCGGCAGGTGCCACAGCAGCCATGCAGCGGCCACCAGGAGGGAGGCTTTCGTGAATCCAAAACGTCCGGCCAAAGCGGGCATCAACCAGCCCCGCCAGCCAGCCTCCTCCCCCAGGCCAAACGTCAGCAACCAGACCAGGGCCACCACCCCTGCGGACGCGCCGGGCAATTTAGACGTCAACCCAACCGTGGAAATCCGCTCAAGCGATCCGGAGGCCATTTGCTCCACCAAGAGCCCGATTCCCACATAGAGGATGATCGAGACTATGACCACGGCGAGCGCTCTCCCAATGCCCGTGCACGAGAACGTGCGGCGCACCCATGTCCCGAGCCCGCCGTCGGCCCCCAGCAAAAGCGTTGCGGCGAGGGCCCCGAGTGCCGGCCCCATCGAGCCCACGTAGAAGTACCACGGCATGACAGTGGTGAGCCCGGTAATGACCAGCGGTAGCCAAGCAAGCCAGCTGAATCCGAAAGCGACGATTACGAAGATGACTATCGCAGCGTGCAGCCGCCGAACGTTCGCGCGGGCGGCTGCCGGCGGGCGGATTGCGGCATCTTTCATGAGCTGTCCCTTCGGTGGAATCTCCGGCCCCCTCCATCCCACCAAAGTTCCTGACGGCGTCGCTAGAGGCCAAAGTCATGAGTCAGCCGTGACCTTAGCCTCTAGTGGCGCTGCACCGGCCGCCACACAGTGGTAGTTGACGAAAGCGGTGTAATGACATGGCCAGCAATTCAGTTGTTGCCACTAAGAACCAACCCGCAAGCAATGTGCAACGCGGAGGGGCTGGGTTCGTCGAGGCGCTCGGTACGGATCACCAATGATGGGAGCAATCCATGGGCAACCATTTTGAACGGTACGCCGAGGTCGCGGAAATCTTGGCGCGGCATGGTTTCGGTTCCCTGCTGGCAAAGTTGGGTCTTGGGCGGCTGCATCTGGGCACAGGACCGTGGCTACCTGATGACCTCTCCAATCCCGAACGGTTGAGGCACGCACTGGAAGAGCTCGGACCGACCTTTATCAAACTCGGGCAGGTGCTTTCCACACGGCCGGATATCCTTCCGCCTGACTTCCTCGCCGAACTATCCAAACTTCAAAGCGAGGCGCCGCAAGTGCCTGCAGACATCATCAGCTCACTCATCGAGCAAGAACTGGGCGGCAAGCCCGAAAAGCTCTTCAGTTCCTTCAACCGCACTCCGCTGGCAAGCGCCTCGATTGGCCAGGCCCATGCAGCAACACTGCATGACGGTACCGCTGTCGTCATCAAGGTTCGACGGCCGGGAGTGGTTGCCCAAGTTCAGGAAGATCTGGAAATCCTGACAAACCTGGCCCACCAGGCCAGCCGGAACTGGACGGTGGTGGTGGACTACAACCTGGAGGCAATCGCCGCCGAGTTCGCCGCAACACTTCGAGCCGAACTCGATTACTTGCAAGAAGGCCGCAATGCGGAACGCTTCGCAAGGAATTTTTCCCACGATTCAAGCATTCATATTCCGAGAATCTTCTGGCCCACCACTACGTCAAGGGTATTGACGATCGAAAGGATCCATGGATTAAGGATCGACGACGAGGAAGTCCTCGCCCTGTCTGCCTTCGACAGAAACCACCTGGCTGATGTGGCAGCCAGAGCCGCAGTCAAGATGATCTTTGAGGACGGCTTCTTTCACGCAGACCCCCACCCGGGAAATCTCTTTGTTGAATCTCCTGCTCGAATAGGATTGATCGATTTCGGCATGGTGGGCGAAATCGGCACGGAGCTCCGGGATCACCTCGGGAGCTTGCTGCTGGCGTTCAGCGCCGACGACCCGGACCGCATCGCCAGGGCACTGCTGGAACTCTCCATCAACCGGCCTTCCACGGATCGTGGCCTGCTGCGGCAAGATGTTCTGCGCTTCATGGAACTTTATCAGGGACTGCCATTGGGCCAAATCGAAATCTCGCCGCTAATCACCCAAATGCTGGCTCTTCTGCGCAATCACCACCTTCAGCTGCCCCGTGAAATAGCCATGCTGACCAAAATGGTCTTCATGACCGAAGGACTGGGCGCACGATTAAATCCTTCCTTCAACCTCGGCACAGTCATCAAGCCCTATGCCATCAGATTGGCCGTGGACAGGGCAATTCCGCGCAATCTGCTCCACAATCTGCCCCAATGGGGCATGGAGGCCGTGGACCTGGGCGCCAATTTTCCCGCCAAGGCACGGCGCCTGCTTGATCTTCTGGATGACGGCGTCGAGGTCCACTTGCGCTCAGAGGAATTGGTGCCGCTGGTGACGCGCGCCGAACGAATCGGAAATCGTCTCATTGCAGGGATGATTGTCGCAGCATTTGTTCGAGGGATCGGGGAGCTTACGGCAGCCGACCGGGAGCGGCTAAAGGCATGGCAAAACCCGCTGGTTGCCGGCGGTGTTGGCGTAGTCACGGCCCTCGGGGGCTACTTGGCGTGGACTGCACGGCGCAGTGGCGGTGGCAGACTTTAGTACAGCCAAGGCTTTGGTCTTTGTGGCCATGTCCGCGAGCGTCTACCTGCTAAGGTTCTCGTCAATCAGGCCGGGGCGCTCCCCCAACAGCAGGTCTTTGGACTCTATTGGCGCTGCTCCCGCCAGCCTAGGCTCAGACCATGATGAACAAACCAGCCAATGCCCCAGCGAAGGAACTAGACGCCCATCAATGCTGGGCCTTGCTTCGTGGCGTTTCCTTGGGAAGACTGGCGGTGTGGGTCACCGACCATCCCGACATCTTCCCCGTAAACTACGCGGTTGACCATGGCACGCTGGTGTTTCGCACCGGCCTCGGAACCAAACTCTCCGCAGCTCTCGGTGAAACCCCTGTGGCGTTTGAGGCTGACGGAGTCGATCCCGGCAGTGGTGTGGCTTGGAGCGTCGTGGTGAAAGGCAATGCAGCACGCATCGACTCAACGGAAGATGTCCTGGACAGTTTTTCGATCATGCTCTTCCCCTGGAAATCCGGACGCAAGGACACGTTCATCCGCATTGAGCCAACATCGATCACGGGCCGAAAGTTCAAGGTCGCTGATCCGGCGCAATGGTGGACTGCCCAAGCCACAGCGACGCATGCCGCGCCGGAATGAAATTCCTGAAACTCTTACCCGCCCCCCTGAAAGGCACCAACACCATGGAACAAATCACGATCATCGGCAGCGGAAACATGGCGCGAGCCATCGCCGTTCGCATGCTCAAGGCCAGGCACTCCGTACAGATCCTTGGACGCAACGGGGAAAAGACCCGCGAGCTAGTGGAGATCCTCGGAGCCGGAGCCCAGGGCGGCGGGGAAGGTGCCGTCATCGAGGGCGGCATTGTTTTCCTCGCGGTCCCCTTCGCGGAGGCAAAGAAATCAGTGCTGTTCTACGGTGATGCACTGGCAGGAAGGGTCATCGTGGATATCAGCAACCCCGTGGACCTGGCCACCTTCGACAGCCTCGTGACCCCCGCTGGAACCTCGGCAGCCGAAGAAGTCGCACTTCACGCCAGCCCTGAGGCGTTTGTTGTCAAAGCGTTCAACACCTGTTTCGCGAAGCCGCTCGAGTTTGGTTCGGTGTCCGGGGTAGCGCTGGATGTCTTCATCGCCGGCGACTCGGAACAGGCCAAGGTGAAGGTCAGTGCCGTGGTTGCAGCCTCCGGTCTGCGTCCCATCGATGTAGGGCCACTGCGCCGGGCCCGGGAACTGGAGGCCATGATGCTCCTGGTCATGGGGCTGCAAGTCAGCCCAGCACACAAGAATTTCAACTGGGACACCTCCTTGAACCTCCTGCCCTAAACAGTCCATGAACTCAGCGCTCAAGACGTGAACCGGAAAGTGACCATGACCTTCATTCGCACCCACCTCATGATCACTGCCACCCTTGCGGTTGGGTGCCTGGTGCTCATTTTGCTGGGCGCGGGCCAGGGCGGAGCTGCACAACTGCTGGCCAGTGTGTTTGCAGGCTGCGCCGCGATTTCACGGGGCGCAGCCATGATCCGTGACATGGTGCATGGCCGCTGGGGTGTTGACCTGCTGGCCGTAACAGCAATCATTAGCACCATAGTTGTCGGGGAGTACATCGCAGCGCTCATCGTCGTCCTAATGCTTTCCGGCGGAACTGCCTTGGAGAAGTACGCGTCCGGCCGAGCTCAAGCGGAGCTGACCGCGCTTCTGGACCGCGCCCCACAGTCGGCGCATCGTGAAGACAGGGGCGGGGTCTTGGAGGATATTGCTGTCACGGATGTGGCGGCAGGGGACGTTTTGCTGATCCGGCCCGCCGAAGTGGTTCCCGTCGATGGTCGCCTGTTGTCAACCGCGGCGTCGTTTGATGAATCAGCCATTACCGGCGAGAGCCTGCCGGTGGAACTGGGGCAAGGCGATGGCATCCTCAGCGGTTCTGTCAACGGTCCGGTGGCTGTCCGGATGGAAGCAACCGCAACGGCTGACGATTCCCAATACAGCCGTATTGTGGCGCTGGTGCAGGGTGCGGCCATCAGCCGTGCGCCAGTGGTCCGCCTGGCGGACCGCTATGCCGTGCCGTTTACGCTGCTGTCCTTGGTGATAGCGGGTGTTGCTTGGCTGCTTAGCAGAGATGCCCTTCGTTTCGCCGAGGTGCTGGTGGTTGCCACGCCGTGCCCGCTGCTCATTGCAGCTCCTGTGGCCTTTTTGGGTGGCATGAGCAGGTCTGCGCGGAATGGCATCATAGTCAAAAGTGGTGGCACCCTTGAACAGCTCGCCAAAGTGGCTACGGTTGTCTTCGACAAGACAGGAACACTCACGCAGGGCCGTCCAACCCTGGAGGAAGTAAGGGTTGCCGCCAAGAACCAAGGATTTCCCAACGCCGACGAGCTTCTAGCCCTGGCTGCATCTGCCGAACAGTACTCATCACATGTCCTGGCCACATCGGTGGTTAATGCAGCACTGGATCGCGGACTCAAGCTCTCCCGCCCCAAGCAGGCTGTTGAACATGCAACCGACGGAGTTTCTGCCCTCGTTGGGGACCATTGGGTGGTGGTGGGCAAGCGTTCCTTCGTCTCCGAAAACACCGGAGTGGTCCCGGAGCCGGATCTGAGAGGCGGCCAGCTCGCGGTCCATGTGGGAGCCGATTCTCAGTACGTGGGCGCCCTGATCATGAGCGATCCGCTGCGCGACAATGCCGTTGAAACGCTTGCCAGCCTGCGTCACTTGGGCGTTGCCCATGCCTTGATGGTCACCGGCGACGCCCCGTCCACGGCGGAGCACATCGCCAGCCAGGCGGGAATCTCGCAGGTCCGCGCCGGCTGCCGTCCAGCGGACAAAGTCACGATCGTGCGGAGTATTCTCCAACGGCCTGTCATGATGGTTGGCGACGGCATCAATGATGCCCCCGTGTTGGCTGCAGCGGACGTGGGTGTGGCCATGGGTGCCAAAGGGTCCACTGCTGCCAGTGAATCCGCCCACGTGGTGATCATGGTGGACGACCTGTCGAAGGTCTACAGCGCCGTCCGCATTGGCAAGGATACGGTTCGGATTGCCGTCCAGAGCATTTGGATAGGAATACTACTGAGTCTTGGCTTGATGGTGTTCGCCGCCGCCGGGCTGATCCCCGCCGTTGCGGGTGCACTCAGCCAGGAACTGGTGGACCTGGCCACCATTTTCAACGCACTGCGCGCACTCAAATGGGGTGAACGCTCAACAGTTCGCGGAAGCACCCGGGTACAGCACAGTCCTCCACGCTTCCTGGTCCAGAAATGACGCCAGCCGCTTAGAGGACTTTGTGCCCTTGTTGGTCAATGGCGTGTACGACAGACTGGCAGCACAGATACAACAAAATGATGCATTGCCGATCACCTGGAAAGAATATTCCCGTCGTGGGAACCACAGCTACGGAGGGAAACGAAGACGATGGATGGGCTAGTTGCCTCCGAGCCGCAACAGTTTGACACGGCCACGGCACCGATCACCGTGTTTATCCTCGACGATCACGAACTTGTCAGGCGGGGGCTCAAGGAGCTGCTTGAAGGTGAGGGCTTTAGAGTCATTGGATCCACCGGCTCCGCGTTGGAGGCAACCAGACGCATCCCGGCCCTGCATCCCGACGTTTCAGTGTTGGATGCCCGCCTCCCCGACGGCACGGGCATAGAAGTCTGCCGTGACGTCAGGTCTGTGGATCCGTCCCTGCAATGCTTGATTCTCACCAGTTACGACGACGAGCAGGCCTTGCGCGGCGCTGTCCTTGCCGGTGCTTCCGGCTATGTGCTCAAGGAAATTGACGGCACGGACCTGCTGAGGTCCTTGCGCCGCACTGCCAAGGGTGAATCACTTTTCAGCCCCGACCTCATGGCGAAAGTAGTTCAGGGCCTGGCCGAACCTGAACGGACAGATCCTAGGATCTCCGCCCTGACCCCGCAGGAAGTGCGGGTACTGAAACTTATTGGCCGCGGATTGACCAATCGCGAAATTGGCAGTGAAATGTTTCTGGCCGAGAAGACTGTCAAGAACTATGTGTCCTCACTGCTGGCAAAACTGGGTTTTGAACGACGCACGCAGGCTGCAATTTTCATTACAGATACACGATGGCAGGCCCCTGACGCCCGTCACTGAGCATCGCTGGCAGGCACACACCAAGTCAGCCGGGTTCCGGAGTTTTTCCCGCTCTCCAATCCAAATGTTCCGTGCAGAAGTTCGGCCCGCTGTTCCATGTTGAGCAGCCCGCTTCGATGGGCCAGGTCCCCCACACCAATGCCATCGTCGTCAATAGTGACGCTCACGTGCTCCGCGGTCACGTCAACAAAAACCTCGATTGCCCCCGCTTCGGAATGCCGCACGGCGTTGCTCAACCCTTCGGACAGCACCGCCAGCAGATGCTTGGCTGTTTCCTCGGAAATACCAGAGTCTATGGGCCCGGCCAAATTCAACCGGGGAGCGAAAGCGAGCGTTTTGGCGGCATTGCGAACTGTCCTCAGGATCAGATCGCTCAGGAGCTCCGTCTCACCGGAGCTGACGCGCAAGGAGTAAATGGTAGTGCGCAAGTCCCGAATGGTCTCGTCAAGTTCTGTGGTGACTGCCCT
>JBDTQM010000066.1:0-18222 GCA_039932175.1 Specibacter sp.
CTTGCCGAAGCCACCGCCGGCGGGAGCGCCGCCAGCGGGAGCGCCACCGGGTGTAGCACCGGGAGCACCCGGACGACCGCGGCCCGGAGCACCGGGACGGTCGGTACCGCGGCCGGGCGCAGCGGGGCGCTCGGTGCGGTTGGGCATCATGCCGGGAGTGGGGCGGGGACCGCCGGGACGCGGAGCGCCACCTGCGGGACGGGGTCCACCGGCGCCGGGGGCGCCAGCCGGACGGGGAGCGCCCGGACGGGGAGCTCCACCACCTGCGGGGCGGGGACCGCCGGGACGGGGACCGCCGGTGCCGGCTTCGGCACTGCGCGGGGCGCCCGGACGGGGCATGCCCTGAGACGTTGCGAACGGGTTGTTGCCCGGACGGGGAGCGCCAGCACCTGCACCTGCGGGGCGCGGGGCACGGTTGTCGCCGCCACGGTTGTCGCTGCGGTTCTCACCACGGCTGTCGTTGCGGTTTTCCGTACGCTCCGGGCGGCCTGAACGCGGCATGCCCTGGGACGTGGCGAAGGGGTTGTTGCCGGGGCGCGGGGCTCCGGGTGTCTGTGCCTTCGGCGCCGGCGCAGCCGCTGCTGCAGGCGCAGCCGGAGCTGCCTCCACGACAGGTGCCGCCGGAGCGGCGGGGGCGGCCGGAGCAGCCGGTGCGGGAGCCGCCGGGGCAGGCTTCAGACCAGGCTTGGCGCCCGGTGTGGCTGCCTTGGGGCCAGGCACAACTGCGCTGGGCGTTGCTGGTGCAGTTGCTGCGGGCGCTGCCGGAGCCTTGGCCGCGGGTGCGGCCGGTGCGGCCGGTGCGGCCGGTGCGGCCGGTGCTGCGGGTGCGGCCGGAGCTACTGCTGCAACCTTGGACTCGGCAGGCTTGGCTGCCGGAGGGAATGCGTCGCGAAGTTTTTTCACAACGGGGGCCTCAATGGTGGACGATGCTGAACGAACGAATTCGCCCAACTCCTGCAGTTTGCTAACTGCTTCTTTTGAGGTGATACCGAGCTCTTTTGCAAGCTCGTGGACGCGGGCCTTGGCCACATTTCTCCTGTCTCGGCCCGCACCGGACAGGTACGAACCGCTTAATTCTTACTGCACCATTCCATGCCGGAATGGGCGGCGTGAGAGCACGTGAAATTGCTCATTGTTGGGCACTCATCGCTGGGTACTCATCGGGTTTCCATCGGTTTTCTGACCCGCTTTCACATAGGGACAAATAGGTTCGTAAATTACGTGGTTTCGCCTTGGTCAAAACTGTTTTGCGCAAAGCTCTCAACCTCGCCTGTGGCGGTGACCCCCGGAAGGGCCCTGCCAATGGCGCGGCGCTTGATAGCCAACGTCCAACAATCCGGGCTGGGGTGCAGCCACGCTCCCCTGCCAGGCATACGCCGCAATACATCAACCAACGCTTCCAGTTCGCCGGAACTGTTGGTTGAACGCACTACCCGTACTAACTGCAACCGGTCTGCTTTTTTCCTGCACCCAATGCATGTCCGCACAGCAGGGTTGGCATCAGCAGCGTCAGGCTGTGCTGCAACTGCATTCTCTGCCAACCGTGCTCTACCTTCAAGTATTTCGGGCTCAGGGCATTTTCAGGCCCGGTTCATCTTATTCTACCGCGCCGTTTGGCCGCAGGCCTAAACAGCCGCGGCGTCGGAGACGATGTCGATGCGCCAGCCGGTGAGCTTGGCGGCCAGGCGGGCGTTCTGCCCTTCCTTGCCAATGGCCAAAGATAGCTGATAATCAGGGACAACAACCCGCGCGGAGCGCAGACCCTCATCGATTATGGTGACTGAAATCACCTTCGACGGCGAGAGGGAGTTGGCAATGAAAGTCGCCGGATCGTCGCTGAAATCAACAATGTCAATCTTTTCATCGTTGAGCTCCGTCATGACAGCACGAACACGTGAGCCCATTTCACCGATGCAGGAACCTTTGGCATTGACGCCAAGCTTGTTGGCCTGGACGGCAATCTTGCTGCGGTGGCCGGCTTCCCGGGCCAATGCCACGATCTCCACGGTGCCGTCGGCAATTTCCGGAACTTCCATTTCGAAAAGCTTGCGCACCAGGCCCGGGTGTGAACGGGACAAGGTGATGGAGGGGCCCTTCAAGCCGCGGTGGACATCCACCACGAACGCACGGATGCGGGTGCCGTGGCGGTAGTCCTCGCCGGGAACCTGCTCGTTGGGGGGCAGCACACCTTCAACAGCACCCAGGTGGACCTGGATCATGTTGGGGTTGTTGCCCTGCTGGATCTGGCCTGCGACCAGTTCGCCTTCCTTGCCGCGGAACTCGCCCAGCACGTTGTCATCTTCAACATCGCGCAGGCGCTGCAAAATGATTTGGCGGGCCGTGCTGGCAGCGATGCGGCCGAAGCCCTTGGGGGTGTCGTCAAACTCGCCCACGGGTTCACCGTCGTCGTCCAGTTCGGCTGCCCAGATGGTCACGTGACCGCTCTTGCGATCAAGCTCTGCACGGGCCATCTCGTGGCAGCCCGGCGACTTGTGGTAAGCCATCAGCAGTGCCTGCTCAATGGTGGGGATCAGCAGATCCAAGGGGATCTCGCGTTGACGCTCCAACTCGCGAAGTGCGCTCATATCTATGTCCATGCTCAGTTTCCCTCTCCATCGACTGCGTTGCCGCCAGTCGGTTCAAATTCCAAATCGAGCTCGGCCTCGTCCAGGCGAGCAAATTCCAGCTCAACAACACCACGGCGAATGGCCGTAAACAAGACTTTTTCGACTTCGCCTTGTTTTGCCTTCATGCCCTTTTTGACCGGCAGTTCGGGCTTGAAGAGCACACCCTCGTCATCCACATCCAAGACCCGGCCCATAAAGTTTTCCCGATCAGCCGCGTTGACCTTCACCATGCGGCCCACAGCCCGTCGCCAGTGGCGCGGCTCAGTCAAGGGGCGGGTGGCCCCTGGAGAGGAGATTTCAAGGTCGTAGGCGCGTCCGTCGTCGTAGGGATCGGCGTCCATCACCTCGGAGAGTTCACGGGAAATGGCTGAAATGGCGTCCATTCCAACGCCGCCGGAGGCATCCTCAGGCAAGTCCACAACCACCGAAACAGTGCGATGGGATCCGGCCAGGTGAACCTTGACTTCTTCCAGGTAGAGATCCGCGGCCGTCACTGTGGGGGCTAAGAGTTTGTGAAGTCTTTGCGCCTCCGCCACAGTATCCAGGGCTGGGTGTGAGTGATCTGAGCGTGCGGCCGATTTGGGCCGCTCTGGCTTGGTCATTGGACCCACGCCTCCCTATTGATGATGTTGTAGATATACAGACTACCGAGTTTCCAGGCGTGCCGCTGAACGGAATGAGTGTGAGTATGAACGCACTGTGGCGCAACTTTGCCTGCACAGGCCCTTTCGGTGCGCGGTTCCGGGAGCAATCATGAGATGATCAACAGTTGTGACCAATCCAAGTTCTCCGGCTGATTCCGCCCCCAACGCCCCCGCCGTGGCGGTTACCGCGGCGCCCGTTGCGGCTGCAAAACCTTCCCGCAAGGGTCCGCGCCGGGCCACTGCTCCGGCGGGCGCTCCCGCCAAGGCACGTGCCGGCGCACCGGCGCTCCTGGTCATCGGCGCCGACGGCATGATTGTGCCAACGCCCGCCCCCTATTTTTCAGCCGCGGAGGCCGCTGCGACAGATTCCGCCGCGCCTGCATCGGCGCGGTCTGAATCTGCCGTGCCTGCCGTGCCTTATGAATCGACGCCGGCTGAATCCGCGCCGCAGGAACCGCACGACGCCGGGCACTGCCCCGCCGCCGATCCCGCAAGAACACAAGAGGCACCAGCACCCATGCAGGAGGCTGTTCAGGCTCCGGTTGCCGAGGAAGAACACGCCAAGCCTGGTGCGGCAGATCGTGTTTCGGCTGGGCCCGGAACTGCACAAGAAGTCGACGTTCCCGAGGCCGCCATTGAGCAGCCCGGCGGCGATTCAACCCACAAACCATTGGTGGATGCTGAACCGTCCGTGGCGGCAGATTTGCCCGATGATGCCGCCGGTGGTCCTGCGCCAGGGCAGACGGGGGCAGCCGTTGAAGCTGAGACCGATGTCAAGGCAGCGGACAGCACTGACGGCACGGCCAAGAAAACCATCCCCGCCGCAGTGGCTGATGCGGAGAACGCAGTTCCGCTGTCCCGGCGCGAACGGCGCCTGGCGGAGGAAGGCGCGGCATCCGGCGTCGCCGTTGCATCTCCTGCAGCGGCCGTGGCAGCTGCCGGCGCTGCGGCAGCATCAGCACGGACAGCCGCGCCGGAGTCTGGCCTGCGCCAACGCCCCGAGGCACCGAGCGTCATGCAAGAGCCTCGCAAAACGACCGGGAAGCGCAGGGGCAAAATTATCTCCTTCGTTCGTGCTGCCTTGTTCCTGCTGGTCATTTCGGCCCTGGTAATGGGTTTGGGCACTGTCCTCACCGGCCACGACGAAGCAACTGTTGGCCCCACCCAAACTGAAGCAAAGCGGCAGGCTGCGTGGGAAAAAACAACGGCACTCCTGACGCAAACAACCCAATTGGGCAGTTCCGCCGGCGGCCCAAAAGTGCAGGAACTTCTGGGCCAGACGGCCGGGGACTTGGCTGTTCAAGCAGCCGCGCTCGGCGACGGCCTGCCAACGAACACCTCCGGGAGCAGCACAACAGCCCCGGCTCCGGCAACACTGACCCAATTCCTGCTGGCGCTGCATGCCAACGGTGAGGAGCTGCTGGGCAACGCGCTGAGCGCCGATCACGCCATGGGGCGGGTCTTTGCTGCCGTGGGCACCAGCCAGCTCTTGCAGAGCCACAAGCTGAGCGTCGCTGTCGGCAGCACGCCGCAGCCGTCAAAATTCCTGCCTGCGCGCATTGATTTCCCCGCCCCCACGGGTCCAACGTGCAAGTCCACCTTGGAACCACGCACTGGCGCAACCATAGATGCAGCCCTGCGCGCCGCCGCCCTGGCGGAACAAAAAGCCGTCTACGCCTACCAAGTATCCACCACCCGGTTTGCTGAGCCGCAATTCAGCAGCGCAGCCCAGCTGCTGGCCCGGCACGGGCAAAAATTGCAGGCACTCAATGCGGAACTTGCTCTCCGGTGCCTGCCGCCGGCCGCCCCCGTTGCCGGATTCGCCCTGGATCCAGCATTCACCGCCACACCCGTAAAGGCCCTTGCCCGGCTGGAGGCCGAGCTGGGCACCATTTACGGTGACCTCGCCGCGCTGAGCCCCGCCCCAACCGTCCCCCCGGCCGCTCCTGCCTCCGCGGCCGCCACGACCGGCCCCGCCGCCACGGCACCCACCCAGGAGCCTTCAACCACGGCCATTTTGCGCGAAATGTCCGTTGCATGGTTGTTGGACTCGGCGCAGACCCAGTCCATCTGGGGCGGCACCGTGGGCGCACTGCCGGGGCTGGCCGAGGCTCCGCTTCCGGCGGCAGCCACAGCGCCGTAGCACCCCTCCGTCCGGGCTCCGGCTCCAACCTGGCAGGCACTTCTCCACTGGTGCCCGGCCATGCCTGCGCGAGGCTATCCTTCCCTTGCTAGCGGAGGAAAAGCCGGAGTGGTTTGCTTGGCCTTATGAAGCAAACACAGGAGCTGGCGTCTCCCCGTGAGCATGCAAAAACAGGGGAAATGGCCCAACGGCTGAACTGGTTGAGGGCTGGCGTCCTGGGCGCCAACGACGGGATTGTTTCGGTGGCGGCAGTGGCCGTGGGTGTTGCCGGCGCCACCGACGGCACAGCTCCGCTGCTGACCGCCGGCATGGCTGCCCTGGTTGGCGGGGCCATCTCCATGGCCTTGGGTGAGTACGTGTCGGTCAGCAGCCAGAGCGACAGCCAAAAGGCCTTGATCGAACGCAAACGAGCCGACCTGGACCGAGCCCCCGCTGAAAATCTGGCCGAATTGGCCAACGCCTACGAGCACAAGGGCCTCTCCCCCGCAACAGCCTCACTGGTGGCCAAGGAACTGAGCGAACACGATGCCTTGAGCGCGCACCTGTCCGCCGAGCACAATCTGGACGTGGCCCACGTCGTCAGTCCCTGGCATGCAGCCTTCGCCTCGGCCATCGCCTTCACCGTGGGAGCCCTGCTGCCGCTGCTGGCCATTTTGCTGCCGCCGGAAAGTGTCCGTGTGCCTGTCACGTTTGTGACCGTGTTGCTCGCACTGGGCATCACGGGCTGGATCGCGGCAACCATTGGCGGCGGTTCGCACGTCAGGGCAGCAACCCGAGTGGTCATGGGCGGGGCACTTGCCTTGGCCGCCACTTTTGCGATCGGCAGTTTGCTCGGTTCCAGCGGCCTGGTTGGATAGCTTCAAAACGAGCGACGACGGACGCCGGGCCCGGGTGCCAACGGCTAAACTCGGGGTGTGTCCATGAGCGTAAAGATTCCCGAAGCCCTGCAATTGCGCCACCGCGGAAGCCGGGAAGGCCGATTGTGGTTGGGCGAGCTGCCCGGATTCATCACGGCAGCCCTTGAACAGTGGCGGCTCCGTGTTGACCTGCCCCTTGGCGCCATGCCGTGGCACGGAAACACAGGCGTTGTGATTCCTGTGCTGACACACGCCGGGGACGCTGCAGCGTTGAAAGTCGCGTTCCCCCATGAAGAAGCGCTGCTGGAACCTGTTGCGCTGAAGCTCTGGGACGGGCATGGAACCGTGCAGGTTTTGGAGACCGATGAATCGCTGGGCGCAATGCTCATGGAAAGGCTGGATGTCGGCCGCTCCCTGCTGGACTTGCCCATGGATGAGGCCGTTGCCCGGTGGGGCGGGCTTGTCAAGGACTTGAGCATCCGCCCCGACACCCGTTGGCAATGGCAGCTGGTCCCGGCGATTGCTGCCACCGCTGAAAGATATTGCGACGAACTGCCCCAGCGATGGACCGAACTCGATGAGCCGTTTCCACGCTGGCTTCTGGAAGCGGCCCTGGAGGTGTGCCAAACCCGCGGCGTGGTTGGCCGGCGCAGCAGCAATGACGTCCTGGTCCACACGGACCTGCACTACATGAACGTTCTGGCGCGCCTGCACGGCAACGAATACCTAGCCATTGATCCACAGGCCCAGCTGGGCGACGCCGAATTCGCTGTGGCCCCCTGCCTCTGGAACCGGCTCCGGGACCTGCCGGCACGCAACGCCGAGGCCGGGCTGCGCCGTCGGGCCGCCGAATTGGCCGGCGCCGCCGGGCTTGACGAAGACCTTGCCGTGCAGTGGTCAGTGGTGCGGGAAGTGGAAAACGCCCTGTGCTACCTGGAAGAGCCGGGGCACGGCGACGACGCCGTGCGGTCGCTGTGGGTGGCCAGCACCCTGGCGGGCAAAACCCTCCCCGGCCTGCCGGACGCCCATCAGCTCAAGGCGCTGTACTAAGGCTCAAGGCGAGGGGCAGAGCCATGGCAAGATGCCTTAGTTCATGACCTTCATTGGAACGTGACATGGATCATGCCGCTCTGTGCGACCTCGGAACTGGCGGCGTAGCCTGACTCACGTTCCCGCAAGCCCTCCCAGATCCGGATGCCCCTGCCCAGCAGCATGGGGGTTGATTGCGACGGGGCGCTGGTCAATGAGTCCTGCTTTGAGGAAGTCGCGAACCACCGTGGCGCCACCGCCGATCCGCACATCCTTGCCTCCGGCCGCATCCTGTGCCCGTTTGAGCACGTCAACTGGTGCGGCGGCGAGGAACTCAAATGTTGTGCCGCCCGCCATCTCGTTGGGCGGTCGCTCCGAGTGGGTGAGTACAAACACGGGCACCCTAAATGGTGGATCGTCACCCCCCCCCAGCCGCGCCAGTCGGGGTTATCCGGACAGTTGTGGAGACCAAACATTCCGGCTCCCATGATTTCGGTGCCGACCTCTGCGAAGCAGGCCTGTGCGTAACGGTCGTCGACGCCTGTGGTCCCCTCACCGCTGTCATCGTGGAGAACGCGCTCCCGGAACGTCCGGGTCGCAGTGGAGGCGTCGACAAGCCGGACCCAGTCCCGGCCGAACGGAAGCTCGGGGTTTTGGTCAGTGGTTGTGGCGTACCCGTCGAAAGAGATGAACAGGTCGGCGCCGACAGTCATCGTTTCCCCTCCCAGAGTGGTTGCACCATGCCATCACTCCAGTTGGCGGAAGGAGCCAGTCAAGGAGTTGATCTGGTGGAACCTAGCCATTGACGACGTTTTCGTTCCAGACATCAAGACCCAATTTGATGATCAGCGCGCCCACCACCACCAGGAACACTATGCGGATGAACTTGCTTCCTTGTTTCACGGCCGTGCGGGCGCCAAGATAGCCGCCGGCCATATTGGCAGCGCCCAGGACCAGGCCAACTCCCCACAACAGGGAACCATGCGGCAAAAAAAACATGAGGGCGCCGGCGTTGGTTGCCAGGTTGACGATTTTGGCTTTGGCGCTGGCTTCCAGGAAGGCATAACCCATGAGGCTGACCATGGCTATGACCAGGAAGGATCCGGTGCCCGGCCCAATGAGGCCGTCGTAGAAGCCGATCAGGGCACCGATGCAGATGGCCACCACGTAGTGTTTGCTGCCTGAGTGCCGCAGCGCCGTCAGTTCACCAATGTTGGGTTTGAAGGCGGTGAACAGCAGCACCACCACCAGGGCAACAACAATGATGGGTTTGAAGACTGAACCCGGCAGGCTCGCCGCCACCACGGCACCGCCAAGACTGCCCAGAAGCGCCACACCCGCCATGGGCAGTGCCGTGCGCATGTCAGGTTTCACGCGGCTGTAGTACGTCACCGAGCTGGTGGCCGTGCCAAAGATGGAGCCCATCTTGTTGGTGGCCAGCGCCTGGACGGGGGTGATGCCCGGGATCATCAGCACCACGGGAAGCTGCAACAGCCCGCCGCCGCCCACCACGGCGTCGATCCAGCCCGCAGCAAAGCCGGCCACAATGATCAACAAAATCGTGGCAGTGGTGATGTCTTCAAAACCGGAAACCATAGAGCCCTAATTAAAGTCTTGACGGTTCAGGACCGACATTTTCCGGCGACTATCCGACGCTTCGGCCGCGGGCGGCCTTTGGCGTCTCCTTTACGTCGCCTACAAAAAATGCCGGCTCCTGAACCTTGTGCGCATGGGCCGCGCAGCGGTCCGACCTCGGTGCGGGGATGGATTCTTTGGCGCGCGGGCCGAGGAACGAGGAACGAGGAACGCGCGAAAGAATCTTACTGCCCGCGAGAGGCCGGACCGCACAGCGGGCCTGCGGCTACCGGTTGTTGAGGATGTACTGAACTGCCTCGGCCACTGCCACGTTCTCGGCAACACCTGTGGCGCGGTTCTTGATTTCCACGACGCCGTCAACCAGTCCGCGGCCCACGGCCAGGATGGTGGGGACGCCCAACAATTCGGCGTCGCCGAACTTTACGCCGGGGGAAACCTTGGGACGGTCATCGTAAATGACTTCCAGTCCGGCGGCTTCCAGCTCGGCGGTCAGCTGCGCTGCCGTGTCGAAGATTTCCTCGCCACGGCCCACTGCCACGACGTGGACGTCGGCCGGGGCCACATTCGGCGGCCAGATCAGGCCCTTGTCGTCGTGATTGGATTCGGCCAGGGCGGCAACTGCGCGGGTAACGCCGATTCCGTAGGAACCCATCGTGACGACGGCGAGCTTGCCGTTCTGGTCCAAGACCTTCAGGTCCATGGCCTTGCTGTACTTGGTGCCCAGGGCAAAGATGTGGCCCATTTCAATGCCGCGGGCGGTTTCCAGGGGACCGGATCCGTCGGGTGCGGGATCGCCTTCGCGGACCTGTGCGGCCTCGATGGTGCCATCCCAAGCAAAGTCGCGGCCGGCAACCAGACCGAAGACGTGCTTGCCTTCTTCGTTGGCGCCGGTAATCCACGTGGTGCCGGAAACAACGCGGGGATCAACCAGGAACAGCAGCTTGGTGGCAGCTTCCGTGCCCAGAACAGCGGCGTCCAGGTTCAGGCCCGGGCCGATGTAGCCCTTGATGAGGCCCGGGTGCTTCTTGAGGTCGGCTTCGCCGGCAGCCTCGACGCCAACTTCCCCGCCGATGGAAAGGTGTACGCCTATGTTGGCTTCGATGCGCTTGAGGTCAACGTCGCGGTCACCCGGCAGGGCAACAACAACAATCCGGCGCTCGCCCGTGGGCAGGTCAATGGCCAGGACCACGTTTTTCAGCGTGTCAGCTGCCGTCCAGGCACCTTCGGCACGCGGTGCCAGCTGGTTTGCAGCGTCCACCAAGGTACCAATGGTGGGCGTGTCGGGGGTGTCGCGCACCACGGCTGCAGTTGCACTGCTGAAGTCAATGTCTTCAGGCACAACAGTGGTGACTGCCTCAACGTTGGCAGCGTAGCCGCCGGCCGAACGCACAAACGTGTCTTCACCAATGGCCATGGGGTGCAGGAACTCTTCGCTCCTGGAACCACCCATGGCGCCGGCAGTGGCCGCAACCGGGATGATTTCCAGGCCCAGACGCTCAAAAATACGCAAGTAGGCACCGCGGTGGGCCATGTAGCTGGCTTCCAGTCCGGCGTCGTCAATGTCAAAGGAGTAGGAATCCTTCATGATGAACTCGCGACCGCGCAGCAGGCCTGCCCGGGGACGGGCTTCGTCGCGGTACTTGTTCTGGATCTGGTACAGGCTCAGCGGCAGGTCCTTGTACGAGGAGTACAGGTCCTTGACCAGCAGCGTGAACATTTCCTCATGCGTGGGGGCCAGCAGGTAGTCGGCACCCTTGCGGTCCTGGAGGCGGAAAATGCCGTCGCCGTATTCCTGCCAGCGGTTGGTCTGCTCATACGGTTCCTTGGGCAGCAGTGCCGGGAAGTGAACTTCCTGGGCACCGATCGCGTCCATCTCTTCGCGCACAATACCTTCAACCTTGCGCAGCACGCGCAGGCCCAAGGGGAGCCAGGTGTAGATGCCCGGCGCCGCGCGGCGGATGTAGCCGGCTCGCAGCAGCAGCCTGTGGCTGTCCACTTCGGCGTCGACGGGATCTTCACGCAGGGTACGTAAAAAGAGTGTGGAAAGGCGAAGTGCCACTGGCGAATTGTCCGTTTCTTGAAGTGGGTACGTGCCGCCGTGGAGACAGGCGCACAGGTACTAATCTACCGGTTCGAGCAATGCGATGGCACATGCGCCCCGGCGGAGCGGCGCAAACAGGGTGAGGCAGGCGATTTGGCGGCCGCAGGTGGGTTGGGATCAAGGACTAGCCCGACTTGTTTTCCAGGACCACCAGAACCCCGGCGACTGCGAAGTATTTGTTGCTGCCCAGCTCGCGAATGGTCGTGATGCCCACAAGTTCCTTCAAGGCCGCTGCTTTCGCGTCCGTGATGCCTGTCAATGCGGCCGGTGAGGGGTCAAGTATTTCCTTCAGCGACGTGTCCTCGAAATCCTTGTCCAGTGCCATTTTCAGATTCCCCGAAACGGCCATGGGGATGTCCATTCAGTTCACTTTTGTTCCAGCTGAGCGTGGATGACGCATTAAGCCACTGCCGCCACTGCGAAGCCACTCGCCAGTACTGCACAAATACAAGCGTTATCGCCCCCTCACCGAATAAGTCATCTGGTAGTTGACTTGCTGGACAGCTGTTCTTGGCAGGTCTAGTTTGAGTGGATAGGAACATGCACCGGCAATCTTGGAGCCCTGATGTCTCACAAAGCAGCGTTGCCCTCCCCTGAAGGCCCTTTTGCCCCAGTCCCGGTCCCTGCCAATCCCTCCGGCACCAGCGGGCCCATCAGTGTCAGTGTTGAGGGCCTGCGTGTTCACCGGGGCAGGGCCACTGTGCTGGCCAACGTGTCCTTCGACATCCAGCAGGGCCGCATCACAGGTCTTTTGGGGCCCTCGGGCAGTGGAAAAACCACCTTGATGCGCGCGTTGGTGGGTGTTCAAAAAGTTACGGCGGGGACCGTTAGTGTTTTGGGCCGTCCGGCAGGAGATCCGCAGAACAGGAACGACGTCGGCTATGTCACCCAGGCGGCCAGCGTGTACAAAGACCTCAGCGTTTTGGACAATGTGCGTTATTTTGGGGCTGTCCATGGCGGCAGCAGGGAAGACGCCCATGCTGTTTTGGCAGCTGTGGGGCTGGGCGAGTTCGCCAAACGCAAGGCCGGGGACCTGTCCGGCGGGCAATTCAGCCGTGTCTCCCTGGCGTGCGCGTTGGTGGGCAAGCCAAAACTTCTTGTCCTGGATGAACCCACAGTGGGCTTGGATCCGGTACTGCGGGCCGATTTGTGGGAGCAGTTTTCCGAGATGGCCGCCGAGGGCACCACGCTCATTATTTCCAGCCACGTCATGGAGGAAGCCGGGCATTGTGATTCGTTGCTGCTCCTGCGCGAGGGCATGCTGTTGGCCCAGCTGACGCCGGAGCAGCTGCGCAGCCAAAGCGGGACTGACGATCTTGAGCTGGCTTTCCTTCGCCTGATCCAAGCCGCGGAATCCGAAGGGAAGGCCGCCTCATGAATCTCTCAATGATGTGGGCCACCTGCATTCGCGTCTTGCGCCAGCTCAAGGGCGATCCGCGCAGCATCGGGTTGATCCTTGTGGTTCCTGCCGCGCTGTTGGCCCTGGTGTACTGGCTGTATCAAAACGAGACGCTTGCCCCCGGCCAGCCGCGCACCTTTGACAGGGTGGGGCTGATGATGTTGGTCATCTTCCCGTTTGTGGTCATGTTCCTTGTCACCTCCATCACGATGTTGCGGGAGCGGACCTCGGGAACACTTGAACGCCTGTTGACAACTCCCATCCACAAGGCCGACTTGTTGTTTGGCTACGCCTTGGCGTTTTCCATCATGGCTGCCCTGCAGGCCTTGGTGGCCACGGCAACCGCATACTGGATTTTTGGGCTGAAGATCGCCGGCAATGCCGGCTGGGTGGTATTGATTTCGGTGCTGACGGCTGTGTTGGGCGTGGCCTTGGGCTTGTTGTGTTCCGCCTTTGCCACCACGGAATTCCAGGCTGTCCAGTTCATGCCCGTTGTGGTGGTGCCACAAATCCTGCTGTGCGGACTGTTTGTTGCACGCGATCAAATGAACGGCGCCCTGGAGGCAATCTCCAATGTTCTGCCGCTGAGTTTTGCCGTGGATGGCCTGCAGGAGGTGGCTGCCCACGCCGACCCAAGCTCCAATCTGGTGACGGATCTGGTGGTGGTGGCAGCCTTTGTGGTGGCCGGGTTGTTGTTTGCTTCCCTGACGTTGCGACGCCAGAGCGCGTGAGGGCATGGGTAGCTCTGCCCATCGCCTGCTGGTGCCGCAACAACTTAGGCTTGGGGTTCAACCAAAAGAGAATTTGCAGGAGTTTCTATGAGCACTGGCCTGAACGGCGCAGACCCGGCGGACTTGCGGCAATTCGCGGTTGAACTCGAGCATGCCAACACCGTTCTGCTGAGTGTCAAGAACGAGTTGAGCGCCCAAATCAACAGCAAACTGTGCTGGGAGGGCCCGGACGCCTTTGTGTTCCGGCACGCCTGGCAGTCGTCGTACGCTCCCGTCATCGGCAAGACGGCAGCCCTGCTCGAATCCACTGCCCGGATGGTTAAGGCCCAGGCCGCCGGGCAGGAATCCGCCAGCAGCTGAGCCCATTGTGGCCACGCCGTCCGCAGTGACGGCCCTAGCTTGCCGCAACCCTCTCCAGCGTCTGCTCACACCACCGCAGCCACGACTGTTCATACACAATTCCGGCCCGCAAAACGGCATGCTGCAGCTCGTCGGCCCCGGACCTGTGCGCCCCTTCCGGAAAATCGTGCGCTTCGATGGCCAGGTAGCGCCCCAGCGTCTGTGCATGCAGCGCCCGATGGTGCACCAGCTCAGGCCGCACATCAACGGTCCCCAACACGGCTGCCGCCCGCAGGCGCACCAGCAGTTCATCCCGGATGGCGCGCGGCTCCCCCCGCCCTGCACACCAGGATTCCAGCACAGCCCGCCCCGGTGCCAGGACTTCAAAGTGCCGCTGCTGGCCGCGTGTTGCCGCCAGGCCGTGGGCCTGCACCAGACCTCGCTGCTCCAGCTTTCCCAACTCCTTGTAAATCTGCTGGTGCGTTGCCTGCCAAAAATGTCCCAGCGACTTATCAAAGCGCCGCGCCAATTCCGCACCTGTGCAGGGTTTTTCCAGGAGCGAGGTCAAGATTGCCTGTGGCAGTGACATGGAAATGACCTAGATCCTTGCCGCGAGCCGGGTGCCCTGGTCAATGGCCCGCTTGGCATCAAGTTCGGCCGCCACGTCCGCTCCCCCAATGACATGCACGACGGCGCCGCCAGCTTCCAGCCCGGCGTGCAGTTCACGCTGAGGTTCCTGCCCCGTGCACAGGATGACTGTGTCGACGGCGAGGACAGTGTCGGTGCCATTGACGCGCAGGTGGAGTCCGGCGTCGTCAATCCTTTGGTACTCCACACCCGGCACCATCTGCACACCCCTGGCTTTCAACGCTGTGCGGTGAATCCAGCCGGTGGTTTTGCCCAGGCCGGCACCCACCTTGGTTTCCTTGCGCTGGAACAGGCCAACCCGGCGGTCCGTGCGTTCCGGCTTCGGTGTGGTGATGCCGCCGGCGCCTGTGTAGTGCGGATCTATGCCCCACTCCCGGTAGAACTTTTCCGGGACCAGGGTGGCGCTGGTGCCGTGCTGCGTGATGTACTCGGCCACGTCAAAACCAATGCCGCCGGCACCCAGGATCGCCACGTTGGTGCCCACGTGCTTCTTGTCCCGCAGCACGTCCAGGTAGCTCATGACGCTGGGGTGGTTCACGCCATCGAAGTCGGGAATGCGCGGTATGACACCGGTTGCCAGCACCACCTCGTCAAAGTTCCCGGCGAGAAGGGTTTCAGCGCTGGCCCGGGTGTTCAGGCGCAGGTCAATGCCGCGCAGCTGGATTTGGCGGACAAAATACCTGATGGTTTCGTGAAACTCCTCCTTTCCCGGGATCTGCTTGGCCAGGTTGAACTGGCCGCCGATCTCGGCGGCGGATTCAAACAGCGTGACATGGTGGCCGCGCTCGGCAGCCGTGACGGCAAACGCCAGACCCGCCGGGCCGGCGCCCACCACAGCCAGCTTCTTGGCCAGCACTGTGGGCGCAATGACGATTTCTGTTTCGTGGCACGCCCGCGGGTTGACCAGGCACGACGACGTTTTCCCCACGAAGGTGTGGTCCAGGCAGGCCTGGTTGCAGGCGATGCAGCTGTTGATCTCATCGCTGCGGCCCTGCCGGGCTTTGCGCATGAAGAACGCGTCAGCCAGGAACGGCCGCGCCATGGAGACCATGTCGGCTGTGCCGTCGGCCAGGAGCTGCTCGGCCACTTCAGGGGTGTTAATGCGGTTGGTGGTGATCAGCGGAATGCTGACGGAGCCCATGACTTTCTTGGTGACCCAGGCGTAGCCGGCCCGAGGCACGGATGTGGCGATGGTGGGAATACGTGCCTCGTGCCAGCCAATGCCTGTGTTGATGATGGTGGCACCGGCCTTCTCCACTGCCTGCGCCAAGGCGATGACTTCATCCAGGGTGGAGCCGTCCTCCACGAGGTCCAGCATGGAAAGCCGGTAGATGACGATGAAGTTCTCGCCCACCCGCTCACGGGTGCGGCGCACAATTTCCACCGGGAAGCGCATCCGGTTCGCATAGGAGCCACCCCACTCGTCGCTGCGGTGGTTGGTGCGCCTGGCCACGAATTCGTTGATCAGGTAGCCCTCGGAACCCATGATTTCCACGCCGTCGTAGCCGGCCGACTGTGCCAGCTCGGCAGCATGGACGAAGTCCTCGATGGTTTGCTCCACTTCCTCCCCGCTCAACGGATGCGGGGTGAGCGGGCTGATGGGGGCAGGGACGGCGCTGGGTGCCACCAAGTCCTGTTGCGATGCGTAGCGGCCAAAATGAAGCAGCTGCAAGGCGATCCTTCCACCCTCTGCATGCACCGCTTCAGTCACCACTTTGTGGTGCTCCGCTTCTTCGGCGGTGCTGAGCTTGGCACCACCCTTCATGGGCCGGCCGGCGTCGTTGGGTGAGATGCCGCCTGTCACCATGAGGGCCACTCCACCGCGGGCACGCTCGCCATAAAACGCCGCCATGCGCTCAAAGCCGCCGGGGCGTTCCTCCAAGCCCACGTGCATGGAGCCCATCAACACCCGGTTGGGCAAGGTGGTGAAACCCAGATCCAGCGGGGCGAACAAGTGGGGGTACTGGCCATCGTTCATCAATGCACTCCTTTGCGCAACAAGTTGCATAATCGTAGCGCGAATTCAGTGACGGGGGTTACCTTTCATCGTGGTTGCGGTGATTTGCGGCAGATTCTGCCCCCGATGCCGCTCACCTGGTGGCCCGAACTCCTGACTGGACAGATAATGCCGTTCTGGTTCGCCAGAGCGGCATTATCTGTCCAGTGAGCGCAGAAACTTGGGACGGCGTGGGCTAGAACAGCACTGTGGCGAAGGTGCCGACCTGTTCAAAGCCCACGCGCTCGTAGCTTGCCCTGGCTCGTGTGTTGTAGTCGTTGACGTAGAGGCTGGTGACGGGCGCGTGGTTCTGGGCCAGAAGGACGACGCCGGCCATGTATCCGGCGCTGAGGCCCCTGCCCCGGTGGTCCGGGTTCATCCACACACCCTGCACTTGTGTGGCGTGCCGGGTGACTGCGCCAAGATCGGCCTTGAAGATGATCTCCCCGAGCGGGTCTTCGTGGCTGAACGAGTAGCCGTGGTTGATAAGCCAGGCTACACGGCGGCGGTAGCTTTCCTCACCGCCAAGAAACGGCGAATATCCCACTTCTTCTTCAAACATGGCCGCGGCGGCGGCCAGGATCTCGCCAAACTGGCCGCTCCTGCTGACCGCGAGGGCTGGATTTGGTTCCACCAGTGGAGGGCCGGAAATGGTGAGGAGGGGTTGGTTGGCCCGGATTTCCTGGGCCGAAATGCCTGCTTTGTGGAGCACGTTCATCATGGCAAGTGTGGCCTCGGCCGGGCCAAAAATGGAGGCATGGGGTTGCCAATGGTCAACAATCCACCGGCCAAAATACGTGGCGTGCTCCGCTGTTGCCCCAACGGGCACAATGTTCGAACCCACCCAGCAAGCGGCGGCCAAGGTTGCGCCGTCGTCCTTGAAAATGCCCAACATGATGGCACCGGGGAAGGCGGGCACAGCACTGTTGCTTTGCTCGATGAGCGAATCGACGAACACGTTGGCAACGCGGTCGCGCGCCACCAAGGCCCGGAGCGCGTCCGTGTCCCCATGGACAAGGACGCGCACCGGCAGTTGTTGCGGCGCTTTAGGAAACGCTAACCACGGGGCCACCTTGGAGAGTCGCGTCATCGGCATCGGACTCCATCTGTTCGGCTAGTTTCATGGCTTCTTCAATGAGTGTCTCAACAATTTGGTCTTCGGGAACAGTCTTGATGACGTGTCCCTTCACAAAGATTTGACCCTTGCCGTTTCCGGAGGCCACACCGAGGTCTGCTTCGCGGGCCTCGCCGGGTCCGTTGACAACGCAGCCCATGACGGCAACACGCAAAGGCACTTCCATGCCTTCAAGGCCAGCGGTGACTTCTTCGGCCAGCTTGTACACATCCACCTGGGCGCGGCCACAGGACGGGCAGGAAACAATTTCCAGCTTGCGCGGGCGCAGGTTCAGCGACTGGAGGATCTGGTTGCCGACCTTAATTTCCTCCACCGGCGGGGCGGACAGCGACACGCGGATGGTGTCACCGATGCCCTTGGAGAGCAGCGCACCAAAGGCCACGGCTGACTTGATGGTGCCCTGGAATGCGGGCCCTGCCTCGGTGACGCCCAGGTGCAGGGGCCAGTCGCCCTGCTCGGCGAGCATCTCATAGGCTGCCACCATAATGACAGGGTCATTGTGCTTGACGGAGATCTTGAAGTCGTGGAAGCCGTGCTCCTCAAACAAGGACGCTTCCCACACGGCAGACTCCACCAATGCCTCAGGCGTTGCCTTGCCGTACTTCTTCATGATGCCCGGCTCCAGGGAACCGGCGTTGATGCCGATGCGGATGGAGGTTCCGTGGTCTCTGGCGGCCCGGGCAATCTCCTTGACCTGGTCATCAAACTTGCGAATGTTTCCCGGGTTCACGCGCACAGCTGCACAGCCGGCTTCAATGGCCGCAAAAACATACTTGGGCTGGAAGTGGATGTCGGCAATGACAGGAATCTGTGACTTGCGGGCAATGATGGGCAGCGCGTCGGCGTCATCCTGCGACGGACACGCCACACGCACAATGTCACAGCCCGACGCCGTCAGTTCGGCAATCTGCTGCAACGTTGCGTTGATGTCAGTGGTGGGAGTGGTTGTCATGGACTGCACACTGATGGGCGAATCC
>JBDTQM010000067.1:0-18020 GCA_039932175.1 Specibacter sp.
AATAGTTGGCAAGCCCTTTACGGACCGGAGTCGCGGCACGTACTCTGACACATATCGCGGCCGCACTGGCCGTGGCGAGGGTATCGCAGTGCTGGGGTGTGCTATAGGAGTAATTCCTACCCCCGCCATTTCATTGGAATGGCAGGAGAACAAAATGTTCGACCAGAAGTTCATCACCAACGCAATGACTCAGAGCGCAGAAAACAACCTCGACCGCCGTCGGCTGTTCAGGGCGGCCAGTGCTGCCGGCATCGGAGGCACGGTCGCGCTGCTGTCCGCCACCTCCGCATCAGCCCATCCGGAGGAGGACAAGGATGGACCCAGTGATTCTGCGATCTTGAACTTCGCGTTGAACCTGGAATACCTGGAGGCCGAATTTTATCTTCGTGCAGTAACTGGGATGGGTTTGGCCGACAGTCTCACTAACGGCAGAGGGAAAAAGGGCGGAGTCACAGGCGGCAGCAAGGTACCGTTTACGCCCGGCAGCTTGATCCAGAAGTACGCAATAGAGATCGCAGCAGATGAAGAGGCTCATGTCAGGTTCCTGCGCAGCGCTCTGGGAAAAGCCGCCGTCGCCCGCCCGCCGATCGACCTTGATGCGAGCTTCACCGCAGCCGCTCTCGCCGCCGGACTCATCACCAAGGGCCAGACTTTTAGCCCCTTCAAGGATGAAACCAGCTTCCTGCTCGGAGCGTTTATTTTTGAAGACGTCGGCGTTACCGCGTACAAGGGGGCCGCTCCGTTCATCGACAATAAGACTTATCTCGAGGCGGCTGCCGGCATTCTGGCTGTCGAGGCTTACCACGCAGGCATCATCAGAACCACCATGTACGCCCGCGATCTGCAAGCTCCCGCCCAAGCCATCTCCGACGCCCGGGATAGCCTGGACGGCACAACAGACCTCGACCAAGGCATCGGAACCAGCCAGGTAGCTAACCTTGTGCCCACCGACGCCAACGCCTTGGCTTTTAGCCGTACCACTGCGCAGGTCCTGAACATTGCCTACCTGAACCCAAAATCGGTCAAATCCGGGGGTTTTTTCCCCAAAGGTGTCAACGGAAAACTCAATACAAGCGGTGGCAGCGTAGGGCATTCACACTGAGACGATAAGTCCTGTCCGACCGCCAACGGGGCCGGACAGGGCATACCGCCTACCGGGCATCCGGGTTTGGGTCCTTGAGACCTGCACCGAGTTGGCGCAGCCGCCTGCGTTCAGGAGATTCCGCTGCGATATAACGTGGGACGATGGCCAGTGCAGGCTGCCTTCAGCTTTCCATGCTGTCCATGGCACCGTCAGAAAATCCATTCGAAACTGAGACGGCAAGGAAGCTTCCAACAACACGAAAACCACTGATTCGCAAAAAAGTTCTGTCCACCCGTCAGTCCAATGGGGCGAAAAGCCAACTGACCGACGATGGCGCCGCTATGAACCGGTTTACCCGCTGGAGCGCAACTGGTGGGTGGAAACCAGTCAAGTCCGTAGGCGCACGTTCAGCCCAATGCTGGTGGCCGGGGTGGTACGTAAGAGAGTACCAGTCACATCTCGAGGTGAATATCTTAGGATGCGGTACATTGGCAGAGGTCCGCTACCGAAAACTACCCCCTAGGATCTTCATGCCCGCTTTGCCACATATTGACCATCTGGCACTGACCGTGACAGACATGACCATCAGTACCACCTTCTATTCACGACTCTGGGCGACTGAACCCAGTGGGCACATGGCTGACGGCCCGTTCACACGCAGAATCTTCGCCCTCGCTGGCGGACTCACTCTGGGGCTGACCCAGCATGACATCAGCTCGGGTAAGGGCTTTGATGAAAAAAATCCCGGCCTCGACCACATCGGATTCGCGGTACATGATCGAACGGGCTTGCTCGAGTGGCGTGACCATCTCGACGAAATTGGCGTCGAGCACAGCGGGTTGGTGGAGGCGTCCTACGGAACGGCCCTGAGTTTCAAGGATCCAGACGGAATCGCTCTGGAATTCTTCGCACCCGCAGGCTAGCTGAAGGGGGCCTCCAGCCATCCCGTGATGGCTCCTGCATAGGATCTGGCCGCTGGCGGGCACAAGATCATGGCCCTTGCCACACCGACACCGAACTGTCTCGGGGTCGCAGATATACCCTGCATTTGAACCTTCTCCGGCTGGGTATACGCAACGTTCGTGCTTAATGTTCCCTCGTGACCTTACAACTGACTGCAGAAAACGCCGAAAACCATGATTTCGCGGTGTTTTTCGACCACTATTGCGGGCCAGTTCTTTAAGGACTACCTGGCCGGAACCGTCTCAAAGATCGCCTCAAGCACGCCTTGGGCCCACTTGAGCACCTCGGCGTCGGCCAGGTCCCGGCCGCCAATGCGTGCCGTCTTGGGTTTGGGGATCAGGATGGAGTTCAGCGCCGGCTTCACCATGGAACCCGGGTACATGCGGTTCAGGCGCATCTCCTTGGATTCGGGCAGTTCGGCGGGAGCAAACTTGATGAAGTTGCCCTGCATGGCCACGTCGGTGAGTCCGGCGGCCCGGGCCAGAACCTTGAAATGCGCCACGGCAATGAGGTTGACGGCCGCCTGTGGCAGCTCACCGTACCTGTCGATCAGTTCAGCCTCCACCTCAGCGATGGCCTCAAGCGTCACGGCCGCCGCAAGCTTCCGGTATGCCTCCAGGCGCAGCCTCTCCCCCGGCACGTAGTCGTGCGGCAGGTGAGCGTTGACGGGCAGTTCAATCTTCATCTCGGCCGCCCGCTCCTCACCGTCACCGCGGTATTCGGCAACAGCCTCGCCCACCAGGCGGATGTACAGGTCAAAGCCAACGCCCTGGATGTGGCCGGACTGTTCCCCGCCCAGCAGGTTTCCGGCACCACGAATCTCCAAGTCCTTCATGGCCAGGGCCATGCCGGCGCCCAGCTCGTTGTGGGCCGCAACGGCCTTGAGCCGTTCCAGGGCAACCTCACCCAATGGCTTGTCCGCCGGGTACAGGAAGTACGCGTAGGCCCGCTCCCTGCCACGGCCCACACGGCCGCGCAGCTGGTGCAGCTGGGACAGCCCGTAGTTGTTGGCCTGCTCCACAATGAGGGTGTTGGCGTTGGAGATGTCCAGGCCGGTTTCAATGATGGTGGTGCACACCAGCACGTCAAAGCGCTTCTCCCAGAAGTCCACAATGATCTGTTCCAGCCGCGATTCGCTCATCTGCCCGTGCGCCACAGCCACCCGGGCATCGGGCACCAGCTGTTGGATGTGAGCCGCCGTGCGCTCAATCGATTTAACCCGATTGTGCACGTAAAAGACCTGACCCTCACGCATGAGCTCGCGGCGAATGGCGGCACCCACCTGCTTGTCCGTGTAGCCGCCCACGTAGGTGAGCACGGGGTGGCGCTCCTCGGGAGGGGTGGCCAACGTGGAGGTCTCACGGATGCCCGTCATGGACATTTCCAGTGTTCGCGGAATGGGCGTGGCACTCATGGCCAACACATCCACGTTGGTGCGCATCTTCTTGAGCGCTTCCTTGTGCTCCACACCAAAACGCTGTTCCTCATCAACAATCACCAGGCCCAGGTCCTTGAAGCCAAAGTCCTTGGACAGCAGCCTGTGCGTGCCAATAACCACGTCCACCGAACCGGTGCGGACGCCCTCCACGATCTCCTTGGATTCCTTGGTTGTTTGGAAGCGGGAAAGCGCAGCCACCCGCACGGGGAAGCCGGAGAAGCGCTCGTTGAACGTCTCGAAGTGCTGCTGCGCCAGCAAGGTGGTGGGCACCAGCACGGCCACCTGCTTGCCGTCTTGAACGGCCTTGAACGCGGCCCGCACAGCGATCTCCGTCTTGCCGTAACCCACATCGCCGGAGATGAGCCGGTCCATGGGAACTTCCTTCTCCATGTCGGCCTTCACCTCATTGATGGCCACCAGCTGGTCCGGCGTCTCAACATAAGGGAACGCCTCCTCCAGCTCGGCCTGCCAGGACGTGTCCGGCCCAAACGCGTGCCCCTTGGAGGCCATGCGCGCCGAATACAGCCGGATCAGCTCACCGGCAATTTCCTTGACAGCCTTGCGGGCCTTGGACTTGGTGGCAGCCCAGTCCGAGCCGCCCATCTTTGACAGTGCGGGCGCGTCCCCGCCAACATAGGCGGTCACCTGGTCCAGCTGGTCCGTGGGCACAAACAGCTTGTCCCCCGGCGCCCCGCGCTTGGACGGCGCATATTCCAGCACCAAATATTCGCGCAGACCAGCCGAACCGCCCACGCCGGCGCCAGCCACCTTGCGTTGGATCAGCTCCACAAATTTGCCCACGCCGTGCTGTTCGTGGACCACGTAGTCGCCGGCGCTCAGTTGCAGCGGATCCACGGCGTTGCGCCGCTTGGAGGGCAGTTTGCGCATGTCGCGGGTGGACACGGCCGACGCCCGCCCTAGGAGGTCAGCTTCGGTCAGCAGCCCCAGTTTCAGCGAATCCAGCACAAAACCGCGCCCGGTGTCCGCCGTTGTCACCTCAATGATGCCCGGCTGGGGTTCGTGGTCCAGGGAATCAACGCGCGACGCCGGGATGTTGGCTTCGTGGAAAAGCTCGGCCAGGCGTTGGGCCGGGCCGGGGCCCTGGGTGGCCACCACAACCCGCCACTGGTCCTTGACGCGGGAGCCAATGAACTCCATCATTTCCGCCACGTCGCCGCGGTAGCCGCGCGGTTCCCGGGCTTGCAGGTTCAAAACGTCCGTTTCGATGCCCAGCTCTTCGTCCTGCGCCAAGGCGCTGATGGACCACCAGCTCACGCCATGGTCCAGGGCGCCGCTGCGGGTCTGTGCCAATGACTTGAAGCCGGCCTGGGCCAGGTCAACGCCGTGCTGGCCCAGATCCGCCGAGCCCAGGTCCAGGGGGGCGCTGCCGCCGTCGGACGCAGTGGACCAGGCGGCTTCCAGGAATTCCTCGTTGGTGGATTCCAGGTCGTGCGCACGAGCGCTCACCTTTTCCGGGTCCAGCACCACAGTGATGGAGCCAGCAGGCAGCAGCGAGGTCAGCGGGACCATGCCGTCCACCAGTGCGGGGGCCAGGGATTCCATGCCTTCCACGGCAATGCCGCCGGCAATCTTTTCCAGCATGGCGGCCGCGCCGGGCATGCTGTCCTTGAGTTTCGCGGCCCGGCTCATGACGGCCGGGGTGATGAGGATTTCCCGGCAGGGCGGGGCGTACAGCTCGGTGGGGTGGGTGACATCGCCCTTGACGGAGGTCAGGGAGCGTTGGTCGGCCACGCTGAACCAGCGCATGGCTTCCACCTCGTCGCCAAAGAATTCAATGCGGATCGGGTGGTTTTCGGTGGGCGGGAAGACATCCAAAATGCCGCCGCGCACGGCAAACTCACCGCGGTGCGTCACCATGTCCACCCGGGCGTAGGCGGCATCGGCAAGCCGCCTGATCAGTTCGGTGAAGGGCACTTCCTCGCCCACGCGCACGTGCACGGGAACCAGCTCACCCAAACCGGCCACAAGCGGCTGCACCACTGCCCGGATGGGGGCAACCACAACGCGCAGGGCGGTTCCGGCGTCGAGCTCGGGATGGGCCAGCCGGCGCAGCACGGCAAGGCGGCGTCCCACGGTGTCTGAGCGCGGCGAGAGGCGCTCGTGCGGGAGAGTCTCCCAGCTGGGGAACTCCGCCACGGAGCCGGCGGGGAGGTAGGAGTTCAGTGCGGCCACGGTGTCCTCGGCCTCGCGTCCGGTGGCTGTCACTGCCAAAACCACGCCGGTGGCGCCCGCGAGTGAGGCGAGCCCGTCCGCCACCTCGGCCAGCAGAACGGGCCGCATTCCTGCGGGGGCGCTGAAGGCGACGTCAGCGCTGCGGGTGGCCGGGTCGCTGGCTGCGTAGCGCCGGACTCGGGCGAACAGCGGATCCTGGGACAGCGCGGTTCGCAACCCTGCAAGACTCATGGGTGATTTTCTCCTTGGCGGGTGACGGATTGGCAAGTGACGGATGAGCGCTTGGTGGCGGCCGGCGCAGATCTGAGCGGTCCAGACTGTGCCGGGAACAGCACGAAAGCCCCGAATTTCGCAAAAGTTCCAAGCTTCCCCCAGCTTACTCCGGGCCGGGTGCCCCCAGGAATCCCAGAGCAACCCTTGCTATCCTAGGAGCTGCCCCACCCACCCCCAACCTTGGAGGAACCATGGCGCTTGCCGCCTCAACAACTCTTACTGCCACCGCCCAGAGCGTGACAGATGTTTTCACCAACGCCGACTTCGTCAAGCACGTCAGCGAAACCGTGGGCGGGGAGCTGAAGTCGTTCGCCATCAGCGGCCCCACCTCGGCTGCCTTCACCACCAAGACGGTGCGAACCCTGCCCACCACGCGCATGCCTGACATTGTCAAGAAGTTTGTTGGCGCCTCGCTGACAGTGACCCAGGATGAGACCTGGAGCGCCCCGGCGGCAGACGGTGCCCGCACCAACACCATCAAGCTGAGCGTTGCCGGCGCACCCGTGGATGTCACGGCCCTGCAGAAGCTGACCGCCAGCGGCGAGTCCACCCTGGTGGAGCTCACCGGCGAGGTCAAGTCGGGCGTTCCGTTCCTGGGTGCGAAGATCGCATCAGCTGCGGAGCCCGTCATTGGCAGGGCGCTGAACCTGCAGGCAAACCTGGCCCAGGAATGGCTGGACACGCACGCCTAAACTTGGCGGCCAGCCCCGCAAAGGTGGTGGCACAGAAGCTGGAGATGGCGCACAACTCATAGTTGTGCGCCATGGCTGTTTAAGAGCCCTGACCACCCCGCTCACTAAGAGCCCTGACCACCCCGCTCACTGGACACGTAATGACGTTTTAGAATCACATAACGGCATTATCTGTCCAGTGAAACGGCTGAGACGGTGTGAACCGGCCACGGAGTACGAAAACACGGAGCCAAGGCAGAAGGTAGACTGGAAATCAGGTGCGCCGGGAAGTCTGGTCGGCAATGACTTTGATGAACCCAAAAGTGGCCACGCCACTGCTGGATCCAACGGAAGGCCGCAGCACCCATGAAATCACCAAAAAGTTCCAGCGTCTTCAGCCGGGGCAGCTACGCTGAATCGGTCCGCATCAGCACCATCCTCCGCTCCGAAACCGTAGGCGGGGCCCTGTTGCTCATCGCCACGGTGATTGCCCTGATTTGGGCAAACTCCCCTTGGGCTGGCGGCTACTTCGATTTGCGTGATTTCAAGATCGGCCCGGAAAGCCTGCACCTGAACCTCAGCCTGGGCGGTTGGGCCGCCGATGGCCTGCTGGCGATCTTCTTCTTCGTTGCCGGCCTGGAACTCAAACGCGAGTTTGTGGCCGGGGATTTGCGCAGCCCCGCACGGGCCATGGTCCCCATTTCCGCTGCTGTGGGCGGCGTCATCATTCCCGCGGTCCTCTTCGCGCTCATCAACCTGCAGGCCGGACCGGAGGTGCTCAAGGGTTGGGCCATCCCCACTGCCACCGACATTGCCTTTGCCCTGGCCGTCCTGGCTGTCATCAGCACCCACCTGCCCAGCGCCCTGCGCACCTTCCTGCTGACGCTCGCCGTGGTGGATGACCTCATCGCCATTGCCATCATTGCCGTGTTCTATCCCGGTGAAATGCAGTTCCAGTTTCTGGCCCTGGCCTTGCTGCCACTGCTGGTCTTCGCCTGGTTGGTGCAAAAGCGCATCAGCGCCTGGTACTTCCTGCTGCCCCTGGCGTTCGCCACGTGGGCGCTTGTCCATGCCTCCGGCGTCCACGCCACAGTGGCTGGCGTGCTGCTGGGCTTCATGGTGCCTGTGCTCCGCCGGGACAAGACGCCTGAAAACGGACCCGGGCTGGCCGAAAAGTTTGAGCATGCCATCCGCCCAGTTTCCGCCGGCCTTGCCGTGCCCGTGTTCGCGTTCTTCTCCGCCGGTGTGGCCCTGGGCGGGGTGGCCGGGCTCAAGAGCGCCTTCACGGATACCGTGGCGATCGGCATTGTGGTGGCTCTGGTGGCTGGCAAGTTCATCGGCGTATTCGGTGCCACGTGGCTTGTCACCAAAACAACCAAGGCCAAGCTCGACGACGGCCTGGCCTGGATCGACGTCGCCGGCCTGGCACTGCTGGCCGGGGTTGGTTTCACCGTGTCCCTGCTCATCAGTGAACTAAGCTTCGGCGCAGACAGCCCCCATTACTCCCACGCGAAGGTGGCCATCCTGGCCGGCTCCGTGTTGTCGGCCCTGCTGGCCTCAATCGTCCTGCGCCGCCGCAACAGGCACTACCGCAAGGTGGCCGAGCTCGAGGAACTCGATGAAGACCAAGACGGCATCCCGGACGTGTTCCAACGAGGCGACTCGGCAATGTAGTTGCACCCGGCGTCTGGCGCCTGCCCGCGCAAGCCGCCGGGTGCTGTTGACGCGTTGCCTAGGTGTTTGGGTGAGAGACTTGTTTGTACCATTGCCCGTGCTTGAACTGGATCCAAAAAACGGAAGCTCATTGACCAATCCCACCCCTGACAACCTGTTCAAGCGCCATTTCTATACGCGCTCCCTACGGAAACGGGTTATCCTCACCCAGCTGCCGCTGACCTTGACGGTTATTTTATTGGTGGTGTTGGCCGCTGTTTACTACCCCAAGAATCTGGCAGATCACCATTTTGTCCTTGGCTTGTGGCTCCAGGCTGGAATACTTGTCCTGTGTTTAGTGCTGCCGTGGGAGAAGTTGCCGCGTGGTTCGTACCTGCTCATTCCGTATCTGGACTTCATTGCAGTGGGTTTTCTCCGTCACGGCAGCACACAGTACATTTCTTCCGCGGGCCTGCTCGTGCTATTCCCTGTTTTCTGGCTGTCAGCTTCCGGGCTGGCCCGCAAAACCGCTGTCGTTGCCAGCACTGTGGCCACCTTGATGATTGTCTGGATACCCTTGGTGTGGGGCCGGACAAACATCACTCCCGAACTGCTGGCCAAGCCGCTCATCTTTCCGTTCATGATGATGGCTTTCTCCATCACGGTGGTCATCATGACGGCCAGCATGGACAGCCAACGCCTGGCACTTCTGCGCAAAGATACTGAACTTCGCAAAGCGTTGGCACTCAGCCGGCAGCGCGAGACTCTGCTGGCAACAGTCCTGGATACTGTGGCCGTGGGCATTGTGGTGGTGGATGAGAGCGGACATGACCAATTGATGAACGCAACACAGGCTGCCATTCACGCACGGGGTGTGCCGTTGCACCTTGCCGATCCGCAGGAAAGGGATCTTCTGCTGTTTGGCCCGGGCAAGGTGCCACTGGCAGCTGACGACCGCCCTGTCCGACGGGCCATCCTGGGTGAATCCTTCACGAACTACCAGATGTGGATTGGCCCCGAGGATAATTCCCGGGCTATTTCCACCACAGCCCGCACCATGCGCAAGGAAGACGGCAGCTCTGCCGGTGCCGTGATTGCCTTCCACGACAACACCGAAATGATGGCCGCCCTGTCCGCGAAGGACGACTTTGTGGCCAATGTGTCCCACGAGTTCCGTACGCCGCTGACCTCCATACTGGGTTACTTGGGCATGATTTTGGATGATGCGGATCGCCTGCCCGCAGATTTATACAAGTTCCTGACCATCACCCAGCGCAACGCGCTTCGCCTGAACCGGCTGGTCTCTGATCTTTTAACCACAGACTCCATGGAGGTCACCCCGGCCGGGACAGATGTGTCGGCTCTGATTGCTGAAAGCGTTGCATCTGCCCGGCCCATGGCGGAACGGAATGGGGTGGAGTTGCTGATGACTGGTCCCACCCAGCTGTGGGCCATGGTCGATTCCGGCCGGATCGGCCAGGCGCTGGACAACCTGATCTCCAACGCCATCAAGTACTCGCCCGACGGCGGAACCGTCACGGTGCGTGCGTGGAGCGACGGCACCGATGTGGTCTGTGAGGTCCAGGACACGGGCATGGGCATGAGCAGTGCCGAACAGGCACAGGCGTTCACCAAGTTTTTCCGTGCCGGTCCGGCCCTGGAACGCTCCATCCCCGGCCTAGGGTTGGGGCTGCTGATCACCAAATCAATTGTGGCCAGCCACGGCGGCTCCATCTCGATTCAAAGCGAACCCAATGTGGGCACCACCATGCGGATGGTTCTGCCCGAATCTGTGCTGGTTCTGCCCGAATCTGCGCAGGTCCTGGCCTAGGCCGTCGCTGAGACAGGCCATCACAGGTCTGAGACGGCAGCAGGGCCCCAACCACAATGGTTCGGGGCCCTGCTGTCAATCAACTGTGGTGAGGCGGACCAAGGCTGAGACCTGGGTCCAAAAAGACCGGACCTAGTGGACCAGCCGGTAGCCGACGCCGCGGACTGTCTTGATCCAGCGCGGAGCGCGGGGGTTGTCACCCATTTTGCGGCGCAGGTTCGTCATGTGCACCTCGATGGTGCGTTCATCGGCGTCGCTGATGTACGTGCCCACGTCGTATTCTTCCCCCCGCAGCCAGCGCACCAGGTCAGATTTGCTGCGTACCTGCTTGCCGCCGTCCACCAGGGCATGAAGCAGGTCAAATTCGGTACGGGTCAGCTCAAGTTCGGTGCCGTCCACTTCTGCAGTCCGGTCGCCGTCGTTGAGGACCAAGCCGTTGATGGTCCGCGGGCCCGCAGTCATCCCCGACGCCGGTGCTGCTGGTTCGTCGGGGGCGGCGGCACTGACCAGGGCCGGGGTTGCCACCGCGTCAACTTCCGGTGCAGCGTCGCCCGGCTGGGCTTCCGGGCCGCCGGCGCGGGGCCGGCGCATCATGGCGCTGATCCTGGCGCGCAGTTCACGGGGCCGGAACGGTTTGGTGAGGTAGTCGTCTGCGCCTGTTTCCAAGCCCAACAAGGTATCCATCTCATCTGCTCGTCCTGTCAGCATGATGATGTAGGCGTCGCTGAATAGCCGCACGCGCCTGGCCACCTCGAAGCCGTCAATGTCAGGCAGTCCCAGATCGAGGGTGACGATGGCCGGGTTGTGGGTACGGATCGCCTCCACCCCGTCAGCCCCATTGCCGGCCGTGTAAACCTCAAATCCGGCCTGGTTGAGGATTATGCTGATAAGTTCGCGGATATCCTGGTCATCTTCAACGATGACTGCCACACGAGGATTGTCCATTTTTCCCTCACTAAACTTGCAAAGACCAATAAGATACGTGCGTGTTACAGCGTCTCAGAGCCCCCAGGCCCCTTTGTAACTTACAGTATGGCATCATCAAGGGTGGTGCCCATGTGGGTTTCGTCATCGTGGCGTGACGTGCTGGGTCAAACACTGAGGTCCCGGGCCCTAATTATCGGCCCGTCTTGACTAACTTCTTGGGGAATATGGCGGAATTGAACTAGTGACGGAAGCAATTGTGACCACCAGCACGGTAAATCTGACCGAGACCCCTGGCGTCCGGCTCATCCGGCGCTACTTTTATGAGCGCTCGCTCCGGACGCGAATGTTTCTGGCCCAGCTTCCGTTCACTCTCACCTTGGTCTTGGCGGCCACGCTGATAGCTTTCTTGCAACCGTCACTTTTCGCTGAAGTGCGACTCGTTGCGGCCCTGGCCATGAGCATTGGCTTACTGGCAGCCTCCGTCGCCGTCCCGTGGGAGAAATTGCAGCCGGGTTCGTTTCTGGTCATTCCCTATTTGGACTTCATTGCGGTGGCGCTTTTCCGCGACGGGAGCAACGCGCTGCTGTCATCGACTGGCATGTTGGCGCTATTCCCGGTCTTTTGGCTCTGCGCTTCCGGGTACGCACCCAAAACGGCTGTCATGTCCAGCACTCTGGCAAGTCTGCTGATTGTGTGGAATCCGGTGTTGCAGGAACCCGGCCCCGCGTCTCCGGAACAGTTGGTGAGGCCGCTGCTATTTCCGTTCATGATGCTGGCATTCTCCATCGCAATGGTGGTGCTGACCACCAGCATGGACAGGCAGCGCGATGCCTTAATGGCCCAGGACCTGCAGCGGAGCGCAGACTTGCAGGGAAGCCGTCAGCGCGAACGGCTGCTGGAGACCATTGTGGACACGGTGGGTGTTGGTGTGGTGGTGGTGGATGCCGACGGCAACGACCGCCTCATGAACTCCACCCAGGAGGCCATCCATGCTTTGGGCGTGCCGCCGGACGTGAGTGACCCGCAGGAAAAAGAATTGCTGATTTTCGGCGTCGACCGTGATCCGCTTCCGGCCGAGGCCCGCCCTGTACGCCGCGCCATCAATGGCGAGTCATTCACCAACTACCAAATCTGGATCGGTACGGGCGAACAGGCCAGGGCCCTGTCAACCACGGCCCGCACCATACTCAGTGACGATGGCACATCCGACGGTGCTGTTATTGCCTTTCACGATGTCACCGACATGGTCACTGCCCTTGCCGCCAAGAACGACTTTGTGGCGAATGTTTCCCACGAGTTCCGCACCCCCCTCACTGCCATACAGTCGTATGTGGCCATGGCCCTTGAGGCACCCGGGCTGCGTCCCAGGGAAATTGTCAGCTACTTGGACATTGCCGAACGCAATGCCGTGCGGCTCAACACCCTCGTGTCTGATCTGCTGACAACCACCACCATGACCGTGGAGCGCTCCCCTGCCGACGTTGCCAAGCTCGTTGCCGATGCCCTTGCTTCTGTGGCGCCGGCGGCTGCACGCAACAGTGTCGACATTATCGACCAGTGCCACCAACCTTTGGTGGCACTGGTCGATGCCGGCCGGATCGGGCAAGTCTTGGACAACCTGGTCTCCAACGCCGTTAAATATTCGCCCGACGGCGGGACGCTCACGGTGCGCGCGTGGGCTGACGGAACAGACTTGCGGTGCCAGGTCAGCGACACAGGCCTGGGCATGAGTGATGCCGAACAAACCGGGGTGTTCCAAAAGTTTTTCAGGGCGGGATCGGCTGTGAAACGTGGCATCCCGGGCATCGGCCTGGGTCTGATGATTTCCAGGACCATCATTGACAACCACGGCGGCACCCTGACCCTGTCCAGCGAACAGGGCCGGGGAACCACCATGAGTTTTGTGATCCCTGGGGCCGTTCTTGGCTCCAACCTTGTCAGTACTGGAACTGGAAGTTTTCAACCCTAAAGTCATAGGCCTTATAGAAGACCTTTTTATAGACTGGATCGCCAGCTTGGGCCCCGTTCATCGGTATGACGCGCATCATGTATTCACCGTTATATGCGCCGTCGTTGGTCGGGTTGCCCGATTTGTCCACCACATACGGTGGAAATGTTAGCGTGGCAGCCGACGTTGTTGTGGTGAACTCGGCACCGAACCTGGAAGCCGTGTCAGTGGACACTATGGATACTACATATTTAGTGCCGGCGGCCAAGGCTGTCCAGCTCACGTTGAGAGCGTTGTTGCTTTTCACGGAGCTGGCGGGGACGGCGGATACCGCGAAGGCACCCAAGGGGGATCTGTCATTCGGGCTGGCATAGATGCACTGCTGGGTCTTTTTTTGGTGCTGAACTGTCCGGTAAACCGGGTCGCCCGCAATGTCACCCTTCATCGGTTGAATCCGAAGGATGTACAGGCCGTATGCGGCATCGGTGTTGTCGAGGTCGAAATTGGCCTTGTTTACCTTGACGGTTTTTGACTGGGGGGAACCATGATTCTTGTCGCTGGTGCTCAAGGAAACCACGTAGCTGATGCCTCCGGATTCATCGGCATCCCAATCAAAGCTGTAGTGCCCGGAATTTCCATTGGCATCGCATCCCACCTTTCCGGGATCCATAAGCAGCGGCCGCGCTGCAATGACGGGATTGGCCACGATGTTTCCGGGGCCGGTGGGTGGCACTGACGGTGCCGGTGTGGGACTAGGCGACGGCGCGGGGCTGGTTGTCGGCGCGGCACCTGCGGTGATGGCGATGGAAACCGTGGCGGTTTGGTTCCATTTGGCAAACGCAACACCACCAACTCCCAGCAAAACAATGAGCAGAAAGACCACAGCTGCCGTGGTGAATCCGGGCACCTTGCCCAACTTGGTTTCAGCGGGCTGGGCGCTGTTGCCCGGCTTCTGCCTTGGTTGCTGCGGTCCTGCTGAACTCATCTGGTCCTGCTCCGTTTCCGAACTGACGTAACTACGTATGCGCATGCGCTGACGACTACAACCCATGGCCACGGGTTGTAGACGGTGGCTTCCACATTACTTTGCAGCTGGGGCAGTAACGTAAGTGCTTTTGGCAATGCTTCATTCCCGGGCTGAAGGGAGTTTGGCCCTGGGCTGGGCGGTGAACCGTCGCCCCAGGAGGGAGCGTCACCAATGACGATGGACGCACGGCCTGCGCCGGAGGTCGGCGTACCGGGAAGTTTGGAGCAGGTCCCAACAAGTTTCCCGGCGCCTTGCTCTTGCAAAACAAACGTCATGGAGAATGCGGTGCTTTGCCTCCGTGTGGTGTCGGGTGCATCCGTCTCCATGCCCAGGTCCAGGGTCAGGGGCAGAGCCTCGCCTGCGGCCAGCGTCCAGCCATCGATGATCGGAGTGCAGGCTCCTGCGGAAGGCAGTGTTCCTGCTGCGGCCCCTCGCCCAGACGCCCGCGCTTGCAGCCGCAGGTGTCCAGACAGATCAGATGTGGCTGCGGTGCCCACGTTGCGCACAGAAAGGCTGAGATGTGCTGTGTGTTTGCTGGCGTTGCGGACCCAAATGATCCCCCGCCGTGATTCTCCTGGAACATAACCTTTTGTACTCCCAAACATTGCTGGTATCGCGTCAGTGGCGAAAGTGACACCGTCGCGGCTTAGTTGAAGCAGGTCGTTCTTGTTCTCTGCGGCGCTGGTGGGGCCTGCCAGCAGCGCCCCCATGGCGATGCTTGCAACGATGGCTTTGGCGGCCACGCGGACGGAGCCGGCCCGGCTGCGCAGCGGGACTCTTTGAATCATTTGCTGTGTCGATTTGTTTTCTTGCCATGTTTCTTCTCCATGGAACCCTTGACCATGCTCAAGGCACCCATGGCTATGAATCCAACGGCGATGACGGGGAGAACTTTGCCTCGTTGCTCGCCAACCGCGTGGGCGGCGAAGCCCACATAGGGTACGGCGTAGAGGAGTTTGCCCTGAACCTGAACTTCTTGAACGGGGGTTACATCTTCAAGGGAGTTGTTATCGCCTTTGGTGGTGAAGACCCGTTCCCCGGTTTGGGTTGATCCCACCGCAGTGATGCGGTGAGAAATGACAGCGGGCTTGCCGGACTCAATTTGGTAGGTGATGACATCGCCCACCCGCAGTGAGTCGAAGGGAGCAGGCTTGACCACCATGAGGGTTCCGGGAGCATATTTGGGTGCCATGGAGCTGGTCAACACGGTATAGGTGTGGGATCCGGTGGCCATGGGAATCACAATCACTATCAGGGCGCTGAGCGCTGTCAGGAGGAGGACCACGTAGGCACTCCAGGTGCCAATCGAGTGCAGAGCGCCGCGGGGACGCACCGTGGGTTCAATGCCAGTGTCCGCCGATGAAACCTTGCGGGAGACGGGGCTGCAGATAGACATGGTGGACCCTCCTAGACTTGGTTGACAGTGATCGGGATGGAAACAGCGGCGCTTTGTCCGCTGAGACTGGCCGGCATGGTGGCCGCCAGTGTGATTTGGAAGCAGAAAACTCCTGTGCCGTCCTTGGCGATTTCCAGTGATGCTGGCGTGGAAGGTGTTGCCGCGGCAAACAGTGCTGGGGAGTTGCATCCCTGCAAGGTAGTTGCGCTTGCCATCTTGATGCTCAGGTGCGGTGCAAGAGGCAATGCGGCGTTGTTGTTGCTGATGATGGGGGCGCCCGTGCTGGCTTGGACGGTGAAGTCCCCGCTGGCGTTGGTCACATTGCCCACCTGGACGCCGGCGTAAGTGCTTTGTCCGGGGAGCACCACCCCTGCGGGGGTCGTGCTCAGTGAAAGTGTTGCGGCCGTACCATCCTCCAGTGTCATGTTGGTGGCCCTGGCGGAGATGGCGTCAGTCAGTCCGATTCGAAAATCAGCAGCCTGGATGGTTCCGGCGTCGGAAGTGGCTGCCTTGTTCCACAGTGCGTAGCTTCCTTGGACGGTGAGCAGTCCCAGCACCACGGCAATCAGCACAAGGCCGGCTGCTTTCAGTGTGCGGGTGCTTTTCATGGCTGCTTCCGTCAGAGGGGGTGGTGGTGTGCAGGACCTGTGTCCGGCACACCACCGGGGTCTACGAAACGGTGGTTACGGGGCGGAAGGGGCCGTGCCGGCAACCGGGGTGCTGTCAGGTGCTTGCTGGGTGAGTGAATAGCCAACGCCGCCGAAGTTGTAACTGGCAGCAACGGAGTCGCGGTTGGCAGTTGCCGACTTGAACGTGAAAGTTGTTGAAGCGGTGACGACACCTGAGTTGGCGGGGCGCAGTACATCTGTGGCCAGGATCGCTCCACTGCTGCTGTTCTTCAAGGTTGTAGCGGCAACTGTGGCGTTGCCTCCGAAGCCAGTGTCAACGCCGGCACCGGTGACAGCCAGCTTGGCGGCCATGAGGTCACCCACCAATGTCACATCCAGGTTTTGTGTGTAGGTCAGGACGTCACCCGGAACAACCTTGTAGCTGCTGATGTTGATGGTCTGGTTCTTGGCATTGGTCCACTTGGCCGAGCCAGTCACCGGCACCAGGTTCAAGTCACCGGCAACCACGCTGCCCATGGATGCGGTGTTTGCCTGGTTCCAGGTAGCCAATGTTCCGCCACCACCTGCCAGCAGGATGATGCCAACACCGGTTGCAATTGCGCCTTTAGCCATCTTGTTCATTGTGAGACCCCTTGTTCGTGTTCTTCCCGGCAAGCTTTCCTGCCGTTGAGAACAACAATGCAGGCTCCAACTCAAGAATCAGCAACAAAAACCCGGAAGATTCCAACAAGAAAGACTCAAGATTTCAGCGACAACTTTTGCACCACCTGAAGCTCAAGAAAAGCTCAAGGCACCCCGTGCATGATGAAGCTGCATGTCACCCAACTCCACAAACTGCTGAATGTGAGATTATTTGTAGCAACTGCTTGTTGCGTGGTGTTGTAGGCCGTTGCCGGCCACGGGCGGCTCATCACGGGCGGAACAGTTGTGCGGGACTCACGCGCAGAAGCCTCGTCGCGACGTCGAAGGATGGATACACCCATGCCCTACCTCGGTACTCCGGAGAACTCCTACCGTTTCTTGGGACATCTGCCCTCCCTGCGCCGCAGGGTCTTTCTCACCCAACTGCCGTTGACGCTGGTCATGGTTGTTGCCGTGGGAATTGCCGCGCTGGTTTATCCCACCTCTTTTGAACAACCTCTGTTCATAGCGTCCCTGACCTTGCACGCCCTGCTGTTCATCGCTGCCATTGCCGTGCCCTGGGAGAAGCTGCCGCGAGGAGCGTTTCTGGTCCTGCCCTATCTGGATTTTGTGGCAATTGGGCTCTTCCGCGGCGGAAACCAACAATTCCTCACAGCCGTGGGGTTGCTGATCTTTTTCCCAGTGTTTTGGCTGGCTTCTTCGGGCTTGGCAAAACGTACCGCAGTTGTGGTCAGTGTGACAGCGGCCTTGCTTATTGTGTGGCTACCGGTCCTGACGTCCCCCGGCGGTTTCACACCGGAACAGCTGGCCAAGCCGCTGCTCTTCCCGCTGGTAGTGCTGGCCTACGCAATCACTGTTGTTGCCGTGACCAACACCGTCAACGTGCAACGGAAGGCGCTGGAAGCCAAGGATCTGGAACTGCGGGCCGCATTGGATGCCAGCCAGCAACGGGAGCGGTTGTTGGAAACGGTTGTGGACACGGTCGCTGTAGGCGTGGTGGTGGTGGACGCCGGCGGCAATGACATGCTGATGAATGCCACCCAAAAGACCCTGCACGCCCATGCCGTTCCCGAGCATATTGCAGACCCTGAGGAAAAAGAGCTGGTGGTTTTCGCCGTGGACGCTGTCACTCCGCTGACTGCGGAGGAGCGTCCTGTGCGCAGGGCCATCCGGGGCGAGGCGTTCACCAATTACCAGGTGTGGCTGGGCACTGGAGACAAGTCACGGGCAGTCTCCACCGCCGCGCGACCCATCCTCAAAAAGGATGGCAGCTTCGATGGTGCGGTGATAGCTTTCCATGACATCACCGAGATGATGGCGGCACTGGAGGCCAAGAATGATTTCG
>JBDTQM010000068.1:0-17754 GCA_039932175.1 Specibacter sp.
TGACCAAGCGCGACATCCGCCAGCTCATCTACCGTGCCCACAGCATGGACAAGATTGAGGTTTTGGCCCGCATCCTGCAAGCCAAGGACCGCGGCCGCTCCATCATCTTCACCAAGACCAAGCGCACAGCCGCCAAGGTTGCCGAGGAATTGGTTGACCGCGGCTTCGCCGCAGCTGCCATCCACGGCGACCTGGGCCAGGGCGCCCGCGAGCAGGCCCTGCGCGCGTTCCGCAACAACAAGGTTGATGTCCTGGTGGCCACCGACGTTGCCGCCCGCGGCATCGACGTGGACGACGTCACGCACGTGGTCAACTACCAGTGCGTTGAAGACGAGAAGATTTACCTGCACCGTGTTGGCCGCACCGGCCGCGCCGGCAACAAGGGCACTGCCGTGACCTTCGTTGACTGGGATGACATGCCCCGCTGGGCGCTCATCAACAAGGCCCTGGGCCTGAGCGTTCCCGAGCCGATCGAGACATACTCGTCCTCACCGCACCTGTTCAGCGATCTTGACATCCCCGTTGGCACCAAGGGCCGCCTGCCGCGCAACATGCGCACGCACGCCGGCATTGATGCCGAGGTATTGGAAGATCTTGGCGAGACCGGCAAGCGCAACTCCCCCAAGACTGACACTGCTCGAGGCGGTGGCCATGGCGGCAACCGCGGCGGTGGCCACACAGGGGCCCGCCACGGCGAGAAGCGCGACTCCAACCGCGACTCCAACGCGGCCGGTTCCAACAGCTCAGGCGAGAAGCGCGACGCCGGCCGGAGCCGCCGTCGCACGTCCTCCTCGACTGCCGAAGCGTCTTCCGCTCCTGAAACCGCCGCACCCGTTGAGGGCGGCGCCGAGGCCGGCGCCCCGCGTCAGCGCAGCCGCAGCCGCACACGCCGTCGCAACGGCGAAGTAGTGGCAAAGCCGGAGTCCGGCGAGTAACCCTTCTTTTACAGCTGACCCGCAGCAGTGGTTGAAAAAACGCGAATTCGCGGCTATTTTCGACCACTGCTGCGGGTCATTTTATTAATGGGGCGGCTAGATCAACGGCCGGCCAAACCCGCACATACAGGGTTGGAAAAATGGTGTCATGGATATTTCCCATGCTTTCTTCTCCAGAAGTGTTCCGGGGGTGCCGTGGTTGGCTTCCTCCCGGTTGTCGACGTCGCCAATGCGGTCCTTGATGGAGGCGAAGCCAAAGGTCATCTGGTTGCGGAAGCACATGAAATAACACACCAGGGTGCTGACCGCGCAGGCAACGAGCAACCCGGAGAGCACTGCCTAGTCCTGCAGGACCCCGGCCGCGAACGGCGCAACGGTGAGCATGGCGACGGCCGCAACTATCTTGGCCGCATTCAGGCCAAAGAAGCCAAACGCCATCAAGGCCATCAACGCCATCAACGCCATCAAGGCCATCAAGGCCAGGACAACGCCAATATCCACGGTGGAGAGCAGATCCACCACGAACCCGGTGAGTCCGCCCATGGCAATCCATGCGAACCGCACGGGGATGAAGCCGGCCAGGGCCACGAGCACGGAGATGGTGAAGGCTTTATGGGTGATCTTTTCCCAGTAAAACTGGCAATGCCGGGGAACACCAGGGCGCCCCACAGTGCACCGACAAAGATGCACCGACAAAGACCAGCAAGTCAAGGATGGTCAGCTGTCCGCTGGCAAGGGACCGTCCGGCACCGGTGGCAACAGTCATGGTGATGCGGCCGATGAACAGCATTGTCTTGGGCTTCGTCTTCCGCACCTTGGCAATCTTCTGCCCGTCCACATCGGCCATCATGATGAGGACATGGCCGGGAGGTCGGAGACGGCCGCGGAGGACAATGCGCCCACGATCATGATGAGGAAGATTCCCAGCAGCACGGGGCTCAGGCAGGTCGCTGCCATCTGCGGGATCAGGTTGTTGGTGTCCCCGCCCAACGGGACAATGCCCATGCCCAGGGCCATGATGCCCATCATGCCTATGCCGATGGCCAGGGTGTGTGCCTTGGGTGCCACGGCACGGATCCGCTTGCCAAATGGGTAGATGAACAAGATCATCAACGCGCCCCACAGGCCATAGTGGATGAGCCCGGAAAACCCGCTCGTGTAGCCGGAGGTGGCCGAGGCGTACATTGACGACACCCAGATCCATGTTGCTGTCATGCTTCCTGTGGATATTCCAAAGCCGACCTTGTTGCCGGCTGTCATGTAGCCGGCAGCATTCTCGATCTTGCGCCCAATCAACAGTGTCATCAGCAGCGTCCCGCCAACATCAGCGTGCGCCGCCTAAACGTGAGTGTTGGAGTCCGGTGAGGGAGCAGTCAGGCGCACTTTCCCACCCGGGACCAGCCGCCAGGGCAAGCAAACAATTCTGCGCAGGCGGCCCAAAGTGATTCGCGTACCAGGCGATCATTCACTACCGGAAAATCAACGGCTGACGTTCGGCCGGCAACGGGAATCCAACGATTCGCGGGCAGCTTTAGTTGCCCTTTCGAACCAGTGATCTGAATTCACTTTAACAGGGCGGCCGTGGTTCAATGTGGTTGCCCCGGTCCCCGAAAGGTAACAATGGCGCATCCGTTGGCCGCTAGGGCAGGAACGGTTGTGAGCCTGTTCCCGCGGCAAGGATGCGCTCCAGCGCGTCCGGCCCGGTGAGGTTTTCGCCCAGCAAATTGGGTTTACCGGCGCCGTGATAGTCGGACGAACCTGTCATGAAAAGGCCCGTTTGCTGCGCCAGTTTTCGCAGCCAGACCCGGCCCTCGGGCGGATTGTCCCGGTGCTCCACCTCCAAGCCCAGGAGTCCGGCGTCGATCATGTCATGGAAGATTTCCGGTTCCACCACCCGGCCGCGGGAGCTGGCCACGGGGTGGGCAAACACGGGCACGCCCCCGGCAGCACGGACAAGCTCCACGGCCATGACAGGGTCCGGGGCGTAGTGGGTGACAAAGTACCGCGAATGGGAGGTGAGAATGCTGGCAAACGCCTCATTCCTGTCCGCCACAATGCCGGCGGCCACCAGGGCGTCGGCAATGTGCGGGCGGCCAATGGTGGCACCCGGGGCCACATGGGCGCTCACGTCGTCCCAGTTCAGCGGGTAGTCCTCAGCCAGCCGTTCCACCATGCGCTCGGCACGGGTCAGGCGGGCGTCCTTGGCTTTGGTGATTTCCTCCAGCAGGCCCGGATGGTTCGGGTCGTGGAGATAGCTGAGCAGGTGCACGCTCACACCCCGGCTTGTTTTGCAGGAAACCTCCATGCCGGGAATCAAGCCCACACCGTGGTGCCGGGCAGCTGCCAGCGCGGGGGCCCAACCGTCCGTGGAGTCATGATCCGTCAGGGCCATGACGTCAAGGCCGGCCTGGGCGGCGGCGGCCATGAGATCGGCCGGGATCTGGGTGCCGTCGGAAACATTTGAATGGGCGTGCAAGTCGATCTTCACGATCCAAGCGTACGTCCGTTGCGGTCCCGCCGCCCGCTGCCACGGTGCGGCATACGGTTATGTCACGAGCGGACATTGCCCACATTACTTTGTCCCCCTGCGCGGCCGGTGAGAGACTTGAGGGGTGAACCAGACTGAGCATTCCTCCGTGCACCCCGACCATTCCAGCGATCAGCCGCTTGAGGAGCGTGTGAACAACCGTTCCCACCGCCCCAATTCGGAAGCTTTCCGCACCTTCATGGCCTCCAAATGGGCGCCCGTTTCCACGGCGGTCCCCGCCCGTGCCGACGTGGCAGACCATGCCGCGCGCCGCCGTCGTGCCGTCTCCGAGCAGTTCAAGACCGAGCGCCTGGTGATCCCCGCCGGCCCCCTGAAGGTCCGCTCCAACGACTGCGATTACCGCTTCCGCCCGCACTCGGCCTTCGCGCACCTGACAGGCTTGGGCGTTGACCACGAGCCCGACGCCGTCCTGGTGCTGGATCCCGTTGCCGAGGGCACAGGCGACAACGGCGGCCATCACCGCGCCACGCTGTACTTCCGTCCCATGGCCGGCCGGGATTCCAAGGAATTCTACGCAGATTCCCGCAGCGGCGAGTTCTGGATTGGCACCCGCCCCTCACTGGCACAGTTCCAGGCACAGCTGGGACTGCCCACGGCAGATATCTCCGAACTTGAAGTCGCCGTCACCAAGAACGTGGGCGAGCCTTCCGTGGGCGGCATTTCCGTTCGTTTGATGCGCAAGGTCGATGAAAACATTGACGCCCTGGTGGACACGGCGCGCTACAACACTGCCAAGGACCCGGACAACATGGATTTCGGCGCCCTGGATGAGCTGGACGCCAAGCTCGCCGAGGCCGTCGCCGAGCTGCGCCTGGTCAAGGACGCCTGGGAAATTGAGCAGATGAAGGTGGCCGTTGCCGCCACCATCGCCGGCTTCGAGGACATTGTGAAGGCACTGCCGCGCGCGGTGGCCCACAAGCGCGGCGAACGTGTTGTTGAGGGTGCATTCTTTGCCCGCGCCCGTGAAGACGGCAACGAGCTCGGCTACGACACCATTGCCGCCGGCGGCAACAACGCCACGGTGCTGCACTGGAACCGGAACACCGGCACGGTCAACGAGGGCCAGATGATCCTGGTGGACGCCGGCGTCGAAGCCGAATCCCTGTACACCGCCGACATCACCCGTACGCTCCCGGTCAACGGCAAGTACTCGCAGATGCAGCGCAAGATCTACCAGGCCGTGCTGGACGCCGCCGATGCAGCCTTCGCCGTGGCCATTCCGGGACGCAAGTTCCGCGATGTCCACAACGCAGCCATGGAGGTTTTGGCGGGCCGCCTCGAAGCATGGGGGCTGTTGCCGGTAACCGCTGAGGTTTCGCTCTCCGCCGAGGGCCAGCAGCACCGCCGGTGGATGCCGCACGGCACCAGCCACCACCTGGGCCTGGATGTGCACGACTGCGCACAGGCCCGCGCCGAACTGTACCTGGACGGCGTCATCACCGAGGGCATGGTCTTCACCATTGAGCCCGGCCTGTACTTCAAGGACGAGGACCTGGCCATCCCGGCCGAGTACCGCGGCAACGGCGTGCGCATCGAGGACGACATCCTGATCACCGCCAACGGCCCCGTCAACTTGAGTGCAGCACTCCCGCGCACCCCCGACGACGTCGAAGCCTGGATGGCCCGCCTCTCCTAACCCTGAGGTCGAGCCCGTCAAGGCCAACTGGCCCGCAGTAGTGGTCGAAAAAACGCGATTTTCCTGGCTTTTTCAACCACTATTGCGGGCTACTTTTTTAGCCGGGCGACGGCGGGACCTGGCTTAGCCGTCGATCAGCGCCTTGAGCGCCGCCACGTGCTCGTCATAGGCCCGTTTTCCGTCGGGGGTAATGGATGCCCAGGTTTTGACGCGGCCCTTCCCCGTCGGCTTGCTCAACTTCACGTAGCCCGCGTCTTCCAGAACCTTGAGCTGCTTGCTGGTCACGGAATCGGCCACGCCCAGCATGTCCCTCAGCGTGGCAAATTCCACCTGGTCAAGCGTGCTGAGAAAGGCGCAGATCCGGAGCCTGTTCGGCGCGTGGATGACCTCGTTCAGCCCGGGCGTCACGGCCTGCTCCGCAGTTGCGCACGCAGTGCCTCATCGAATCGCCGGCCGAAGAAATTGACGGCAACAAAAACTATTGCCCCGGCCACCCAAGCCGGCCAATCATTCCCCTTCTCAGCATGGAAATAGTAGGCCCCACCCACGCACACAATCATGATCAGTACCAAGGGAACCGTCCACCAGCTGGCCTTGCCCGCCCTGAGGCCGTTGATCCACACACCCGTCTTCTCCTTGTAGGCCCCCATGAGGACGCCAAGACCAAGGAAATACACGACGGCCACACTGGTCATGACCACGGGGCCGCCGATCGTGTAGGCAACGACAAATAGGGCGGCAAGCAGACCCAGAACAGGGTGGTACCACCACGGAGTGACCAGCCGGTCGGCAGCATTTGAGCGTGCATCGTCAATGGCGGCCAAAGCATTCCGGGCATCGTGTGCCGTTTGGTTTTCCATAGTGGAAAGTCAATCACTTTCCGCACCGGAAAGTCAAGAGTGTTGAGGGCTCCGTTCCGCCGTTCCGGCTGAGGGCTGGCCACGTATCTGCGCCTTGCCCGGCTCCATGCGGGGGCCGTTGTGGACTTAGGGGGCCGTTGTGGTGATCGGATGCCGGTGCACCAGCAGCGAATGTCCACTGCGGCCCCCGCAGCTTAACGAGCTGACCCGCAGAACGCGCCGGAGCGATTACTGCAGTTGCAGCAGGGGGCTACTCGTCGGGGCCGTCCTGCGGATTCGCGGGGGGCGCCTCGGGAGCCGGCGCGGGTGCCGGGGTGTTCACGCGGATGCCGTACTGCGGGCGGCCATCGGGAAGATCGGGGAACTCGCCGCGGCGTGGCCCGTCCAACGGTGCCTGGCCGGGGCGTTCGTGGCTTTCCCCGCCCTGGGCGGTGTCGGCCGCATCAGCCGGAGCGCCATAGGGGTCATGCCAGCCGTCCGGGCGCGTGGGCGCGGGTCCGGCGGAGCTGGGCGGCTGGACCGGCGGGCGGTAACCCTGGCCCTGGTTCTGGACGGGACGCGGCGCGTTGGCGTTCATGGGCAGCTGGGCCAAAAGGCGGCGCGCATCCTGGGCGACATCCGGGGTGACTATGACGTCGTAACTGGAGGCCAGCACCTGGTTGGTGGAGGTGAAATCGCGCTTGCCGCGCTGGGCTGCGTAGCCAATGATCGCAAACAACATCCAGAACGCTGCACCCATCAACACGGCCGTGAAGACGTTGATGTAGGGCGCTCCGGCGTTGCTGCTGGAATCGAAGAAGGAGAGCATGACGCCAATGAACAAGCCGAACCAGGCACCCGTCATGGCGCCGGTAAGGGCAACGCGCGGGTAGCTGAGCTTGCCCGTGACACGTTCAACCATTTTCAGGTCGTTGCCCACAATGGAGACGTGCCGGACGGGGAACTTCTCATCCGCCAGGTAGTCAACCGCCTTCTGCGCATCCAAGTAGGAAGTGTAAGAACCGATTGTTTCTCCCGTAGGGACAATACGGGCCTCGTCCAAGGGTGTGGTGCGTCCAAAGAGGTTTGCCATACTCCCCATTGTTCACCATGTTCCTGCACGTTGGCTGGAGTATCGCTGGCAGTGAAATGATCGGCCCCTGGCAGGCCCGAACGGCTGCGCCAGCAAACGGCAACCGCGGCAAATTTTGGGTCAATGCCGGGCAGGGGAAGTAGCCTGTATCTGTGAGCACTCAACCTACGCGCATCTTTGTCGCCCGACTCCTGGGCCTGGACGTCTTTGACCCCCTCGGGGACAGACTCGGAAAACTGCGCGACGTGGTGGTGCTGGGCGGCGGCCAAACAACAGCCCCGCATGCGGTGGGCATCGTGGTGGAAGTCCCCGGCAAGAAGCGCGTCTTTGTGCCCATGACCCGCCTGACCTCCATGGACCAGTCACAAATCATTTGCACGGGTCTGGTCAATCTGCGCCGTTTTGAACAGCGCGGCGCAGAGCAGCTGGTTGTGGGCGGCATTTTTGACCGCAAGGTGACACTTGCCGACGGCTCCGGATTCGCCGTCATTGAAGACATCGCCATGGACAAGCAGCGCAACGGCGACTGGCTGGTGACAAAGCTTTTTGTGCGCCGGGGTTCCTCCACCTCACGGCTGCGCGGGCTGCGCCGCGGCCACACCATGCTGATCGACTGGTCCGAGGCCCACACGGACGACGCCGCCGAACCGCAAAGCGCCACGTTCTTTGTGGCCACCCATGAGGACCTCAAGCCCGCCGACTTTGCCGACGCCCTCCAGGAGATGAGCGACAAACGCCGCGTGGAGGTGGCCAGCGAGCTGCAGGATGAGCGTTTGGCCGACATCATGTCCGAGCTTCCCGAAGATGACCAGGTGACGCTGCTCTCCGCCCTGGACAACGAACGCGCGGCCGACGTGCTCGAGGAAATGGATCCCGACGACGCCGCCGACCTCCTGGCAGACCTCCCCCAGGCCAAGGCCGAAGAGCTCCTGCTGCTCATGGAACCGGATGAAGCCAAGGACGTGCGCCGCCTGCTCCAGTACGCCGAAGGCACCGCCGGAGCACTCATGACCCCGGTTCCCGTCATTCTGCCACCCGAAGCCACCGTGGCCGAGGCGCTGGCCCATGTCCGCAGCGAGGATCTGTCCCCCGCACTGGCCTCGGCCATCTTTATTTGCCGGCCCCCGCTGGAAACACCCACGGGCCGCTTCTTGGGCGTTGTCCACATCCAGCAGCTGCTGCGCAGTGCGCCGCCGGAGCAGCTGGGCACCATTGTGGACAAGAATTTGGAGCCGGTCTCCGACCAGGACGACCTCAGCGTGGTCAGCCACATCATGGCCTCCTACAACCTGAACTCACTCCCCGTTGTGAGCAAGGAGGGCCGCCTGGTGGGCGCTGTGACGGTGGATGACCTGCTCGACCATCTCCTGCCTGAGGACTGGCGCAACCACGACGACGGCGTACCCGCCCGGAAACTAGGAGGACGCATTGGCTGAACGGCATCACGCCAAGGGCGGCGGCCTCGACACCCCCATGGAGCTCAAATCCCGGCTCCTGCCCAACCTGACCGGCGATCCTGACTTCTTTGGCCGTTTCGCCGAGCGTTTTGCCCGTTACATGGGCACGGCCAACTTCCTGTTGTACATGACCATTTTTGTCATCGCCTGGATTGCGCTCAACGTGATTGGCCTGTTCGGGCTCCAGTGGGACCCGTACCCGTTCATCCTGCTCAACCTGTTCTTCTCCACCCAGGCCTCCTACGCCGCACCCCTGATCCTGCTGGCCCAGAACCGGCAGGATGACAGGGACCGGGTCCAGATTGAGCAGGACCGTTCCCGCAACGAGCGCAACCTTGCGGACACCGAGTACCTGACCCGGGAAGTTGCGGCCCTGCGCATTTCCCTGCGTGAAGTGGCCACCCGCGACTTTGTCCGCTCGGAGTTGCGCAGCCTCCTGGAGGAGCTCATTTCGCTCCAGGATGAGGACACTGACATCAAGGATTCCCGCAACACCCAGCGCAATCCTGCCACCAACGCCATCAAAACCGTCAAGACCGCCAAAACCGCCGCCCCCAAGCGCACCACCAACTCCTAAGGCCGCCCCAGCATGCAAACCCCGTCCCACCCCGAGCTGCTAGCCGCACTCGCCACGGTCATCGACCCCGAGTTGCGCCGGCCCATCACGGAGCTGGGCATGGTCGAGTCGGTGGCGGCGTTCGACGGCGGCCGGGTCCGCGCCGTCGTCCGGCTCACCGTGGCGGGCTGCCCGCTGCGCGAAACCATCACCAAGGACGCCACGGAGGCACTGATGACGCTCGACGGCGTTGCTGACGTGTCCGTGGAGCTGACGGTCATGACGGCCGAACAGCGGGCCGAACTCAAGGAAAAGCTCAAGGGCAGCAATCCCGAGCGTGGCATCCCCTTCAACGCCGAAACGTCCCTGACACGCATTTATGCGGTGGCCAGCGGCAAGGGCGGGGTGGGCAAGTCCTCGATCACGGTCAATTTGGCGTGTGCACTCGCGGCCAAGGGGCTGCGCGTGGGCATTGTTGATGCCGACATTTACGGCTTCTCGGTGCCCGGACTGATGGGCATCACCCAGTCCCCCACCCGGGTCGATGAGATGATCCTGCCCCCTGTGGCCCATGGCGTGAAGGTCATTTCCATTGGCATGTTCGTGGCCGGCAACCAGCCCGTCGCCTGGCGCGGGCCCATGCTGCACAGGGCCCTGGAGCAGTTCCTGGGCGACGTTTACTTTGGCGACCTGGACGTGCTGCTGTTGGACCTGCCCCCGGGCACCGGAGATGTGGCCATTTCGGTGGCACAGCTGCTGCCCAAGGCCGAGATCCTGGTGGTCACAACGCCGCAGGCTGCGGCGGCCGATGTGGCCGAACGGGCCGGCGCCATCGCCGTGCAGACCGGCCAGAAGGTGGCCGGGGTTATTGAGAACATGTCATTTTTGACGCTGCCCGACGGCAGCACCATGGAGTTGTTTGGCTCCGGCGGCGGGGAGATCCTCGCCAAACGCCTGAGCCAGAGCGTGAACGCAAGCGTTGAGCTGCTGGGACAGATCCCGCTGGATGTGGCCCTGCGCGAGGGCGGCGACGCCGGCATGCCCATTGTGCTGGCCGATCCGCAATCCCCGGCGGCGCAGGTTTTGCTGGGCATTGCCCAGGGGCTCTCGGTGCGCCCCCGCGGCCTGGCCGGGATGAACCTGGGCGTCACACCCCGCTCCTCGGTGTCCCGCACCACAAACGCCCGCTTACTTGCGGGGCGTTAAACGCAAACGCCCGCTCACCAAGTGAGCGGGCGTTGGGAAAAGTGCCCCGTAAGTGAGCGGATGGGCCCACGCGCCCAAGGGCCCCGAGCCGAGGCTTGGGAGGGCGTGGGGATCAGGTGGCTTCGACGTCGAACGGAGCAAGCTGGCCGGCAGCGAGGCGTTCGATGACCGGCTCGTCCTGGGCGGAATGGACCCTGCTGTCATTGTCCTTGCCCAGCATGGAGGCCAGGGCGGCACCGGGGGCAGTCTTGAGCGACTTGAGCTGGTCCAGGTCCTCGTCGTCAATCAGTGCTTCGCGAATGATGCGGCGCGGATCGTATTGACGGGGATCGAGCTTCTTCCAATCGATGTCGTCAATGTCAACCCCTGCCTCTTCCTTGATGGTTTCGCGCGCGCCGGAAGCCATCTTGCGCACCTCGCGGATGAGGTTCTTCAGCTTTTCCACGTAACCGGGGAGCCGGGTGGGGCCAATCACCAAAACTGCCACCAGGGCAATCAGGATCAGCTCAGGGGTATTGATACCAAACACGTTAGGAAGATTACCCTCTCAACACTCAAAGCAACGATTCCGGGCGGTAACGCTTGAACGTAGTAGCTTCGTGACTTGCGGATGGACAGCCGGTATTTGGCTGAACTGATTCTAGCGTGCGCCAGCCATGCGGGGCAGCGACAAGATGGGCTTACGCGCTGGGCGCACACCTTTGTCGCGGCCTGGCGCGCGGTCGGCCAGGGATTCGCGCAGCATGGCCCGTCCGCGGTGGATGCGGGAGCGCACGGTGCCCAACTTAATATTCAGGGCGTGCGCCACCTCGTCATAGGAGAGCCCCTCCATGTCACAAAGTACGACGGCGGCACGGAAGTCCGGCGGCAGGGCCTCCAGTGCGGCGGCAATGTCCCTGTCCAGGTTGTTGAACTCAAAGGTCCGTTCGGGGCCGGGGTCCGTGCCGGCCAGGCGTGCTGCGGCGTCGTCGGAGAGCGTGTCAAAGCGTATGCGCTGCTTGCGGCGTGCCGTATCAAGGAAAAGGTTGGTGGTAATCCTGTGCAGCCAGCCGTCGAGGGTGCCGGGCTTGAAGTTGTCCAGGGATTTGAAGACGCGCACAAAAACTTCTTGGGTGAGGTCCTCGGCGTCGTGCTTGTTGCCTGTCAGGCGGTACGCGAGCCGGAAGACTTTGGCGCAGTGATTTGTGACCACCTCATCCCATGACGGCGTAACCCAGTGCGCTGCGGGCCCTTGCTCTTCTTGGGCGCCAACAGCGGAACGGAGCACGGGGGCGGTGGCTGAACTCATCGCTGCACCTCGCTTCTTTGGCTTCTTCCCCGGATGCGGGGCATCTACGCTACAGGAAGGTTTCCCTTATAGTCCCCATAGTGTGCCAAACAAAGCTGACATTTTGCTGAACAGTTACGGCGAATGTGCCTAGGGTACAGGCAGTAGGCTAGAGCTAGTCACCGCAACAGTTTAGGAAACACCACCCATGAGTGCCGATAAATCCACCAGCTGGTCCTATGCAGAGGGCCTCCCCGTGGAAGATATTGTCCTGCGACGCGCCCGCGAACGCTCGCACGAGCTGGGCCTGTTCCCCGTGAGCCCCGGCGTTGCGGCCGCGTTGACGGTTCTGGCGGCAACCTCCAAGGCACAAACGGCTGTTGAAGTGGGCACCGGGGCCGGTGTTTCCGGTGTTGCCTTGCTGCGCGGGCTGGGGCAGCGTGCGGTGCTGACCACCATTGATCCCGATGTTGACCATTTAAAGGCCGCCCGTGAGGCGTTTGCCGAATCCGGGTCCCCGGCGAACCGGACCCGCACCATCTCCGGGCGCGGCCAGGATGTCTTGCCGCGGCTGACCGACAGCGCCTATGACCTGGTGTTTATTGACGCCGACAAGCCCAGCTTCCCCGAGTACGTGGACCAGGCCGTGCGATTGTTGAAGTCCGGCGGCCTGCTCATTATCAATGACGCGTTGGACAAGGACCGTGTCTCCGACCCGGCCATCCGCGAAACCAGCACGGTGGTGCTGCGCAAGGTTGGCAAAATGATTCGTGAGAACGACTCCCTGATCTCCGCCATGCTGCCCACAGGCGATGGCCTGCTGCTCGCCGTCAAGCGCTAAGCAACACAAGCCCGGCCTTTCTGCCCGTCATGGGCGGCCAACACTTTAAAACAAACCGGCGGGGCAGCTTCCGCTGTCCCGCCGGGTAATTCTTAGTGGAGCTAAAGACTATTCGGTAACACCCACGAGGCATTCCTTAAGGCTGACTGCCTCGTCGGCGTTCATCTCCACCACGAGTCGTCCGCCACCTTCCAGCGGCAGTCGCAGGATCAAGCTCCGACCTTCTTTTGTTACTTCCATTGGACCGTCGCCGGTTCTAGGTTTCATGGCAGCCATCAGAAGTTCCCCTTTTTCGTAGTACAAACCCGCATTTGCTGAGATTTCCCCGGCAAAGCGTTTGTGTTGTATCGATCACAACCATTATTCCGCAATTGCGCGCCGGGGTGCTAATCGGCGCGATTTCTGTTGACAACTGCTAGTTTCAGACCTCGTGCCGGGAGCCCTGAATTAGGGCGGCCATGCCTGTCCCGTGCTGATGGCGGCGAACTGCCACAACCATACAACCCAGACAATTTGCAGCACGCCAAACATGACCAAAACGCTCCACCGGTACGCCTTGGACGTCGAAATGAAGGCGGCTGCCAGGGCCAGCGGGAACAGCGGGAGCATCATCCTGAACGTGCTTGACTGCGGGTGCAGCACGGCCATGAGGTACAGCAGGTACATGCCGCACCAGATCCGCAGGTCCACACCCATGACACGCACAGCTCTCGAGTTCAGGTACAGCACCGCCAGCACCACCAGCAGCAGCGGCAGCAAGGGGCCCCAGAACGGGCCAAGCAAGTCGGCGCCGGCGTCGAACCAGGGTTTGAAAAGCACCAGCTCCTCGCCGCGCCAAGCGGTTTCCGTGTCTGTGTAGGCGCTCCGCTCGCCCGTCCACCACCAGGCAATGAAGATCCAGGAGAAGGCCATGACCACACTGAGAACTGCCAGCAGCGCCCCGCTGAGCATCTCCTTGGCCGGGAAGGGATCGCTCCTGCGGTGCCAGAAACGCAGCAGCAGGTGGATGCCCACCACTGCCGCAAACGGCGCCCCGGCAGGCCGGGACAGGCATAAGAGGATAACCACCGGCATGGCCGCCCAGTAGTTGCGTTTGATCAGCAGGTACAGCGCAGCGGCCAGGAAGAAGGTGCCCAACGATTCGGCGTAGGGAACCTGCAACACCGGGGAGATGGGGAACATGGCAAAGAAGGCCACACCCCACAGGGCTGTTGAGGGCGTGGCGAAGTGCCTGAACAACACATAAATCATCAAGGCGGCGGCCAGGCCCGCCACAGTGGCGGTGATGGCCGCAGCAGGTGCCCACGCCAGCCCTGTCACATTGCTCAGTGCGCGGGCCAGCAGCGGGAAGACGGGATAGAACGCCCATTGATTGGGCTGTGCGCTGCCGTCGTCGTTGCGCGGAATGCTGGTGGGGTATCCGCCGTCGTAAATGCGTTCATACCAGCCGGCATCCCAGCGGTTGATGAACGTCAGGTAGTCGGGCTGCTTTCCGCCCCAGGGGGAGGCTTCGGCATGCCAGGCGGCGCCAAGGAAGATGGCGAAGGAAACCAGCCGGGCGGCCAGGTAGAGCAAGGTGACTTTCAGCCACCAGGGCGCCCTGCGCAGGGGTGCCAGGAAGCGGCGCAGCAGGGCGTACAGCTCATCGTTGATGGTGGCCTTGGCGGAATGTGCGGAGGAACGCACGCTCAACATGGTCATGCCGTTGCCGTCCCCGCCCGCGCGGCCAGCCAGCAGCCGGGCTGGTGATCGTTGACCACACCCACCGCCTGCATCATGGCATAGGCGGTGGTTGGTCCCACGAACGAAAACCCGAGCTTCTTGAGTGCTTTCGCCAGTTGCAGGGATTCAGCGGTTTTGCCCGGAATGGGGTCCCCGGCAGGCCGGGTGGTGGCGGGCGCATGGCTGGCCAAAAGCAGCGCCAGCGTTGTGCCTTCCGGCAGTGCCAGCAGGGCACGGGCGTTGCCGATGGTCGCCTTGATTTTCATCGAGTTGCGCACGATGGCCGCATCCGCCATGAGCCTGTCAACGTCGTCCTGGTCAAAGGCAGCAACCGTTGCGGGATCAAAATTGCCAAACGCGCGCCTGAAGGATTCGCGTTTGCGCAGGATGGTGAGCCAGCTCAGACCTGATTGGAAGGCTTCAAGACTCAGGCGCTCAAAGAGTTCCCTCTCGCCCGTAACTACCCTGCCCCATTCGGTGTCGTGATAGAGCTGATACTGTTCATCGCGCTCAATCCCAGCCCATGCGCAGCGAATTTTTCCGTCGGTGCCGCTCACAAGGTCCATGGGGCCTAGCCGTTGCGGGGTGGACGCGGGAGTGCATCAACGGTGGCTGCACCGGCGGACGTGCCGTCACCTTCGGCGGCCACGGCGGCATCCCCGCCGGCGGCGGGAGCCGGCGCACCGGCGTCGGAGGCAAGAAGCTCTGCAATGCGCAAATCCTTGGCGGCCAACTCATCACGCAAGCGGTCAAGGACTTCATCAACCTGGTCCATGCGGTAGCCGCGCAGACCCAGGGAAAAACGCAATCTGTCCACGTCCGCGGGCTCCGGCTCAGCTGGCAGCAGCACGGGTGGCAGGTTGGCCACGGGCGCCGCCAAACCATCCTGGTACACCGCCCCGGGGCCGGGCTTGTTCAGACCAACCACGTAGAGCACCACCGCGGCAGCCAGCATCACGGCAAGAAAAATTAGGAAGTAAGTCACAAGTCCATCGTGCCAGATGCCGGGCCGCCATGAGGTTTCGTGTCGTGGCGCCTAGCCGCGTGCAGCAGCCTTCGTGCCGGCCTTGCCCGCCAACACCAGTGCCACGGCTTCTTCGGCAGTGTCCACCAACGCAACGATGTCCAGGTCGGCGGCCGAAACGAGACCCTGAACCACCATGACCTCCCTGATCCAGTCCATCAACGGGCCCCAGAATGCCTTGTCAACCAGGACTATGGGGAACTGGCTCACCTTGGATGTCTGCACCAGCACCATGGCTTCGAAGAGCTCATCCAGCGTGCCCAGCCCGCCCGGCAGCACCACAAATCCTTGGGCGTACTTGACGAACATCGTCTTGCGGGCAAAGAAATACCTGAAGTCAACGCCCAGGCCTACCCAGGCGTTCATGCCGGATTCAAAGGGAAGCTCAATCCCCAGGCCAATGGAAAGCCCGCCGGCCTCCGATGCGCCGCGGTTGGCAGCCTCCATGGACCCCGGCCCGCCACCGGTAATGACGCCCACCCCGGCCTCCGCCAGGCGCCTGCCCACCTCAACAGCCACAGCATAGTAGGGCGATTCCGGCTTGGTCCGCGCCGACCCAAACACGCTGATGGCCGGACCAATGTCAGCCAGCGCGTCGAAGCCTTGTACGAATTCACTTTGAATGCGCATGACCCGCCACGGATCCGTGTGGGTGAAGTCGCTGCTGGGCGGCGTCTCCAACAATCTGGCGTCTGCCGTGTCGCGGGCCGAACGGTTCGTGCGCCAAATGCCGAAACGGCGAAGTTGCGGGAGTGGGGCTCGGCTTGATCCTGTTGGTGCACTCATGGGAACAAGGGTACGTGAAAAGGCGCCATGGCTTGGCCCATATTGTCTCGTTCGCGTTACGATCCCCGCTGAAATCGCAAAAACCATTACTGCAGCTTGTGATTGTCGATACATTCGAACCATGACAAATCCCGCACATGCTCCTGCGCTCGTGGAACTTACCGCCGTCAACAAGCACTACGGTTCCCTCCACGTGCTCCAGGAAATTAATCTGCAAGTGGCCAAGGGCGAGGTATTGGTGGTCATTGGGCCGTCAGGTTCCGGCAAGTCAACATTGTGCCGCACCATTAACAGGCTCGAGACCATTGACGACGGCTCGATCACCATTGACGGCAAGGAGCTCCCCAAGGAAGGCAAGGAGCTGGCAACTCTGCGTGCCGATGTTGGCATGGTGTTCCAGTCGTTCAATCTCTTTGCCCACAAAACCATCCTGGAAAATGTCACCCTGGGCCCCATCAAAGTCAAGGGCATGAGCAAGTCCGACGCCGACAAACTCGCCATGGGCTTGTTGGAGCGCGTTGGTGTGGGACACCAGGCTGCGAAGCTGCCGGCCCAGCTTTCCGGCGGGCAGCAGCAGCGTGTCGCCATTGCGCGTGCCTTGGCAATGAAGCCAAAGGTCATGCTTTTTGACGAACCCACCAGCGCCCTTGACCCGGAAATGATCAACGAAGTCCTTGACGTGATGGTCGAACTGGCCAAGGAGGGCATGACCATGGTGGTTGTCACCCACGAGATGGGCTTTGCCCGCAAGGCTGCGGACAGGGTCATTTTCATGGCTGACGGGCAAATTGTGGAGGAAGCAACACCCCACGAATTCTTCACCAACCCGCAAACCCCCCGGGCCAAGGACTTTCTGTCCAAGATCCTCACCAACGGATAACCAACTTTCTTGTTTTTAGGCTCCTGCAGCCGCTCATTACAACGGCCGTCCTGGCCGTCCTTGAAAGGAATCTCCATGAAAAAGTTCTTTAGCAAAAAAGGTCTCAGCGTAGCGGCCGTTTTCGCCGCAGCAGCCCTTGCCCTCTCAGGCTGTGGGGGCGACACCGGTGGCGGCGGATCGACAGGCGGCGGCGACGCACCCGCCTTCGAAGTGGCCAAGGATGTTGCCCTGACGGGCAGCCCCACCTTTGACAAGATCAAGTCCTCCGGCGCCATCCGCATCGGTGTCAAGGAAGACCAGCCCGGCTTGGGCCTCTTGGACGCGGCCACCGGCGAGCGCAGCGGCTTCGACATCCAAATTGCCACCTGGATGGCAGCCTCCTTGGGCGTTGCGCAGGACAAGATCGAATTCAAGGCCATTCCGTCCGCGAACCGCGAGTCGGCCTTGGCCAATGGTGATGTGGACCTCTACGTGGGCACGTACTCCATCACGGACAAGCGCAAGAAGCTTGTTGATTTCGCCGGCCCGTACTTTGAGACGGGGCAGGGCCTGCTGGTGAAGAAGGACAACACCACCATCAAGAGCGAGAAGGACCTGGACGGCAAGAAAGTTTGTTCAGCCACCGGTTCAACGCCCATCCAGAACATCAAGGAAAACTTCCCGAAGGCCGTTCCGGTCGAGTTCGACATCTACTCCAAGTGCGTGGATGCGCTCAAGAGCGGCAGCGTTGACGCTGTCACAACAGACCAGGCCATCCTGTTGGGCTTCGCCGCACAGGCCCCTGACGAATTGATGGTTGTTGGCGAGCCGTTCACGGTTGAGAAGTACGGCATTGGCCTGCCGCTGGGTGACACCGCCCTGCGCACCTTCCTCAACGAGACCCTGACCAAGGGCGGAGCGACGTGGACCAAGATCTACGACGCCACCTTGGGCAAGTCCGGCACCAAGGTTGAACAGCCCGCAG
>JBDTQM010000069.1:0-17654 GCA_039932175.1 Specibacter sp.
CTAGTGTGCTCGCGAAAGGCTCATGCTGCGTGGGGTGCTTGGGAGTTGGTCTTGGCTGCAGCCAACCGGATGAGTCGTTGCTGGATCTCGTTGATCCGGTTCGTCAGCCCGGCCAGATCCAGGCTGGTGTAGAGGCCCTCCATGTGACGGCGTTGGGGTTCGAGCATGATCCCGGTGGCCTTGATCCGCTGGGCCGGGGTGCGTGGCTCGTCGTAGCTCCGTACTGACTTTCCCTTGCCACTAAGGTGATATCCGTTGACTTTCTTGGTGGGCATGAACAGGTTCATGCGCACGTTCACTAACGGCCAGAGCTCGTTGAGCAGGCGGAGTTCAGTATCGGTGTCGTAGCGGTAGTTGAACGCCGAGCGGCGCACGATGACGCCGTTCACCAGCACCCAAATATGCGCCAGAGATTTCCCGAGCACTTCTCAAATGAGGCACGCACCCCATTTCGCGAGCACTTTAGATGGGTCTCGTCGAGTCATGGACAGCCCTGACGAACAGGGCTAATATTTGTCTCATCCTCTGCTGGTTGGTTTTCTCAGTACGGTGTTATGGCGGTAATTGGGGCGGTGCGGATCTGGTCGGCATTGTGTGGATTGAATCTATTAGTGTTGTCGCGCAGCCATGGTTCTGCGATAGGTTTCACATTGAGATGATCTGGGAGGGCCAAAGATGGGTATCGATCACAGTCCAGGCAGTGCCGAGAAATATCTCGTAATAGTCGGCCCTCAAATCACCTGTATTGACTGCCGCACGTCTAAGCATGTGACGATCGAATCCATCCAACCCGTGGTCCCTAGATCCGCTGGGTGGGTGATGGTGGAATATAGCTGCGGGAAGTGTGAATCCTTCTACGCTCATGCGGCCTCGGTTCAGGCTGTGGCGCGCGTCCTTGCCACTTCGGATACGCAATCTGGCGTGTTGAAGTTTGGTCGCAACTACATTCATTGCGGTGAACCCATGGAGGCAATTGGTTCGGGTTTCACGGGTGTCCGTAGTGATGACGATGATCTCAGAGATGTGCTTGAGGTTCGCATCCCCACGATTGGCTTGAAATGCCGCTGTGGTTTTCAAATGGTCATACCCAAATAGGGGAGGGCACAGAATGTGGTGGGTTAATGGCCATCAGCGTCCACTCGGAGCAGCGGGATTGGCGGCAATCCACTCCGGGATTGCTCGAGGCGGGGCCTAAGGGGAAGTGGTGTCAAAGATGTTGACCTTCGGGGTTGAGGAAGAATTCGTTTTTCTAGACCGCGCAACACTAACACCGGTCCCGGTCTCGGCCGATGTTCAATTTGAACTCCAAGAATTTGATTTCGCCAGGGGTGTGGTTCATGGAGAGTTTCTCCGCTCACAGGTGGAATACGCATCCCCAGTGCTCAGGTCGTTCGAGGAGGCTGCCGGTGACTTGTGGAGTTTCCGCACAGCGCTCACCTCGTGTGCTGAGGACCGTGGAGTCTTGGCTGCTGGTGTCGGGACACCGTTCGCGAACCCCACCGGAGCCATGGTGACCGACGATAGCCGGTACATGGGTATTGCCGACAGAATTGGTGCACTGGCATCCGAGCATCATCTGAACGGACTCCACATCCATGTGGGAGTTCCCGAGCGGGAAGCCGCCATTGGTGCCGTGAACTATCTACACCGATGGCTGCCCGTCTTGTTGGCGATGTCAGCGAACTCGCCGTTTTGGTGCGGGCAGGACACCACGTTCTCCAGCTGGCGTGCCATTCAGTATCGGCGCTGGACGACAGCGGGCTGTCCGCCCGTGTTTATCGATGCTGCGGACTATGACCGTAGGACCGAAGCCCTGATCGGTATTGGTGTCACCCCTGATAAGGGTTCCATTTCGTGGTCTGCCCGGCTTTCAGACCACCAGCCCACAGTGGAAATACGGGTTGCCGACGCCCAGTTGGAGCCCTCCACCACTTTGCTGTTGGCCTTGCTGGGCCGGGCGCTCGTCGCCACATCCATGGACAGGCCTGCGCCTTCACCTCCAGCACCGGGGTCTGAATTGTTGGATGCGGCGTTGTGGCATGCGGCCCGACACGGTCTTACCTGCAATTTGGTACACCCGTTAGAGAACGGCTTGGCACCAGCGTCGGTGGTCATCCAGGCATTGTTGGATGAAACGTACCAGGCATTGAAATCATCGGGTGACCTCGCCATCGTCACGGCCCTGGCAGATCAGCTCCTGCTGGTCGGAACAGGAGCGGACCGCCAACGCCAAGCGTTCGCCCAGCAAGGACGAGAAGGACTCGCCGCGTTTTTGGCCAATGCGATCAAAAATGAATCCTCGGCCCATCAACCTGCAGCCGGGCACCTAGGCCCGGATGACCCCCGACCGCTAGAGTCCGAACCATTGGGCCAAGGGGGATACGAGCTAAGAACGTCCCCCGTGGTGCAACAGATGGCGCCATAGAAAAGGGTGGCCGTTATTAGTGTTTTTTGGATCGGACCAACACCGGGTAGGCGGCGAGGACTGCCAGCAGGTAAATGGCAATTGCGGCGGCAACGATGATCGCTTCGACTCTGCCAAGAACCACATCAAACACCAACGCTGTGGTCCCCACGACTAGTAGTCCGATCAACCACTAGACGATACGAAGAATGGTGTGACCGGAGGCTACAAGCCGGTCTTTCACACGCGACCCGAAAAGTTCTCGGTGCATTGCCATCGGGACTAGCATTAAGCATGTGCTCAAGGCAGCAAGAAGAACGTTGCCTAGGTAAAGTGTGGTCGCTACCTGATCAAGTTCGGTGAAACATGACTGAAAAGGAAGTGTCAGCAGAAAACCGGCAATTATCTGGGTCCCCGTCTGCATGACTCTGAGTTCCTGAAGCAGGTCAATCCACTGACGGTCCAGCTGTTCGTTGCGGGTCTCATCCCGCCCGCTGGCAGCAGCCAATCCATCAGAGTTTCCTGCTCTTGAATTCAATCCCCTGCGATCCTTACTTGCCTGATTTTTAAGAACCAGCCCTGGTGGGTGCCCCGCCTTCGGTGTCGTCCGTGTGGAGCTGCGCTGCGTCTTCCTTCAGGTGGGCTTTGGTGTCGGCGATCTTGTCTTTCATGGCCCCCTTGACCTGATCTGCTTTGCCCTCCACAATCATGGACTTGTCGTCGGTGGCCTTGCCGACCGTTTCCTTGACTTTGCCTGTGAATTTGTCCTTGGCGGCATCAAACTTGTCTCCGAGCCCCTTGGTGTCCCTCCTGTATTTTTGAAGTGATGACTGTGAGCCTAAGCCGCCTGATGGCCTCACAATAGGCCCTTCATGGAAAGTATTTTTCCGGATAGTGGTGCCATCGAAGCCATGTGAAGGCAATGGCGAGATGCCCACTCCTTTCGCAGCACCCTGGGTCGCAATCGGGGTCCCAGGGTTGATGATCCGATGTCCATGCTGTCGCTTCGGGCACGGAAGGTGTTGTCGCTGCAGGAGACCTGGATCTTGTGCTGGTAACTCTGGATATCGGTTTGCCTGACATGAGTGGGTACGAAGTCGCACGCCAGATCCGGGAGGCATCCAAAGTTTCGCTGCTCTTCCTGACTGGCCGTGCCGGGCCCGATAATGAGATGGCTGCCATGGCCTCAGGGGCCGCCGCATTGCTGACCAAACCCTTCTGACCCCAACAGCTGCGGGAAATCGCTGACCAGCTATCTCCGGTGAATCGAACCTTGCGATCAGTATCGGGGACCCAAGGCTCTGAACAGGGCTGTGACGGGTAACTTCATTTGGCGGCAATACCGCAGCTTCACTTGGCAGCCTTCGCAGTCCCATAGACGGAACGCTCTATGGGACATCGGCGCGTTGGAGTCGTTCCGGTGTCTGCTAGGCGAGGGCATCTAGCGCGATCGGCACCGACCTCCACTTTCCCCAAGACGAGGACCACGACGCGAACATGTGCGTTACCCAGATCTGGAAGGCAGCGAGCAAGATGGTGGGCCCGTTACTGTTACCGGTTGTGGTGAGCAGGATGATCAATTGTTTCAAGGCAACCCCGTTACCCTACTCGAGGAGCAATGCTTGGCCAGTGGCTAGGCGCTTGGACCATCGGGTTCCTTATGAAGGTGATGGGGTTCAAGATAATGAGCGCGATCAGCAGGAAGAGTCCGATGGTCACGACGCAGTAGCGTACGGCGGGGAAGAAAGGACTGGGCAGTGTTGCGTACAAACCCAAGGCGAAGAGCAGCCCAAGGACCGCCGGCCACCGGTGCTCGACCCGCGTTTGCTGGGGATGGCTCGTGTTCGGCATGGCCTGATTCTATGCCCTGAGCTTATCCAGTTCTTTTATTCCTCATGGGCGCCGTCATTTTTGTTGTAGGCCGGGACCGGGTGAACGTGATTTGGGGCTCGAGGCAGTAGATGAACAAGTGGTCGTTGATGAACTCGCTGCCGTTGTCGCTACTAAGCCAAAGGTTGTTTGGTAGCGATTATGCCGAGGAAAACGCTAAGCCGAGGCGGAGCAAATCAAATGAGGCAACGTAGATGGCTACGCGGACGTTTTCTATGAGTCAACGCGGTATCTCCCCGAGGAATCATGTCAAGATGCCCGCGTAGCTTTCTCTATGACAATCCCAGTTGCCGTGGCTAAAATTGGTGGGGTAACTGTTGGACTGATTAACTAAGGAGGACCTCATGGGTCTCGGAGACAAGATCGGCAACAAAGCACAAGAAGCCACCGGCAAGGCCAAAGAGGCAGTAGGCAATGCCACGGATAATGAGAAGCTCCAAGCCGAAGGCGCCGCAGATCAGGGCGCAGCGAAGACCAAGCAAGCCGGTGAGCATCTCAAAGATGCCGCCAAGGACGTCTTCGACAAGTAAGTTCCCGGGCAACGTTGGCCGGGCTTTTCCAGTGGCGCCGCACCTTCAGTGCGGCGCCACCTTTGTGTTTGGAAACCCGCAGACATCGACGGCCAAGACGAGAGAGCCACTAAATGAGTCAATACATCAACAGTAGTTCAGGTCTTGCTAGATGCTGAGGAACTCCGCCGGGGCCGTTGGATGGAACCCCGGATCCCACAGATAACTGGTCGCGATGGGAACGAACGAGCAAGTTCCTACAGGTGGTGAAGAGGCCCGAGCTGTTCCCGTGCCGGAATTTCCTGGTTGCATCCGGGCATCAAGGGGGTGTGCTGGGCCCGCGTTGGTGGGGGAAAGCCGTTGCTGTATGACAAGCCTGGTCCATGCCGCAGGTTGAATCTCTTCAAATTCGTGGTGACTTGTGGCAGAGTCAAATTGTTCAAGCCCAACCATGTGAGGGAGTTGCCATGATTGAGATGTTGCACAACGCAGGTATCAAGAGCGAATACGCATACGCCGGTGGATTCGCGTCCATCGCCTTATCCTTGGGATCGTGGTTGATCAGCCGCGCCAAGAAGGACCATTCCAAGGCACAATCGGACCGCTGGGGAATTTTCATTGGACATTGGGCGCCGACGTTCTTGGCACTGGGTGTTGCGCTGAAACTCGAAGAAAAAAAATAGACGAACTCCTGCCACCGGTCCACAGGATAAATTCGCCGAATATTAAGCACCACGGTTGATCTGGATCTAGCCGGGGTGGCTTACTGTGAAAAAGTAGAATATACGACGCTAAGGTTTTTACCGATCGCCGTAGTGGCCTGTACTTGCCGGGCTTGATCTGGTTGGCGCAGGGCCAGGTGTAGTCGCCGGTGAGGTTGATGTGTTCCCAGCCCAGGGGCGAGAGGAACCGCAGCAAGTCAGGATCAGTCGCGTTGCCCTCCTGATTCAAGGTGGTGATGGTGCGGTCAAGGTAGACGGTGTTCCAGAGAACGATGGCCGCGGTGAGAAGGTTCAGCCCTGATGCCCGGAAACGCTGCTGCTCGAAGGACCGATCGCGGCTCTCTCCAAGTCGGTTGAAGAATACTGCCCGCGCCAGGGTGTTCCGGGCTTCTCTCTTGTTCAGCCCGGCCGTGACCTTGCGGCGCAGGTCGGGATTTTGGAGCCAGGCCAACAGGAAGAGAGTCCGTTCCAGTTTGCCCAGTTCGCGCAGTGCTGTGGCGAGCCCGTTTTGGCGCGGGTAGGCGCCGAGTTTGCGCATCATCAAGGAGGCAGTCACGGTCCCGGTCTTGATGGATGTGGACAGGCGCAGGATTCCATCCCAGTGCGCGGTGATGGTTTTGGTGTTCATGGTTTCTCCGATCAGCGGCGCCAAGGTGGCAAGATCTGGATCGTTGGTGGGCGTGTAGAGGCGGGTATCGCCGATATTTCGGATCCGGGGTGCGAGCTAGTAGCCGAGCAGGTGCATCAAGAGAAAACATCGAGCACGAACGCAGCATAAACCCAACCGGAAAATGTACGGACGTAAGTTATATCCGCAACCCAGAGACAGTTCGGTGCCGGCGCGCTGAACTGCCGCCGAACCAGATCTGCTGGGCGCTCGGCCAAAGGCCCTGGCACGGTAGTGCGGGGCCCCTTGGCCCGGCGCGCACCATGAAGACCGGTCTTTCGCATCAGTCGTTCCACCGTGCAACGAGCCGCCCTGTATCCAGCACGATTGAGCGCAGCATAGACCTTCCTTGCCCCGTAAACACTGTAGTTTTCCGTGTGCACTTGTTTGATTTTTTCTGTCGTCACAGCGTCGGTAACAGAGCGCTTGGACTCAGGGCGAGACTTGGCCGCGTAGTAGGTTGACGGGGCAAATTGCAATTGCTTGCAGATCGGCTCGACCCCGTATTCTTCCTTGTGTTCGTCGATGTAGGCAATCATCGTCGTGAGGGGCGGTCGAGCTCCGCCGCGAAGAAAGCCGACGCTGATTTTAAGATCGCATTGGTCCGTCGCAACTCAACAACTTCACGCTCCAACTCGGCCATCCGCGTTGCCTCATCGGTCATGGTGCCTGGCCGGACACCCTGATCAATCTCAACTGTGCGTACCCAGCCCCGGATAGTATCTGCCGGGATGCCCTGCCGTGCACCAATACGAGCAGCTGCATTACGCCGGCCAGTGGGATTCTTCTGAGCGTCCATCACGAGGCGCACTTCCCTCTGACGAAGCTCATCGGGATACTTCTTCGCTGGTGCCATGATGCTTATCCTTTCAAGGAATCAACACCCTCCATTAAACCCGGGGCGGTTCACTTGCGATCCCAAGCGCGCGAAGGCCTGTCCGAGTTCGCAGGCGATAGGACCACCTCCGACAATGGCCAACGTGGCCGGGAGGGTCTCCATCTCCCAGATCGTATCCGAAGTCACCACTAGGTCAGGACCCATTCCCGGGATACCGGTAGTGATGGGGCCCCGCCGGTGGCGGATCTCTTCGCCGTTGACCTCAGCCACACCAGGTGCGCGAAACCTTAGGGCACCCTGAACGAACTCCACTCCAGCGGCTGTAAGAGCGGCCGGGGAGTCTGCGGGTTCGATGGTGCTAATCGCGGAAAAATCCGCTCCCTAATCGCCGCGAATTCCGGCGGCTGTCCAGTGAGGGAACGCACTGTTGTGGCATGCTCGGCGGCTGAGAGGAGCGTTTTAGACGGAATACATCCAGTCCATAAACAATCACCACCCATACGAGACTGTTCCACCAGCAGAGTCCGCGCCCCCAGCGCCGCTGCCGTCTTGGCGCCTACGATTCCTGCTGCACCGCCACCTACAACCAGCAGATCAACGATTCGATCCTTGACTATCATGATGAACTCCTTATGAATGAGCCAAAACGCCGAATTCTGTACCCGCCAGTCCGCTTTGGTGCGATATCCCAGAGCTCTGGAGTTAACAAGAACGAGCCTGCAGAACCGTCGGAGTCGCCCAGTCCCGACGAATCTCCACGCATTTATGGGCCACAGTGTGGCTGTTGGCAATTTCTCAAGCATGCAGTTAGACACTGTACTTTCTTGCCGCACTCTCTAGGGGCGTTGAATGGCCAATTTTGGATGCTGTCGCCCTAGCTAAAAGCGCATAGCACCGTAGCTGTGGCGGCGTTGTTATCAGAAGTAGGGTCGTTCGTGGCGATCAAGGTCACGCGTATTCCCCGTGAGGGAGCGTCGCTAATTCAGCTATCAGTTTGAGTAGAAAAAGATTGATAAAAAAGATTTTAGCCACTCGTTTTAGTGGCAAATGACCTCACGAGCCTCATAATATGTCATCTTTTGGGTGGGTTCAAATGGTTGACTTGAACCCTCGTTCATGTCATCGTTGGGTCAACGCAGTGACTTGGATCACATTATCGGCTGGAAATTGATGAGGCGCAGACCAGCCGATGGAGGCAGCGCGATCAATTGTTTCGAGTCGCATCCGCAGCTTGAGATGACCTTGTGATGACAAAGAGGAGAAACTTTGCCAAACGTACCGGGCTTGAATCAGTTGAGTGGATGGGTAGTTATTCTGCTCCTCATACTCGTATATGGAGGCACCTTTCTGGTGTCCGCCTATATCAGCAAGAAGAAAGAGAACGCCGACGGTTACATGACCGCTGGAAACAAAGTAGGGTTTGGGATTTCCGCGGCTAGCATGACCGCGACGTGGATCTGGGCGGCGTCACTTTATGCTTCCGCCACCTCTGGATACACGTACGGCATCTCTGGGCCCATTCATTACGGTCTGTGGGGCGCACTGATGATTCTGTTCATCTATCCCTTCGGCAAACGTATCCGGGCGGTCGCCCCAAAAGCCCACACACTGGGCGAAATAATGCACGCCCGCCACGGCCGCTCCAGCCAACTCATGCTCGTCGGCTCCAACATCGTTGGCAGTGTCATCAGCCTGACGTCGAACTTCATTGCCGGTGGCGCTCTTGTCGCTCTTCTTTCGCCATTTAGCTTCGGTCAGGGCGTCCTCGCCGTCGCCGTCGGTGTACTCCTTTACACGCTCTGGTCCGGTTTCCGCGCCTCGATACTGACAGACTTCGCGCAGGTCGTGGCGATGCTCGGTGCCGTAGTAGTAATCATCCCGGTAATATTCTTCGCCGCTGGTGGGCCGGATATGTTCGTTCAGGGTGCAAGCAACCTCACCCCTCAACAATCCAACTTCTTCTCCAGTGATGCGTTCCTAAACCAAGGGGCACCATACATAGCCGCAGTATTGGCGTATGCCATCGGCAACCAGACCATCGCACAGCGTCTCTTCGCCGTGCGTGAGGACCTGATCAAAAAGACCTTCGTGACAGCGACGGTTGGCTACGGCGCCACGGTGATCGGTGTCGGACTGATCGGTGTCATGGCGTTGTACCTAGGCATGGCACCGGCCGGTGGAGATGTCAACAACCTGATCCCACAGATGGCATCGACCTTCCTCGGGCCTGTTCTGCTGAGCCTGTTCTTCGTGATGATCCTTGGAGCGCTTTCATCCACAGCAGATTCGGACCTGTCGGCACTGTCATCCATCATGATGGCAGACGTCTACGGAAAGAACGTGGCGAAAAAGCCCAATCCGACCACCATGCTGTTGATTGGCCGGATCACGATGATCGTCGCTACCGCCGCCGCCCTGATTTTCGCCAGCCAACAAATGAACATCCTCGACCTCCTCGTCTTCGTTGGTGCGCTCTGGGGTGCACTGGTCTTCCCCGTCATCGCGAGCTTCTACTGGGGCAAGGTAACCAATAAGGCCTTCACAACATCGGTAATCATCGCACTTGCCGTCTTCATCCCAGTCCGGTTTGCGTGGTTCTCCATGGACGGGTTTACCGGCATCTTCTTCGACATCCTGTCAGTCGCAGGAATCGGCATTGTCCTAGGATTGATGGCTTTCGGCTTCTTCGGGTTGAAACCGGCCCTGATCACCAGTATCGTCGGGGCCGTTGTAGCGGCCCCGTTCGTCATCGGATTCCTGCATGATTACACGGTGATCACCGGATCGCTGGCAGCCTATGCCGTCAGTACCATCATCTGCTACCTGATGTCCTTCAAGAACAAAGAGAACTTCGACTTCGAGCTGATCAAAGAACGAATCGGAGATTACGACCCGCAGCACGACGTCGAACACGGGACTCCGGATGACCTCGACCCCTTAGCCGAATTCGCCCAAAAGTAGGGAAAACACCATGGAAATCATCCTTCTCACCGCATACGTACTGATCTGGCCGATCATTGTTGCAGGTGTCCTCTGGATCATCTGCAGCGCCTTCCTCAAGGACTGGAGCCAGGCCCGGAAAGAAGGAAGGTCCATCATCTAGCACTGGCCTCTCACATCACGCGAATGTCCCTCTTCGACGTGAGTAACGAGCGCTGGTGACCAATGAACACCTGTAGTAACAATCGCCTTGGACCACGACGGCCCAGAAACGCCCGGACCTGAGCTGGATAGAGCGTTCGACCGAACGCTCTATCCAGCGTCGAGTATCGCAACCCGAACCTTTAGCAGAGGTGTCCTGCAACAGCGGGTGCTAGTGGTGTGTCTCATAGGCTGGATCAATACCACGTAGGGACGGGCGCAGAGACGGATTTGCCGTGATGCCGGATACCGGCGGTCAGGGCTTGGCCATGTCTGTACGGGGTTCTATGGCGAGGATGTTGATGTGGATATGGCCGGGGGTCAGCCCGGTGTGCTGAAGGGTCTCGCGGACGCGGTTTTGGACGGATTCGGCAACTCTTAAAGCGGTGTAGGCGATGTCGGTGGCTATATCGAGGTCAACTTGGGCGGTGCCATCGATGATGGTTGCGGTGACGCCGTCATGTCGGTAGCTGCCGTTTTGACTTTTGGGTTTTAGCAGGCTGCGCAGGGCCGCGGGTCCGAGCTGGGCGAGGAAGCCTTGGATGGTGGGTTCGAGTCTGAGAACTCCGGGTGTTTCCAGTGCGGTGCGTGCGGCGAGAGAGGCAATCATTTGACTGTTAACCAAGGCGCCTTGGAGGGGTTGTTCAGACATCGTAAAGGTCCTCCACTGTGATGTTGATTGTTCCGGCATCTATACCTATTCCGGCCGGGAGTGAGGTGTGGATCTCTCGCCGCAGCGCCGCAATAGTTCGGGGAATGTTGATGTTGGCTGAGGCAGCAACGTGAAGATTGATGATCAGTACAGGATCGGTGTGGGGGTTGGCGGGGAGGGTGTTTTCTGAAGAGTCATTGGTGCCGGAGTGTATGTCGATGCGGCAGCGTCGGGAGTGGATGCCGGGGATAGCGGTTGCCGCGCCTCGGATCACCGTGCTCAGTGCTTGTTCACTGATCTCGATGGTCCCGTTTTCAGTGGAGCGGACTAGGAGTCTTTGGCCGCGGCGTACCTCTGCCCGGGCGATATCCATGATGGTAGTGGTGATCCCGGGGCGGGGTTTGAGCTGTGGATCCTGCTGGTCGCTTTCGGCCAGCGCGCGTGTTGCCTTCTTAAGTTCTTGCAACCGTGCCCTGGCTGTTTGGCAGTGTTTACAATGTTCTTCATGCCTGGAGAGTGGCTGGTCGATGCCGGACCAGATCTGATCGATGCTGCGGCCGCAGCCGAGGCGGGGAGTGTCATCTAGCGCCACTGGCTCATCCCTTCTGCTATCTGGTGCCTTGCGCGGGCGAGTGTGCCTCGGACCGTTGTGGGGCTGATCTTAAGTGTGTCACTGATTTCTGCGTAACTACGGCCATGAATTTCACGCAAGAGCCAGCAGGCCCGTTGGGCTGGCGGAAGAATGTTCAGCATTTCGGTGAGCTCGCGTTGTTGAGCGGACCTCTCGGCTAGGCCAGCCGGGTCGGTATCTGAAGATTGATGGAGAGAACCGCTTTCTGCAGTGAAACGCAGTTCCTCTGGATCGGTGATCGCTTCCGGATGGGTGGAGCGCTTACGGAGCAGGTCTAGGCACTTATTAGTTGCTAACCGGTAAAGCCAACCACCAAAGGCGTCTACATCCACGAGCATAGGCAAGGAACGCCAACTGGTGGTTAGTGTTTCCTGAACGATATCTTCGGCATCCGGACGGTTGTTGAGCATCCGGTACGCCAGACTAAACAGTCGATCCTGATAGGCCATCACGAGTTGTTCGAAGGCTGCCAGGTCCCCGTCTTGGGCGCGTGCGACGACACTTCCCTCATCGTGGTCCAAGTCGGGGCCGCGTTCATTCATGCACTATCCCTTCTCTGAAGCCAGATACCGGCGTGTGGCCCCAATATGCCACATGCTGGGCACTAGCGGAACTTTAGCCCTGACCCGTTAGGAAAATTCTTATTGTTTTCACGCGTGACGTTTCCCTTTGCGCCGCGTCTTTATCTATGTAAGGGAAATCACACATCTTCACGAAGGAGCTGTTTTTCATGGCCGAGTCACCCAGAACCCCCGGAACTTCCGCTGGCGTTGTGCCTACTCCCGAGGAGCAGAAGCGCAGCGCAGTTCAGCGGCAAGAACAGCCCCCACGCCATGATGCGTTGCATACGGACCGCGGCGATACCACTATTGAGGAAACCGTGGTTCAGAAGCTGGCTGGAATGGCCACGCGGGAAGTACCTGGTGTCTATGCCATGGGCAGTTCGGCTAGGCGTGCGTTTAGTGCCATCGCCGAACGGATCCCGGGATCGCAGACCAACGTCAGTGGTGGAGTCAGTGTTGAAAAGGGCGAACGTCAAACAGCCATCGATGTCTCCATCGTGGTTGAGTACGGTGTTTCCATCGTCGAGGTCAGCCAAGGCATTCGCCGCAACGTCATCCAATCAGTCGAGCACGTCACCGGTTTGGAAGTGATTGAAGTCAACGTCAACGTCACCGATGTGCACCTCCCCGAAGATGACCACAACGCCCAGCAAAACCAGCAGGAACACAAGGCTGAACTTCAGTAAGTCAACCGCACCGGGCGGGAGTCCCGCCCGGTGCACCATGGAGTCCGAGGGAGGAAGAGAATGGCTATGTCTACTACACGATGGTGCCTGATGATCGGTTTAGTACTTGGAATAGTTTTGGCTTTCGGTGGCTGGTGGGCGCTGGTGTCCGCCGTGGTCCTAGGTTTCATCGGCTTGGTTATTGGTCGGGTGGCGGAGGGGAAACTAGAACTGTCGGCTTTATTCGGTAGAGCAACAAGCCGATGAACCCGCAAGGCATCCACACGCAGTCATTGGACACGCGCGATAACATCGTCGATAGCAGCCTCGATTCTCGCGGGCAGACAGTGCTGGCGGATAAGGTGATCGAGAAGATCGCCAGCCAAGTCGCCAGCGATGAATCAGTCGCTGGTGGTTCCTCGGGCGGTTTTCTGGGCATCGGCGCCCATGCTGACCTCTCCGTCAGGCCCAAAGCGTCGGTTGAACTCAGCGGGAACATCGCCACGCTCAGCGTGGAAGTCGGCATGCTCTACCCCGTTCCTTTGCGGCAAGCAACAGAGAATCTGCGTCAAAGGATCCGGGCGAGGGTCACCGAGCTAACAGGGGTGGAAGTCCGCCATGTGGATATTAAGGTTTCCTGGCTTACCAATACCGACGATGGCGCCGGTGGGGAAAGGAAGTTGCTATGAGCCGCAACGATGGACGCTCCACCCGTCTTCGCCGCCGACCCAGCCGTACCATACCTGCTCTAGTTGCCGGAATTTTGCTCCTGGCTATCAGTGTTGGGCTGGTTTGGGTCAGTATAGCCAGACTCATCGACGGGACTTGGTCCACTCTCCTGGCCGGACCGCGGGACTGGCTGGTCAGCCAGTCATGGAACGGCGCATCCGTGTGGGCCATCGGAATAGTCGCCGTTGTAGTGGGGTTAATCCTGCTCCTATGCGCGCTCATTCCTGGTTCCTTCAACGCACTGACAGTCCGCAGCGGTGCCGCAGGTCAGGAAGCCGAGGGGAAGAAATCTGTGACAGGGGTACATGAGCGCGAAACGGTGATGACTAAAGGTGCAGTGGCCCACGTGGCCAGGGCCCAATGCGCGATGATCGATGGTGTCAGCAGCGCATCGGCTACCGCAGGTTCTAAGCACGTACATCTTAAAGTCCACACTTACTTGCGGGAAACCAGCGACCTACACGCCCGCGTCATTAGAGAAGTTCAGAAGCGTCTGAACACGATCGGCCTGGACCCCGTACCGCGGATCACCGCGACCATCGACACCCAAGAATGAGATCCATGTTCACGCATGAGCAAACCGGGAAGGAAAACCGATGAGACAAACAGCTGGAACCTTGAATCGTACTTGGTTGACGATTCTGGGCGTCCTCATCCTCACCGCTGGCATCGCCGTGCTTCTACAAACTACTGGGATATTGCAAACGTTCACCGCCTCGCCACCAGCGGGGGCAAAGATCGTCACCGGCGAACTTCACCCGTTCTTTGCCCAGCAGTGGCTAGTCCTGTTGATTTTGCTGATGGGGGTGCTTGTCGGCGTGCTGGCGTTATTGTGGATCATCGCAGAGGTACCTCGGAAAAACACCGCCGACTCCTACCGGTTGCACCTATCCGGGACACAGGGACGAACGACGTGCGAGCCAGCGGTACTAGCCACAGCGCTAGAGAACCAAATCAATACCTTGCCAGATGTGGTGTCCTCCTCAGTGCTCCTGAGAGGAACAGCCGACGAACCCGATCTGACGCTGAAAGTCACCGTCAATGATCGGGCTGACATCCGCGCCCTTTTACGTCACCTAGAAAGAACCACCTTCTCTGAGCTCTCCACAGCCTTGGAAGCACCCCTGTACAAGCGTCGTGTACAGATCGATGTCAGCGCAAAAAGCCAAAGTGCCGGAACCGTGGTCCACTCAACAGGCACCGTCCTGAAGTAAAGGGACCCACTCACACCTGAGGAGGGCGCAGTGATCACCACCAAGGACATTGACGCCATCATGACCGGCGGCGTCGTGTATTCCGGAGATGGACAGGAGATGGGGACCGCGTGTGAGATCTATTTAGATCCCCAAAGTGGTGAACCAGCGGTTGCTCGTATTAGCAGTGTGATCCCCTTTAACGCAGATATTCTCTTGCCCCTGCAGGAAGCCGCATTGGAAGGCAATACCCTCCACGTTCCCTATTAGGCGGTCCAGATATTGGACGCCCCGGCTCTGGAGGCCACCGAAGGAATCAGCGCCACCTTTCAGGCCAGACTGTATCGGCATTTTGATGACCCCTCAAAAGGTACTGATACTCCCGATGCAGGAGGTGGTGACGACGCTGTGGAGATGATCCGTTCAGAAGAGCAGCTCCGTGTACGTTCCCAGACCTATGCCGCTGAACGCGTTCGGCTGGGTAAATATATCGTGACCGAAGACCTGGCAATCACCTTGCAAATTCGTCGGGAAGAATTCCGTCTCGAACGCGAAAGCATTCCATTGGTGGAAGGCGGCGTGGGACTCAACCAGAGGCCCCTATCGGAAGGGTCTTATGAAATGATCCTCTACGCGGAGCGCCCCGTGGTGAGTGTGGAAGTCGTCCCGGTGGAACGCATCACTGTCCGCAAAAACATTATTACCGCACGCCACCACCTCGCTGATGAAGTCCGTAAAGAACACATTGATACCCACGGCGGCAAAAACACCGACTAATCCTCCCCCACAACGCCAGGACCTATGCCGGCTCTGGCCACAAGAAATAAACACAGTAGAAGTCAAAAAGTAGAAATCGATACAGAGGAGAATCACCATGATCAGTATTGACCAGCTTCAGGACCTGCTTGGCCGTGGAGGGACCATCATCGGGGGTGACGGTTACGAGATCGGCCACATCGGCCAGATCTATATGGATGATGACACCGGTCAGCCCGAGTGGGTCACTGTCAAGACGGGCCTGTTTGGCACTGCAGAAAGATTCATCCCATTGGCGGAGGGCACCATCGAGGCAGACTCCATCCGCGTCCCCTACGACAAGTCCACAGTCAAGGATTCCCCGCGAATGAACGACGACGATGAGCACCTGAGCGTGGGGCAAGAAGAAGCCCTCTTTCAGTACTACGGGTTGGGACATTCATCGCCGGATTCTGATCCCGGACTCCTCGCTGGTGAGGTCGGTGAGCAATCATCAAAGGCACCGTCGAAAGATCGGCACGATGAGTCGATGGTGCAGGCCCAGGACACCTCTGGGCCAAACACTGATGCTGCCATGACACGGTCAGAAGAGCGCTTGCAGGTCGGTACTGAAAAGGTCCAGAGCGGCAAGGCCCGCTTGCGCAAGTACGTGGTGTCCGAGACTGTTACTACCACGGTGCCGGTCAGTCATGAGGAAGTCAGGATCGAACGCGAGCCCATCACCGAGAGCAACCGCGACGCTGCCCTGAGCGGAGCAGAGCTCACCGAAGAGGAGGTCGAAGTCACCCTGCATGCCGAACGACCCGTGGTGGAGAAGGAAACCGTACCCGTGGAACGAATCCGGCTCAACACCGACGCCGTAACCGAAGAGCAGCAAGTCACCGAAGAAATCCGCAAGGAACAAATCGACACAGACATTGATGGCACTGACGAGAACAGGCACCAGCGCTAAAGCTCTACCCCTGTCCCCAAGATTTCTCCAGTACAGCGGGAACCGCGATAAAGGAGGGGAGGACAGCGCTGGTCACGCCCAAGTTCGATCACCTGGATCAGGTCGATACTGAGAAAGTCTCCGGTTTACTCAGCAAACTCGGCTTCGAATCTAGGAACTCTGTCCGCGAGGCAATCCAGAAAGCAGCCAGCACCACACCCGACCTCGCCCCGATCTGGAAAGGACCCGACGATCTGATCCTGCGCCTCGCCGGACTCAAATAATTATCCCGAGCAATGACCAACAACGACCGCGCCACGACGGACCGGACGGCAACGACTCGGGATAACGGAATCCTCCGGATAATCTGGTGGTGGGCGAGCAAGTGGCCGTAACTGCAGCGCCGTCAACCAACCCTGCCGGTCGCCAAGGGCAGGACACGGTCCACACCGCTACCTAGAGGCTCCGTCCGGGTAGGTGGGCTCGGCTGCTAGCGTCCTGTAGGTCTCCGACGAGTCCTTCAATAATGCCATCCAAGAACAAGACTCCTGTTGTCTCGCCTACCTCGTCAAAGCCCCGGGTACCCCCGTTAACCTAACTCATCAGGGCTCCATCGGAGTGTGATCTGAACGCCGTGCTCTGCTTCTGCGATTGTCAGGTGCAGCTCAGCTCCATAGAGCTGGTCGGACTCAATATCGTGGCCATCCGCCCGGGCCTGGTCAACGAGGCGCGTCAAGGCCACGGCCATGGCCCTGCCCCAGTCGGCAGGGTGTGTGCTGGACGAGCCCTCGGTAGCTGAATAGTCGCTCATGATGATCCGGTGCGAGTGTCCCCTTCTGTCAGCGTTGCGCAAGATTCAATCGTGTTCAGTGGCGAATGCTTCATCATCCATGTCACCGGTCAAGTTGTGACGGCCACTTCCTGGGCCCGGTCGTAGGGAGAAGGTATCAGGACCCGCCCACGGGCAGCTTCAGGCACCAGCAACCAATAGCCCCATTGTTTTCGCACAAAGTCGCGTGCCACCGTCGAAAATGGCATAACTGCTACATGCCGCTTCATCCCCTCCTCCAAGGCCGGATATGGGTGCGCCCTCCGGGGGAGCCTCAGGTCGTGGCTCCCCACAGCGCAGGTATTGCCCGTCCTGGTCCGTCAAGGCCAGCTGGCAAATTCGTAAACAACCCCGGGGGTGAGGGAATTGACAGGCACCTCACGGGCGCAGAAACTCTCGCATTCCAGGCACGTATAACTGACCTCCAGAAGCTCCCCCGGGCGCGTGAAGGATTCGTCGACGCTCTCGATGAGCAGGTGCTCATCAGTGCGACACTGGATGCACCACGGGCCGGGAAGGCTCTCCCTTGGTGCT
>JBDTQM010000070.1:0-17405 GCA_039932175.1 Specibacter sp.
CAAAGGTGGCCACCGGCCGTCGGCAGGGTGGAGGCAGGGGGTTACTGCGGGGGGCGGGTCATGGCGAGCACGTCAAGACCCTTGTCCAACTGCTCGATGGTGATTTCGCCGCGCTCAACGAAGCCCAGTTCCAGGACTGCTTCACGGATGGTGAGGCCGTTCGCCACCGCGTGCTTGGCGATCTTGGAGCCGTTCTCGTAACCGATGTACTTGTTCAGCGGGGTCACGATGGACGGGGACGCCTCGGCCAGGAAGCGGGCGCGTTCCACATTGGCGGTGAGGCCGTCGATCATCTTGTCGGCCATGACGCGGGAGGTGTTGGTCAGCAGGCGGATGGACTGCAGCAGGTTCGCGGCCATGACCGGGATGCCAACGTTGAGCTCAAACGCGCCGTTGGTGGAGGACAGGGCAATGGTGGTGTCGTTGCCAATGACCTGGGCGGCAACCATGATGGCGGCCTCGGAGATGACGGGGTTGACCTTGCCGGGCATGATCGAGGAGCCGGGCTGCAGGTCGGGGATGGCAATTTCGCCAAGGCCCGTGTTGGGGCCCGAACCCAACCAGCGAAGGTCGTTGTTGATCTTCATGATGGAGTAGGCGATGTTGCGCAGCTGGCCGGATGCCTCAATGAGACCGTCGCGGTTGGCCTGGGCCTCAAAGTGGTTGCGGGCTTCGGTCAGCGGCAGGCCGGTGTCCTGGGCCAGCAGGGCGATCACACGCTGCGGGAAGCCGGCCGGGGTGTTGATGCCCGTGCCAACAGCGGTGCCGCCCAAGGGAACTTCGGCGACGCGGGGGAGTGAGGACTCCACGCGCTCAATGCCGTAGCGGATCTGGGCTGCGTAGCCGCCGAATTCCTGGCCCAGGGTTACGGGAGTGGCATCCATCAAGTGGGTGCGCCCGGACTTCACCACCGTGGCGAATTCAGCTTCCTTGCGCTCCAGCGACTCGGCCAGGTGGGCCAGTGCCGGAATGAGGTCGTTGATCAGGGCCGAGGTGGCTGCCACGTGGACGGAGGTGGGGAACACGTCGTTGGAGGACTGTGAGGCGTTCACATGGTCGTTCGGGTGAACTGTCTTCGTGGAGCCTTCAACGAGCAGGGCCTTGTTGGCCAGGTTCGCCAGAACCTCGTTCATGTTCATGTTCGAGGAAGTGCCCGAACCGGTCTGGAATACATCGATGGGGAAGTCGCCGTCGAAGTTTCCTGCAGCCACCAGGTCGGCTGCCTTTTCAATGGCGCGGGCCAGATCGGGATCCAAAACACCCAGTTCGGCGTTGGTGGTGGCCGCGGCCTTCTTGATGCGGGCCAGGGCGGCAATGTGGGCTGACTCCAGTGTCATGCCCGAAATCGGGAAGTTTTCCACGGCGCGCTGGGTCTGTGCGCTGTACAGGGCGTTGGCCGGGACCCGGACCTCGCCCATGGTGTCATGTTCAATACGGAATTCTTGTGCGGTAGCCGCGGCAGTATCAGTCATGCCTACACCATATCGCCGCCGCGCCCCGAGCTAAAAACCGTGCCCCGCCGCCGGGACGCCGTGGCGCCTGCCCGGGAGGATGCACAGAAGGCCCGACGGCGGGAGTTGCCTCACGCCGTCGGGCCTTCCACAGGGGGTGTCTAGGAGATGGAGCCGTTGCTGTAGACCAGGTCTGCGCTTCCGTCGCTGAGGCGGTACGTCAGGCCAACCACTGCCGTGCGCTGGCGGGCAACGGCTGTGGCGATGATGGGGGAGTTCTCCACCAGGCGGGCGGCCGTCTGGCGGACATGCTCCTCGATCATGTCGCTGACATCGCTGTCCTTGTTCTTGCGCAGGGAGGTGAGCACCGACGGGGTGATGCGCTCCACCAGGTCGCGGATGAACCCGGCCGGCATTTTGCCCGTGGCAACGGCTTCCTTGGTGGCCGTCACGGCGCCGCAGCTGTCGTGGCCCAGGACCACAATCAGTGGCACGTCCAGGTAGTCCACGCTGTACTCCAGGGAACCCAGCACCGTGTTGTCAATGACGTGCCCGGCCGTGCGGACCACGAAGGCGTCGCCCAGGCCCAGGTCAAAAATGATCTCGGCGGCCAGGCGCGAATCCGAGCAGCCAAAGATGACGGCGAACGGGTGCTGGGTGGACAGCAGGGAGGCGCGGCGGGCGGCATCCTGGTTGGGATGGGAGGACTTGCCCTCGACAAAACGGCCGTTGCCCGCAATGAGGGTCGACCACGCCTCGGCGGGTGTGTGCGGCGGGAATACAACAGCGTCGACGTTTTCGCCACCGGTCATGGGGTGCTGCCCTTCGTAGTTGAAATGCTGGGTGAACTGCCGGGCGTGGCAGCCGGGCCGGCGTCCAGCAGTTTGGTTGCGGCGGTGGCAAGGACATCGAACTCCTTGAAATCTGCCGCGCCGGTCAAAACAATGGTGGTTGCCCCGCTCGCCAGGACCAGGCTGCGGTCCCCTTTAGGTTTATCACGCAGCTCCCAAACATGGCCATCGATGGTGCGGTTTCCCGTAACAGGGGCGTCATGGGCCTGGTCGGCGGTCCAGGTGGGGTTGGCCGTGCCGGACTGGCGCAGCGCGATGAACGTGTTGGCGGATGTTACGTAACCTACGTCCCAGAAGGAGACGCCGTCAGCACCCGGCGGGTTCCAGCGCGCATAGTTGGCGTACCAGCCATCGGGCAGGGCGGGCGCCACGGGGGTGAACCCGGCAGTGTCGGCCGCATGGCTGGCAATGGCTGCAACGTCGATGGGCGTCCGGTACGTCTCCGCCTTTTGTTGCGGATTAAGCCACACAATTGTGACCACAATCGCGACGGTGGAGAACATGGCCAGGAGCATGCCAATGACAGAGGCGTTGGCGCGCTTTGCTGCTCCGGCGGCAATAACTGGCTTAACGGGAGGGGTAGGGCTGGAATCACTCACGTGACCATCCTCCCAGAAAACACCTGTGAAATATCACCGCAGGCCTTGACGTGGCGCACATCACCACGGACCCGGCGGCTGCTTCGCTTATGATGGCTATCGTAGGCAAAACATGGCAGGAGTGCGCACCGTCGCGCACTGAAAATCTGCGCCTACCTGAACAACGGGGTTACCACGTGGCTGAAAAAGCATCACAAGCTGACTATTCGCAGTTGTCCCGCTCTCTCGCCGTGGGCGACAGCGAGCCGGACCGCAACCTGGCCTTGGAGCTGGTGCGCGTCACTGAAGCTGCGGCCATTGCCGGCGGCCACTGGGTTGGATTCGGTGAAAAGAACCTGGCCGACGGCGCCGCCGTGGACGCCATGCGTTCGCTGCTCTCAACGGTGCATTTCAATGGTGTGGTTGTCATCGGCGAGGGCGAAAAAGACGAAGCCCCCATGCTGTACAACGGTGAAGTGGTGGGCGACGGTTCCGGCCCCGAATGTGACGTTGCCGTAGACCCCATTGACGGCACCCGCCTGACGGCCATGGGCATCAACAACGCCATTGCCGTGCTGGCCGTGGCCGAGCGCGGCACCATGTTTGACCCCTCCGCCGTGTTCTACATGGAGAAGCTCGTCACGGGCCCCGAAGCTGCCGACATGGTTGACCTGCGCCTGCCCGTCAAGCAAAACCTGCACCTCATCGCCAAGGCCAAGGGCGTGAAAATCAACCAGCTGACAGTCATGGTGCTGGACCGCGACCGCCACCAGCCGCTGATCCAGGAAATCCGCGACGCCGGCGCCCGCACCAAGATCATCCTCGACGGCGATGTAGCCGGCGCCATTGCAGCTGTCCGCACGGGCACGGGCGTCGACGCGCTCATGGGCATCGGCGGCACCCCCGAAGGCATTGTGGCCGCCTGCGCCATCAAGACCCTGGGCGGCGTGATCCAGGGCCGCCTCTGGCCCACCTCCGATGAGGAGAAGCAGAAGGCGATCGACGCCGGCCATGACCTTGACCGGGTTCTGTCCACCAACGACCTCGTCACGAGCGACAACTGCTACTTTGCCGCCACCGGGATCACCGACGGCGACCTCCTGCGCGGGGTCCGCTACGACAAGGGCCGCGTCCTGACCCAGTCCATCGTGATGCGCTCCAAGTCGGGCACCGTCCGCTTCGTTGACGGCGAGCACCAGGCTGCCAAGTGGGAGACCTACGGCCGCCGCCGCTAACTCCTTCCACCTAGCCCGCAGCGCAGGCGGCGCAAGGGACCCCGCCCGCTTCGCGGGCGCCCGAAGCCGCTCCCGGGCCCCTTGCCCCGCCTGCGCAGCCAGCGGCGCAACGGTTGGGCGTACAGGCCGCGGAGCGGGGATGGATTTTCGAGGTCGCCCCGCGACCGAGGAAATCATACTGCCCGCGAGCGGCCCGTCCACCCAACCGCCACACCGCTTGGCAGCCGGTAGGGTTGAAGCATGACTTTGAACGTTGTTCCGTGCCGTGTCCGTGACGAGTGGGATGCCGCTGTTGATTCCCAGCAGGGGCACCCCATGCAGTTGTGGGGGTGGGGTGAAACCAAGGCCGCCCACAACTGGCGGGTGGACCGGGTGCTGGTCCTGGAGGACGGCGAGCTGGTCGGTTCGGCCCAAATTCTGCTGCGCCCGCTGCCGTTCCCCTTCCGCTCACTGGCCTACCTGCCCAGGGGGCCCCAGGCTGAGGCGGGCCGGGAGATTGAGGTGCTGGCCGCCGTCGGACGCTATGTGAAGGCAACCCATAAGTCGGTGGCCCTGAGCATTGAGCCTGACTGGGAGGCCGGCTCCGTAGCCGTGGCGTCGCTGCCGGCGGCGGGGTGGGCGCGCAGTGCCACCACCATCCTGATTCCGCGCACACTCATTTTGGATCTGGGCCGCAGCGATGATGAGCTGATGGCTGCCATGTCCAAGTCGACCCGCGCCAACGTCCGTAAATCCCTGCGCAGCGAGGTCGAATTCCGCAAGGTTGAAACTGCGGACGAGCGGGAGCAGGTACTCGCCATCTACCGGGAAACCGCTGACCGGGCCGGGTTTGGCATCCACGAGGACGCCTACTACAGCGACATCGCCCGTTTCCTCGGGGAAGCCTCACCCATCGTCGCGGCGTTTGACGGTGACCGGGTGCTGGCGTTTGTCTGGCTCGCCCGCAGCGGGCACACGGCCTTTGAGCTCTACGGCGGGGTGAACGCCGAGGGCCAAAAGCAGCGCGTCAACTATGGGGTCAAATGGGCGGCTTTCACGCTGATGCGGGCCGACGGCTGCACCCGCTACGACTTTAACGGCCTGCTCAACGACGGCATTTCAGACTTCAAGAAGCAATTCGCCGACCATGAGGACATGCTGGCCGGTTCCTGGGATCTGGGGTTGTCGCCCTTGTATCCGCTGTTCGCCAAGGCGCTGCCCATGGGCCGGAAGGCCTTGAAGAAGGCCCGCACCTCCATGACGAAGGCCCGCACCTCCTTGAAGAAGGCCCGCGGCATCCTCAAGCGCTGACGCGCCCGGCTCCGTCTGCCTGGGAGCCCGGTGACTGGACACATGGTGCCGCTTCGATTATTCAGAGCGGCACTATCTGTCCAGTCAGCGTTGCAATAGTGCTCAGCCGAAGTCCTTGCGGGTGTTCAGAAGCCCTTCGAGCGACCTGCCGGCGAGATTTAGGGGATCCGGCCAGCCTCCGAGTCTGAGTGCCCGGGCAATTTTGGTGACAACCACCAGTTCACCGGAGCGAATGTCGTCGTTGTTGATCAGCACCTGGTGCCATCCCAATTCCATGGTGATGAAGTCCCTGTCATGGTCTTTGGACTGTTGCCCAGCGGTGAAATGGTGCCGGCCATCATATTCGGCGCAGGTTTTGTACTCCTTGCACGCCAAGTCCGGCCCAACCACCCCCTTGCCGGCAGCATTCGCAATCTCAACATTGTGTTCAAAGGATGGCAGCGGAGACCGCCCGATTATTAGGCGCAACGCAGTTTCGCGGGCCGAATCCGAACCTACCCGGACCAGTTCCATGGCGGCGCGGAGCTTGCGCATTCCGCGGTGACCGGGGTGCGCAGCGATGTAGGCATTCAGTTCATCGAGCGGCACGCGCGGATACACTTGGGGGCCAAAAGTACGGTGGTGCTCGCACACAAGCTGGTCGGCGATGGTTACCAGTTCTTCGATGGTGAGCAGCGGGGCAATGTCCAGCAATGTTCGCTGCGTGGTGGTTGTCCTGACACCGGAGCAGATGACAACGTCTCGCCGGCCCAGCTCCAGTTCCCGCCCATGGACGCCCTTCCTGCGAGGCCGGCCCTCGCCAATGCACCTTGCCACATCAAAGAGGTTCTGTTCCTCACACCGCCAAGGAAGGCGGAACCCATGGATTCTCGCAGCTGTGAGATGGCTGATGACTCCATTTGGTGTGACCTCAGTCAGCGTCCTGCAGCTGTCAAGCAATTGAAAATCCGCGCCCTTGGGCACCCTGATGCCGCGGCTGGGCGTCCATAGGTCGCTGGCGCGTGTCCGACGAGGAGAAATTCCACGCCCCAGCGCCCCCTCCAGCGTGAAGGGAACTTTGGCGATGGACAATGGCAGGGGGCGGGCTCGTCTCATGCTCCCATTAGGGCAGAATTGTGCAGACTGCGTGGCGCGGATGGGCCATTTTCAGCAAATCTGTGGACAACGCCAGAAGATATCCACCGGCACCGGACCATGTGGTCCCTTGACTGGACAGATAATGCCGCTTTGAAAAATCGAAGCGGCATTATCTGTCCAGTCAGCGCTGGAATCGTGGGGTGCGTGTCCGGGAAGGCGCTACCCAGCCACGGTGACGGCAAAAATCACTGCCGGCGACTGTGAATTCCCGGGGCTTTCCACGTGGGCGTGGACCATGACGGGGTTCTCGGCGGCCGGGACAAAAATGGAGCCGCCGCGGCTCAGCACCATGTCGCCGCGGGGTGAATCCAGCAGCACCGACCCGGAAACCGCAAGCACCAGCAACGGGCCGTTCTGGATCAAGGGCATGGGCTCTGCACCCACCGCAATTTCCACGCGCTGCAGGGCAAACTCGGTAAAGGGGGGTTCCCAGACATGCTGGCCCAGCTCGGTGACCCGGGTGGGCACAACGGGCACGCCGCGGGGGGCAAAATCGACTGTTTCCAGCAGCTCGGGCACGTCAATGTGCTTGCCCGTCAAGCCGCCGCGCAGCACGTTGTCCGAGGACGCCATGACTTCAATGCCAAGCCCCGACAGGTAGGCATGGATGTTTCCGTCAGGAAGGTAGATGGCCTCACCCGGCACCAGGGACACCCGGTTCAGCAGCAGCGAAACCAGGACACCGCTGTCTGACGGATACTGCCGGGCCAGGTCAACCACAGTGCCCAGCGCTGCGGGCAACTCGGTGGTGGACGCGGCCAGTGCCGAGGCGGCAAGGTCAACCAGCTCGGCGGTTGCCGTGCCGCCGTTGACCAGCGCTTCAAAGGCGCGGCGAACCACCATGGGCTCCGCCATGCGCGAGTTCAAGGTCATCTGAACCTGCGCCAGCAGCACCGGGACTTGCGCACCAGTTGCAGCAATGGCTGTGCCCACGGCACCAAACAGCTCCGCCGCTTCGGCACAGGGCCGGAATCCACACAGCGCCTCAAAGTTGGACAGCGCAAGGATCATTTCCGGCTTGTGGTTCTCATCCTTGTAGTTGCGGTGTGCAGCGTCGCGGGGAATTCCTGCAGCATCTTCGTCCGCAAAGCGTTGGCGTGCACGCTCCAGGGTGGGGTGCACCTGCAGCGACAGCGCCTTGTCGGCGGCCAGCAGCTTCGCCAAAAACGGCAGCTTGGCCCCAAAGGCGTCGTGGACTTCCTCACCCAATGTTGCCAAGGGGTGCTCGGCAATCAGCTTGTCCAAGGCTGCCGGTCCCTCGGGGGTGGCTGCAATGGAGGGTGAATCCGGGTGGGCGCCCATCCACACCTCCGCCTCGGGTCCACCGCTTGCCTCGGTGCCCAGAAGCTCCGCAATGGCAGTGGTTGAACCCCAGGTGTAGTGACGGGTGACATTGGTGAGTGCATACATAAGGCGTTTCTCCTGGACCAAGACAAGCTGAAGATCGATTGAAAGGAAGTGCCGGGTTTAGCCCGGGGAGCAGGTCCCGTTATTGGCCAACAACGTAAAGAGCATCGCCTCATCATTGTTTACGGCCAGCTGCTGCAAGTACTCCTCGGTGACTTGCGGTGTTGCGGCCGGTTCCGCCGGAGCATCCGACGTCGGTGCCGACGTCGGTGCAGGCGCTGGAGCCGGGGCGGGAGCCGGCGCGGTGGGAGCCGCAGGATCAGCCGGGGTGGCTGGTGCCTTCTCCGTCTTGGGTGTGGCGGCCGGTGCCGGCGGGTTCAACAATGCCTGCACCCGCTTGTGGATCACGGCAAAGTCGGGATACGTGGGGAAGTCCGTGGGGAAGTCCGGCGGGCCAATGGTCAAACGGGCCAGGGGAAGTGCCTTGGATTTCAGGGCCAGTGAGACGAAGCTGCCCAGCTGTCCGGCCGGAATGTCGGATTCAATGACCTTGGCGCCGGCGTCGGCAATGGCATTGAACTTGGTGAGCACAGTGGCGGGATCCATCTGTGCCAGCATGGCCGCCTGAATGCACTGCTGGCGCTGGCTGCGGTTATATTCGGGCACCCACTGGCGTGAGCGGGCGTACCAGAGGGCGTGATAGCCGTCCAGTGTTTGTACGCCGGGCGCGATCCAACCTGTGGGCGGGAGATGGTCGCCGGTTCCGTTGACGTCGTCACCGCTGATGGGAACCCAGCCACCCACGTTGACCTTGACCCCGCCAAGGGCATCAATGAGCGTTGAGAATCCGGCCATGTCGACCAGCACGTAGCCCTGGACTTGCAGTCCCAGGGTCCCGCCGGCAGCATCCATCATGGCCGCGGCGCCCGGATCCGGTGCGTTGGGGTACAGCTCGGGATGGTTGTTGGTCACATCCGTGTACAGGAAGTTGATGATGCACTCATCGCCGCAGTTGTAGCCCTCCGGGTAGACGCCCCACAGGGGGGAGTCGGGGGAGAACTGGGCGTTTTGCAGGTTGCGGGGAATGCTGATGGTGGCAGCCTGGCCGGTCTTGGCGTCGACGCTGACCACAATGATGGAGTCCGGGCGCCGTCCTGTGCGGTCCGCACCGGCGTCCCCGCCCATGACCAGGAAGTTGTAGCGTCCATCCACCGGCACCATGTCCGGGCCGCTGTGAAAAATGCTGGTAATGGCGTTGCGCCCGGAATTGATCAAAAACGCACCGTAGGCCAGTGAGCCGCTGGTCAGGACCATCAGCACCACCAGCGCGCCGCTGACCAGGCCGCGCATGCCCGGCGCCAGCATGGACGGGCGAATAATCTTCAAGGTATTGAGGAAAACAATGGCCCAGCCCACGGCAACCGCCACCAGCAGCACAACCATCAGCAGCGAGGTGATGGGGTTGGTGAACAGGTTCAGCAGGGTTTCACGCTGCACCAAGGCAAGGACGACGGCGGCAATCACCACAGCCCAGATCGTGAAGGTGCAGCGCAGGACAAGACGGCCAAAACGCTTGTTGCCGGCCACGATTTGGGCGGAGCCGGGCACCAATAAAGTCAGCAGCAGCAGGAACCAGGCTCGTTTTGAGCGCGCAGGTGCAGACGCCGATTCCGGGAAACGGACCGGGTTGGTCAACACAGGCGGGCGGTTGGACGCGCGGGACACCTTGGGGCTGCTAAAACTCATGCGTGCGCTTTCACACCCTCCGTGCCGGCGGCGGCTCCGTGGCGAACGGCCAGGGGATATGCGGCGCCTGCCTTCTCACGCAGTGCGGCCCCCTTGGCCGAGGCCTGGTCGTTGAGGTCCTGGGCGAAAACGGCCAGCTTCGCGCTCAGGGACGCAGCGAGTTCGTCGGTGGCCGATGCCAGCATCCGTACGGCAAGCAAACCTGCGTTGCGGGCTCCGCCAATGGAAACAGTGGCCACGGGAACGCCGGCAGGCATTTGCACAATGGAAAGCAGGGAGTCCATGCCGTCGAGCGTCTTCAACGGCACGGGGACACCCACAACAGGCAGCGAGGTGACGGAGGCCAACATGCCCGGCAGGTGGGCTGCGCCGCCGGCACCGGCAATGATGACCCGGATGCCGCGGGCTGCGGCGTTCTGGCCGTAGGCGATCATTTCGGTGGGCATGCGGTGCGCCGAGACAACATCCGTCTCAAACGGGATGCCAAATTCGCTCAACGCGGCGGCCGCCAATTCCATGACGGGCCAGTCGGAATCTGATCCCATGACAAGGCCCACCAGGGGCTGGAGGGGTGTGGAAAGTTCGCTCATTATGGTTCCCTATGCTCCGTCACGGATGATTTTTGCCACTGTGGTGGCGCGGGCGCGGACGGCTGCAACGTCGTCGTCGGCGGAACCGATCACGTTGACGTGACCAATCTTGCGGCCCGGACGCACCGACTTGCCGTAGCTGTGCACCTTGACGGTGGGTTCGGCAGCCAGCGCGGCTCCATAGGCACTGTACAGGTCCAAGTTGGCCCCGCCCAGGAAGTTTTTCATGACAACAATGCTGCCCAGTGAATCAGTGGAGCCCAACGGCAGGTCCAGCACGGCACGCAGGTGCTGTTCGAACTGGCTGGTCACGGCGCCGTCCATGGTCCAGTGTCCGGTGTTGTGGGGGCGCATGGCCAGCTCGTTGATGAGGTAGCCGGGAGCGCGGCCCGGGGTTTCAAACAGTTCCGCGGCCATGACTCCGGTGACGCCCAATTCGCCGGCAATGAGCAGGGCGGCGGCCTGGGCCTGTGCCGCGACGTGGGCGGGAATGGCGGGGGCGGGGGCAATGACCTCATCGCACACGCCGTCGACCTGGATGGACTCGGCCACCGGCCAGGCACGGGCCTCGCCGGAGGGTGTGCGGGCAACGAGGGCCGAGAGCTCGCGGGAGAAGGCAACCATCTCCTCCACCAGCAGCGGGCTCATGGCCTCAAACCAGTCGGCGGCGGCGGCGGCGTCGGCGGCGGTGCGCAGAACCTTCACGCCCTTGCCGTCATAGCCGCCGCGCGGCATCTTCAGGACCACCGGCCATCCGTGGGTGTCGCCAAAAGCTGTGATGTCCGCCACGGTGGAAACGGCGGCCCAGGCAGGATTGGGCAGGCCCAGGCGTTCAATGGCTGCGCGCATCACCAGCTTGTCCTGGGCATTGATCAGGGCGTCGGGGCGCGGCTGCACGTTCACCCCCTCGGCAATAAGCGTTTGCAAATGCCCGCTGGGGACGTGTTCGTGGTCAAAGGTGAGCACGTCAACGCCGCGGGCAAAATTGCGCAGCGTGTCCAAGTCTTTGTAGTCCCCCACGGGGGCCGTGGCCACAACGGGCACGGCACACACCTCCGGGGATTCAGCGAGGACACGCAATTCAAAACCAAGGGCCACGGCAGCAGGGGCCATCATGCGGGCCAGCTGTCCGCCGCCCACAACACCGATTACAGGAAAAGTCACAGTCCCCAGCGTACCGAAAGTCTGTCCGGTTCCTTGCTTTTGGCCAAGTTGCGCGGCAGTGATGGTGCCATGTCACAGAATTTCCTGGCCAAATCGTGGCATTGGCGGACCTCCGGCGCAGGATGCGCCGGCCGATTGCCTTAGAATTCTTGTGAGGCTGTTAGCGTGATCCATCCGTTTTTGGCCCCCCTAGCCCGACGGAGGACCATGTATAAAACAATGACGGACCGCATCACAGGCCTAATGGGCCTGTTCTGGCGCGAAGTGGCCAAATTTGGAGTTGTTGGAGGCGTTGCCTTCGTCATCGACACCGGAATTTACCTGTGGCTGCTTGCCGGCAGCATGGGCGGGCACCCCACCAAAGCCAAGATCATCTCCGCCGCGGTGGCAACCGTCTTCTCCTGGCTGGCCAACCGCTACTGGACCTTCCGCCACCGCCGCCAAGCCAACATGGTGCGCGAAGTGATCCTGTTCATCATCATGAACGGCGTTGGCATGGGCATCGCCGCCGCCTGCGTGTACATCTCCCACTGGGTGCTGGGCTTTGAGTCAACCACGGCGGACTTCATTGCCGGCTCGGTCATCGGCCTGGTCCTGGGCACCATCTTCCGTTTCTTCGCCTACCGCTTCTGGGTCTTCACCGAGGAACTTGATGCCGAACCCGGCTTCGACCACGACCACGAGCTCATCGAACTGGACCACAAGCACTAAGCGCCGCAGCGCCCCGGCTGCCTAGCCCAGGGTGATGTTTTCCGTGCTGCGCAGGTGGTCGCCGGCCGCCACGCCGTCGTCAAGCAAAACCACCGAGCCGCCTGCTGCCCAAATTTTCAGGGCTGCGGGCACGACGGCGTCCCAACCGTCGCGCACCTGCAGCAGCACCCGCTGTGGTCCGGCCGGCAGCTGTTGCGCCGTGCCGGCGACACGCACCTCACCAGCGGCCAGCAACTGGTCGTAGCGCACGGTCAATGCATCGTGCGACCAGGCAACATCGCCCGGAGCCGGCTCATCGTCGGCAAAAAACACATCGGCGTGCGCGCGCACATCTCCCGAATAGTCCAGGGTGTGCGGTGGCAGCTCACCCAGCCACCGCATCTGCAGGGCAGGCAGCGCCACAGCCACCAGCAGGGGTGCCGGCGCTGCCTGCGCCACACGCTCCCGGGCGGCGGCCGGATCGGCCGTGGCCACAATGTCCGCGCCGGCGGGAACCGGGCCGGTCACCGCCGTGGCACCCACGGCCCACGTGGCCAGGAGCCACACCAGCGACCGCCAGTGCAGCGGCAGGGCCACGGCAACGACTGTGCCGGGTTCGGCGTCGAGCTCATCAACAAGATAGTTGGCAGTCTTGGCCACCCAGTTCTCCAACACCCGGCCGGAGAACTCCACGCGCTCGGAATCCGGCCCGTACCAGGACAACCGGGGGGACGTGGGATGGAGGCTGCGGAAGGAGTTCATCAGATCTGCGGGGGTGCTGGGCGCGGTGTTCATAGTGCCCCATCTTCCCACTTTCCGGCCCGGTAAAATCTCCAGCGAGTGGAGTAAGCGTAAATTATGACGTGAGCTGGGTTACATAATGCTTGGGGTATATTTACTCCCGGTCACAGTAAATCGCCAAGACTGCGCGGAATCAGCTGATTTAGACGATTCAAGGGCGTAAATACGGGGATGTATTGGTATGAAATTGCCGGGCGTGGCGTGCGGGATATTCGTGGACTGTAGTGGTTATCATCTACTTCCGCTTGACGTGGGGGACTTACATGGATGTAATTAGACCCACGAACCGCTGACAAAGGGCACTGAAAACCGCATCTGCGGAACCGGAGCACCGGGCATCAGTGAAGAGGATTTTCAGCAACATTCAGGAGGACGATTATGGGGCAAGCTCAGCTGAGTGTGGCAAATTTCAACGACGACTCCGTAGCGGCGCAGGCTGCGGACACCTATCACTTTCGTGGCGTGCCCACTGATTGGTATGTGGATCCGGCAGATCCAGATGCGGCGGCATTTCACGAACGCGAAAACCGCCAGGCCCTGGCGGACGCGGCCACAGCCTTTTTGACCGAACATGAGCAGGATGAGTCCGCCGTGTCCCACCCGGCCCCTGCCACCGGCCTTGACGGTGTGGCGGTGTGGATAGGGCTGCGGCCTTCGAAAGACGACTTTGGCGACGAAGGTGAACTAGGCTGGCAGACTGACGCCCTGTGTGCACAAACCGACCCGGAAGCGTTCTTCCCTGAAAAGGGCGGCTCCACCAGGGACGCCAAAAAAGTGTGTGGCGCCTGCAATGTTAAAGCAAAGTGTTTGGAATACGCTCTGGCCAATGATGAGCGGTTTGGAATCTGGGGCGGCCTGTCCGAGCGTGAACGCCGGCGGCTGCGGAAGCGAGCAGTCTAATTCTTGAAGCAGTAAAAGTCACCGCCGTTTTGGTTGCCCACAACGGCGGTGCCTATCTCCCCGCCGTTTTGGCCGCCCTGGCCGCACAGACACGTCCGGCCGAGGAAGTGTTGGCCGCAGACGCTGGATCCAGCGACAATTCGGGGGAGTTGCTTCGCAAGGCGCTCGGTGAGCGCAACGTCCTCTCCCTGGACGCCCGCAGAGGCTACGGGGTTGCCGTCAACACGGTTCTTGACCACCAGCGGCGGGCACGCTCGGGCGGCAAAGTCGCCGCGCACGGCAGTTCGGCGCAGGCCCCGGGCGGTGTCGCCGTACTGGCGGACGGGGAGGCTGCCCGCCACGAATGGATTTGGCTGCTCCAAGACGATGCCGCGCCGGCACCCGATGCCCTCCAGCTGCTCCTGGAAGCCACCGAGCGGGCCACCAGTGCCACGGTTGTGGGCTGCAAGCAGCTTGACTGGGACAACCACAGGCGCCTGGTTGATGTTGGCCTGGCCGCCACGCGCTGGTTTGACCGGTTCACCATGATGGACCTGGACGAGCAGGACCAGGGCCAGTACGACCACTTCACGGATGTGTTTGCCGTCAACACTGCCGGCATGCTGGTGCGGCGCGACGTTTTTGAAAAACTTGGCGGTTTTGACCCGGCCTTGCCCGGTCCGGGCGACGATTTGGACTTCTGCGCCCGTGTGCGCCTGGCCGGGGACAGGGTCCTTGTTGTCCCGGAAGCCCACATGTTTCACGTGGTGCACAGGGCCAACGGCATGGGCTCGGCTGTTGCCGCCCGCAAGGCGGCAGTCTTCCTGCGGCTCAAGCATGCACCGCTCTGGGCAGTGCCCTTGTTGGCCGTGGGCACCTTCCTTGCCGCCGTCTATTGGTTGATGGCGGGTTTCCTGCTCAAGGCGCCAGGACACGCTGTGCGCATGTTCGCGGCAAGCTGCGCGGGGCTCCTGCGGCCCATGACCTTGAAGCGAAGCCGGGCGGCGCTGGCAGCGCACAGAAGCAAGCCGCGTTCTGTCCACAAGGCATTGATGGTGGAGGACAGGGTTGCCCGGGCCCACCTGAAACTGCTGCGTGAAGCAGTGGCCCCGGAAGAGGCATTGGCGCCGGTGGAGATGGCCGGACCGTCCATTTTGGAGCCGACCGGTGAGACGCATGAAACGGGTGTGACACCGCTGGCGGCCGTCAAGACAGCACCCGTTGTCAGCGCCATTGCCCTCATTGGCCTGCTCGCCGTCTTGTCACTTGTTGCCCTCTCGCGTTTCCTTGGCGTTCCGGCGCTGAGCGGCGGCGCCCTGCTGCCCGTCTCCGAACAGCTGGTTCAGGTGTGGGAGCACGCAACGGATTGGTGGGTGTCCCTGGGCTCCGGCATGGCCGGACGCGGCAACCCCTTTAACTTTGTGCTGGCCATGCTTGGGGCGCTGGGCGGCAACGGTTCGGTCTCGGCGCTCTGGCTGGTGCTGCTGGCACTTCCGCTCTCGGGCCTGACTGCCTGGTTGGCGGCCGGCGCCCTGACCCTGCACCGTTGGCCCCGCGTCGTGGCCGGACTGGCCTGGGCCGGTTCCCCCGCCGTGCTCGTGGCCATGGGCCAGGGCCGGCTGGGCGCCTTGGTGGCCCATGTGCTCATTCCGCTGGCCATGCTGGGCTTGATTCGGGCCGTTGGCGCCGCCGTGAGCCCCGTGGTGGGCCAGGATGCCGTCCACGGCGGGCTTGAAGAGCTGGCCGCCGCCAGGCCGCTGGTGAAGTTGGGCCGCCCGGGTGTTGACGGCAATTCGTCCTGGACGGCCGCCGCAGCAGCAGGGCTGGTGCTGGCGGTTGTGACGGCAGCCTCGCCAACGCTCTTCCCCGTGGCTGTCGTCGGGATCCTGCTGACTGCGGCACTGGCGGGCCGTCGCGGCAAGACCATTTGGTGGGCGTTGCTGCCCTCGGCGGCCGTGTACCTGCCGTTCGCGTGGTCGGCGTGGGGGAATCCGCGGGCGCTCCTGGCCGACCCCGGCGTGCCCCTGCCTTCCACCCCCGGGCCTGTGTGGCAGCAGCTTTTGGGCTTCCCCGAACAACTTGTGGCCGCCGACGGTGCGCTGGGCATTGCCGGTTTGGGCGCGCCCTGGTGGCTCTGGGTGGCAGTGGCGGTCATTGGTGCCCCCGTTGTGGCCGCAGCATTTGCGGCCCTGGTGCTGCCCCTGCGCCGCGCCGCCATGGTGCGCACGCTGTGGCTGGTGGCCCTGCTGGCGCTGGCCGCTTCCTACGGCGCCAAGATGATTGCCGTGGCGTTCGACGGCGTCACACTCGTTACGCCGTTTACCGGCGCTGCCGTCTCGCTTGCCTTCTTTGCCCTGCTGGGCGCAGCCGTTGTGGGCTTCGACGCCGTGTACACCCGGGCCTACGACGCGGCCCATCGCGGGCCGGTGCGCCACAAGGGCGCCCGGGTCACGGCAGCCGCTCTGTCAGTGGCGCTGGTGGCGGCCCCCGTGGCAAGCCTGGCGTTGTGGAGTGCCCAGCAGTTCTCGGAGCAACCCAGCAGGCCGGCCCTGACGGGCCCCTTCCTTGCCCACGGCGCCACAACGGGAACCATTCCAGCCACGGCTGCCGATCGCGGCACGGGACCGGAAGCCAGCCGGACCATGGTGCTGGCTGTGCAGCCCGGCGGCGGTGTCCAGGCAACCCTGATGCAGGGCGCCGGCACCACGTTGGACGCCATGTCCGGCATTGCTGTTGCGGCACGCGTCACCGGCGCGCCGGGGCAGGAAACCCTCAAGGACGTTGACCCGGCAACGGCGGCATTGGAAGACAGCGTTGCCGCCATCCTGGCCAAGACGGGCATGGATCCGCGCCCGGGGCTGGTGGACCTGGGCGTGGGCTTTGTGGTGCTGCGCCACGGTGACACGGCGTCCGAGCTGCTGGCCGGTGAAATTGATGCCGTCCCGGGGCTGGACACCGTGGGCCCCACCGATTCCGGCTGGTTGTGGCGGGTAAAGCCCAACTACGCCACGCCCGGGCTCAGTGATGTTGTGAACCGTGTGCGGCTTGTTGATGCCAAAGGCCAGGCCCTTGCCCCTGTCCCGTCGGATGGACAAAACGTTGATGCCCCCATCCCCGCCGGCGACGGCGGCCGCAAGGTGGTGCTGGCGGAGAGGTTCGACGCGGGCTGGCAGGCATGGCTGGACGGCAAGGCGTTGAAGGGTGTGAGCTCGGGCTGGGCGCAGGCCTTTGAGGTTCCAGCCGAGGCCGGCACCCTGGAAATTCGTTATGTACACCCCCTCAACTCGATCATGAGCCTGGTTCAGCTGGTCCTGCTGGGCCTGACGGTTCTGCTGGCCCTGCCTGTGAAGGCACGCCGTGGCCGCACAGGGGCCTACCGGGATGAAGCATCATTGCAAAAGGTTGGTAGAAGTGCCTGAGAACGACGTCCCGCAGAACAAGGAAAACATCCCCGTGGACACGCCGCCGGCCGGCGAATCCGTGGCCGCCGCAGGGTCAACGGGCGCATCCCCGGCCAAGGCCCCGGCCGGCGATGGCAGCCCCGTGCGGCCTGCCAAAAACCCGCCGCGCGCCGGGAAGCCGGCAACCGAGGGCACGGCGGAGAAGTCGAAGTCAGAGCCGTCAAAGGCCCAGACCCCAAAGGCGG
>JBDTQM010000071.1:0-17369 GCA_039932175.1 Specibacter sp.
GTGAGTCCTTCAACGATACGTTCACCCTTCGGATTCGGTGTATCGGCGACGCCATGGAGATATGGAACAAGCTGACCGATCTGGATGGCCACTCCAGAGCCATTCCCCTCACCATCGTGACGCCAGCACGAAGCCGGATGCGCGATGGCCTGGAATTTGTCGGACGCACGTCCTTGGGGCCACTGAAAATAGCAGACCGCATGCTGGTACGCCGAGCCGAAGCACCAAGTGAGGGAAATCCGGGACGTCTAAAAGTGTCGAAATTTGGCCCGGTAGCAGGTGAAGTCGAGGCCAGCGTCGAGCAACATGGCTCCGAGGTCCTGGTCGTCTGGAGCCAGAGCCTCCGGCCGGCGTGGCTGCCACGCTGGCTCAGACCACTTGGAACAGTTGTCGCACGAGCAGGCTACGGCATTGGACTGCGTAAACTGCTGACCTGAAAAGCGCCTTGTCGAGATGGCTCGCGAGATGGCTCGCGAGGTAGCCGCTGGCCACGTTGATGACCGTGGCACAGTCAATCACTGTTGCCCGAGCCGGAAAACCGGGGCGCATACAATGACCGCTCGGGAGCACCACTAGAGTGTCCCTGGGCCGCTTTAGACGTTTCTGCCAGAGGGTCCAGGGCTAATTACGAAGCCCCTCCGGCTGCTATCCGGGCTCCCTTCGTAGTGGCTCTGTCCAAAGTGAGTAATATGGCACTTACGCAGGCCACCCCCTGCCATGATTCCGCGAACCTTGCGGGTGGAAGGAGTCCCTGTGGACATGCGCTTGGAGTTGGTGCCGCTACCCTCAACGGACGTGGACCGGAGCAAGGCGTTCTACGTTGATCAGGTGGGTTTCAATCTCGATCATGACATCGAGCCGGGCAACGGGATGCGCGTCGTCCAGCTGACACCACAAGGATCAGCATGTTCCATCGTTATCGGTGTGGGCATCAGTGACCCCAAAGCAGCACCAGTCCATGGGCTGCATTTAGTGGTGGATGACCTTGACACCATCCGTCACGCACTTCTCGGCAATGGGGTTGAGGTGTCTGAGGTCAGCGACATGGGCGGGGGCGTTAGTTACGCGTACTTCAGCGATCCCGACGGCAATTCCTGGGCACTCCAACAAATCTCTCGGTAACTGCGGGGACGATCCAGCAGTTTTTAGGGTTCCTCCGGACCCAACGAGCCGCCGTTGACTTGAGGTGAATTGGGGGCTGGCTCTTTAAGCTCGACAAAGAACGCATGAGTGTCCGTTTCCCCGATGTTTTCCCCGTAATGGTCTTGGGAAGACATCCAGCGTGCGACGCCGGCAGGCAATTCCACATCGACGCTATGTCCGTTGGACGACAGTCGGCGGCGAAAAGCATTGGCCGTAATCATCACACTGTCAGGATGGTGGTGCGTGGTGGTTGAGTGTCCTGGCATGTCAGTGTACTCGAGCACACGAACGCGGTCGTTCTCAAATACCACCCGATAGTTCTGCGGATTCGCCTCAACTGGATCCATCGCCATGGCCAGAGCCTAACCTGCCAACGGTTCCAGCAACAGAGCAAAGAGGATATTCCACGCCTGATTTTTGAGAGCTGTGGCCAACGCGCTGGCAGTGAAACCTCCGTTTGGACACGGTCCTCGCCCAGCCATCGGGGTCCTTGCTCCGTGTCCCCACGGAATCATCATGATGATAACCGAGGATCTGAAGAAAGTCCCGCAGACGAAAAGGCCCGATTGGCCAGTACTACTAAACCTCAGGACAAGATACTAAATAGCCCCTGTTGCGTGTTCAAAAGTGCGATTTTTGTATGACGTGGTGGGTACTCCCGCCCAACTGCTGCACGACCTCGAGCCTAGCCAGTAAGCCACCAATGCTGCGCCCCAATTTCACTCTTGATTCAACACGTTCGGTCCTGCGAATCTTGGGCTCATTGGGGTTTGGTTCTCCCTTGCCGATGACAAATTTCTCCTATGTCAGCTTGCTGCGCAGTTCACGGCCTCTCTGAGACCAGTTCCCCCGCAGCCAAGCCTCACCGGCATCACGCAGTCTTTTGACGTCGAGCGGGTGCGCGGATGCAATCACGCAACCCTCAGTAAGCCGGAAGGCTTGACAAACATATGAGAGTCCAATCACAATCGTTGTAAGACAAGCTGACAGTATTACAAAGATTTGCATTGAAGTGCTGTCAACGGAATTCTGCCTACACCACGGCCCATCCCGCACCGCGGCCCATCGCGCCAGGGCCGCTTTCCGGCTGGCAACCCAGCCGCCGGGCACTGTATTTAGCTCATCACCTCCAAGGATTGACATGCCGATTAGTAAGATCACTGCACCACCTCCCAGCGTGAAGCCGCGCCGACACTTCAGCTTCCCCAGCGCCTTCAGCGTGCTCGCCGGCGTCACGATCCTGGTGTGGCTTGCCGCGCTGGTGCTGCCCTCCGGTGCTTACAACACGAACGCTGATGGCGGACCCATTCCCGGGACCTATCATGCGATCGATTCAAACCTTTCGTGGGGCGACCGGCTCATGCAGCTGTTCCTTGCCCCCATCAACGGGCTCTATGGCGTCAAGGATCCAACCACAGGATTCATTGGCCCCTATGAGAGCGGTGAGCTCTATGGGGCAGCCGGGGTATTCATGTTTGTTCTGGCCATCGGAGTGTTCATCACGATGGGGATGCGCACGGGCGCCATAGAGAATGGCATTGCCCGGGTGGCCCAGCGATTCTCCCATCGCGGCGCCGTGCTCATAGTGGTCTTGATGGTCTTGTTCTCCATTGGCGGCACAACGGAAGGAATGTCCGAGGAGACCCTCGGCTTCTACGCGCTGCTGGTGCCATTGATGCTGAGCCTTGGCTACGACCGGGTGGTGGCGGCTGGAACCATTCTCATCGGGGCAGGCATCGGCGTTCTCGCGTCAACCATCAACCCCTTTTCCACCGGTGTTGCCTCAGCAGCCGCTGACATCTCAATTGGAAGCGGAATCGGACTTCGCGTGCTGATGTACGTGGTCCTGACAACCATTTCGATTCTCTACGTCCTGCGCTACGCCCGCCGGGTCAAGAAGGACCCCAGTAAATCCCTGGTGGCGGACATGCCCAGCAGCAGCTTCGCCTCCGCCGGCACCGACACAGTGCTGACCAGGCGCCAAAAAGTGGTGCTCGTGGTTGTTGCGCTGACCTTTGCGATGATGATCTTCGCCATCGTCCCCTGGGCCCAGGTGATCGGCGGAACCGGCGCTGCCAGCTACGGCTGGCAACTGGACTGGTATTTCCCGGAACTGGCTGCGCTGTTCATTGTGGCTTCCATTGTGGTCGGTTTCATCGGCGGACTCAAGGAAAAGGAACTGACCAACGCCCTTGTACGCGGGGCAGGAGACTTCATCGGGGTGGGCCTGATCATCGTCCTGGCCCGCGGAGTCACCGTGATCATGAACAACGCCTACATCACCGACACGGTGCTTAACTCGATGGAGAACCTCGTCACCAACACCAGCTCCGCGGTTTTCGGAGCCGTCATGTTCCTGATCAACCTGCCCTTGGGTTTCCTGATCCCCTCGTCATCGGGACACGCCGGCCTTGCCATGCCCATCCTGGCCCCACTGGCCGATTTCGCGGGAGTTTCCCGCGCCGTTGTGGTCACTGCCCTGCAGTCTGCCCACGGCATTATCAACCTGGTGGCACCCACCTCGGCGGTGGTCATGGGCGGGCTGGCGTTGGCACAGGTTCCCTACCAGCGATACCTGCGTTTCATCGGCCCGCTGCTGCTGATCCTCATCGTCCTGTGCACGGTCTTTGTCGCCGTGGGCGCAGCCCTGTCGTGACCATCCCACCAAATTGCCCACTTTCTCATCCCAGCACGACTCCCTGAAGGGGAACACCATGAACTCCACCCACCGCGTCAGCATCATCGGCACCGGCAACGCCGCCTTGACCGCCGCCTACCATCTCTCAGCCCTGAACGTGGACGTCTGCCTGTACGGATCCCCCGGCTTCGCCCAGCCACTGGATGACATCCGCCAGGCCGGCGGCATTCGCGCCGACGCGACACTGGACGGTGCAGACTTGGACTTTGCGGGATTTCAGGCGGTCCACACGCTCACCGACGACGTCGGCGAAGCCGCAGCTTTCGCCGACGTGCTCTTGCTGCCGGTGCCGTCCTTCGCCCAACTTCCACTCTTCGACGCACTGCTGCCGTACCTGCGCGACGACCAGATCATCATGCTCCTGCCCGGTAACTTCGGAAGCCTTGCCCTGCGCCGCCGCCAGCAGGAACGTGGCTACACCCAGCGGCTGATCTTTGTTGAGGCCATCTCCAGCCCATGGGCCTGCCGCATCACCGGCCCAGCCCAAATCGCCATCATGGGCCTCAAAACCTGCCTGCCTATCGCCGCACTGCCATCAACCCGCACCGAGGACGCCATAGCCCGGCTGGCCCCCCTCATGCCACTGCCGCTGACTGCCCTGGAGAACGTGTTGGCTGCCGGGCTGGAAAACATCAACTTCGGCGGCCATCCACTGCTGACTACCCTGAGCATGGGACTGCTTGAAAACTTCGACGGGAAGTTCAACTATTACCGGGACTGCTGCTCACCGGCGACCGCACGTGCCGCCGCCGTGATGGAGGAGGAACGCCAGGCTATCGGCCGTTCGCTGGGCTTGTCGCTGATGTCGGAACTCGCCGCCATGAACAACCTCTACGGGCTGCACGAAACTTCCGTCTTCGAGCTCAATCGCAGCTCCGATGCCCACAGCAAGATCACGAACGCCCCAAATTCGCCGAAGCACCGCTATATCAGCGAAGACGTTCCCTACCTCCTTGTGCCCATCCAGGCACTGGCGCGAATGGGCGGGGTGCCAACACCGATGATCGATGCCTGCATCACCATTACGAATGCCTACAACCAGACGGACTATGCCCTGACCGGGCGCGACGCTGAGTCCATGGGCATCGCAGGGCTTACCCTGGCAGACGTGCTGGTGAACGTCCACACGGAGCCGGCACCCGCCGGTGCTGCCCTGACAATCGGCTAGGGAGCGGCAGTCGGAAGACCGGGCGGGATCCGGCGATCCGGCTGCCGGCACCGTTGCGTCGGAGCATTCGTGGAGAATGGAGTTTCCACTTCGTCGTCGCGCCTACCTTCGCCTTACATTGAAAGCGGACAGTTCCCGTGAGCAAGATCCACCGTGAGACCGTGACCGAACGCGTCACCACAGTGCTGCGCCAATCCATTCTGCGCGGCCGGCTTCTTCAAGGGACCCCGGTGACCGAGGAGGCGATGGCCGAGCAATACGGCGTATCCCGCCCCACCTTGCGCCAGGCCCTCAACACCCTGCTCCTGGAGGGCTTGTTGACCAGGCATCCCGGCACGCGCGTGCTGGAGGTAACCACCCTCAATCACGACGACGTCCGGGACATCTACCGGGCGCGCCGGTTTCTTGAACTGGGCGGCATCAATGCCGCCGCCACTGCCTCAGCGCAGCAGCTCGAGCAATTGCGCCTTGCCCTGCAAAGCCTGGCCAAGGCCGTCGACGCAGACGACCTGGAAGCCTTCATTGAGGCCGACTACGACTGCCATGCCGCAATCGTCGGTTTTCTCGGATCCCGGAACCTCTCCGAAGCCCACACCCTGCTGATGTCCAAACTGCGGATCGCCATTGCCCATGTGACCGTCGACAAGCAGGACAACCTGGAATCACTGAGAATCCATGAGGAATTCACCAAAAAAATTCTGGCAGGCCGCCTCGAAGAAGCCCACCAGAACCTGACGCAACGGCTCAACGAATCCGAACTCACCGTCCTTGAAAAGATCGGCACAGTTCCCCGCTGACAATCAAGGCTGCCCGGCGTTGACTCCGGCTTGGCAGTCGCGGGCGGCCACGGGAATCAACGCGCCCTACGGAAGCCGGCGGCTCGCCGGGCCAGAAGTGCACTCGGTCCGGCCGCCTGGCGGGCCGGCTGCCCAGCCTGGCCAGGTCGTCGACCCCAGCCTGTCTTTCTGCCCGCGGCGCTACCCCACGCCGTTTTACAGCCACACACTTTTCGCAACTCAAACGACCAGTCCCTCCACCCCCATTGACGCAGCCGTTGTGAAGTGTGACACTTAGTCTGTCAGACAGTCTGATACTAAGGAGTGGTGATATGGGTATTCACATCAAGGCCAAAAAATTCATGGTCTTAGCCATCGGAACGAGCTTGCTGGCACTCACCGCCTGCAGTGCTGCTTCGCCGTCACAACCCGAAGGCACAGGTGGCGCGGCCTCGGCAGCCCCGGAGAAAAACTCGACCATCGCGGCAATGGTGCCGGCCGGCATGGTGGAATCCGGCAAGATCCGAGTGGCCACGGACCCCACGTATCCTCCCTTCGAGTCCATGGCCGAGGACGGGAAGACCATTGTGGGCTTTGATCCGGATCTGGCAAGCGCCATCAGCGGACTGCTCGGCCTGAAGGTCGAGTTTGTGCCCACGTCCTTTGATGCACTCATTCCGGCGCTCCAGGCGAAGCAGGTCGACATGGCGGTGTCCTCGATCGGTGACACAAAGCTGCGGGAAGAGACCCTCGACTTCGCCACCTACTATTGGAACGGCACCCTGCTGCTGGTGGGCAAGGGCAATCCCAAGGGACTGACCAGTGACCGTGCCTGCGGCGTGAAGGTCGGCGTCATCCGCGGTTCCCTGCAGCAGACAACGTTCCTGCCGGAGCAGAGCGCCACGTGCAAGGACGCCGGGCTGGAAGCCCCCACCGCCAACGTGTTCCAGACCGCCCCGCAGGCAGAGCTGGCGTTGCAGAGCAACCGCATTGACGCCGTCATGCTCGATGCCCCGCCACTTGCCGACGCTGCGGCGAAGAACCCCACAAAGTTCGAAACGGTCGGTCCGCTGTTGAAGAACCCCAACCCCGGAGGCGTTGCCCTGCCCAAGGGCAGCGAGCTCACCGCCGCGGTCAACGCAGCCATCAACGAACTCATCAGCGACGGCACGTACTCAACGCTGCTCAAGAAGTGGAACCTGTCCCCCATCGCCATTGAGAAATCTGAAATCAACGGGGCCCGCTCATGATCACCGTCTCCGGCAAGGTGGCTGTGGCCGGTGACGGCCCGGCCGCCTCCGGGCGCAGGTCCCCCGAGAAGGTCATCAAACTCAAGCGTCCGGTGCGTTGGGCGAGCTACGCGCTCATGGGCCTTGCCGGTCTTCTCATGCTCCGCTCCGTAACCACCAATCCGAATTTCGGCTGGCCCGTTGTGGCCGAATACTTCACCTCGCCCCGTGTATTGGCGGGATTGGGCAACACACTCCAGCTGACCGTGGCAGCCATGGTCCTGGGCTTGGTTTTGGGCGTCATCCTGGCAGTCATGCGCCTGAGCACCAATCCGGCGCTGTCCGGGCCGGCCGGGCTTTACATCTGGTTTTTCCGGGGAACACCCGTCTTCGTGCAGTTGCTGTTCTGGGGTTTCATCTCGGCGCTCTACCCCACCGTGGGCCTGTCCATCCCAGGCGGCCCCACGTTGTTCGCCATGGAAACCAACTCCTTGATCACCCCCATTATGGCCGCCATCCTGGGGCTCGGACTCAACGAAGCCGCCTACATGGCGGAAATCATCCGGGCCGGAATCGTGTCCGTTGGCAAGGGCCAGACAGAGGCAGCCCATGCCCTGGGAATGTCCAACTTGCGGACCCTGCGACGGGTGATCCTGCCCCAGGCGATGCGTGTGATCGTCCCGCCCACCGCCAACAACGTCATCTCGATGCTCAAGACCACCTCCCTGGTCAGCGTCTTGTCCTTCCCGGAACTGTTGTATGCCACGCAGTTGATCTATGCCGACAACTTCCAAACCATCCCCTTGTTGATCACCGCCTCCATCTGGTACCTGATCGTGACCACCCTCATGACGATCGGCCAGTTCTACATCGAGCGCCACTACGGCCGGAGCAACCGGCTGGAAGGCCAAGGACTGCTGCGCCGTCTGCTGCAACTACAAACACGCCGCGGCGCCACCGCCGGCACCCGCTAGGAGATCGCCATGAACCAGTCACCCCAAGCCATGGTCACGGCCACGGAGGTATGGAAGTCCTTCGGCCACAACGACGTGCTCAAGGGCATCAACCTCGAAGTGCAGAAGGGAGAAGTGATGACCCTGCTCGGCCCCTCCGGATCGGGAAAGTCAACCTTTCTGCGGCTGATCAACCACCTCGACACAGTCTCGGCCGGGCGGATCACCGTCGACGGCGACTTGGTGGGTTACCGGGAGCAGGCCGGGGCGCTGCATGAACTGCGTCCCCAGGTCATCGCCAGAATGCGTTCAGAAGTGGGCATGGTGTTTCAGCAGTTCAACCTTTTCCCGCATATGACCGCACTGCAGAACATCATGGAGGCGCCGGTCGGGGTAAAAAAGGAACCCAAATCCCAGGTCAAGGCGCGGGCCGAAGCCCTGCTGGAACGCGTGGGCCTGAGTGAAAAACGAAACGCCTATCCGTCGTCGCTCTCCGGCGGGCAGCAGCAGCGCATCGCCATCGCCCGGGCGTTGGCCATGGAACCCAAGCTCATGCTCTTTGATGAACCCACCTCGGCACTGGATCCGGAGCTGGTGGGAGAGGTGCTCGATGTCATGCAGGACCTGGCAGCCACCGGCATGACCATGATCGTCGTCACCCACGAGATGGGGTTTGCGCGGGAAGTGGCAGACTCCGTGGTGTTCATGGATGGAGGAGTGGTCGTTGAAAGTGGCAAACCCTCAGACGTCCTCCTGAACCCGCAGGAAGAACGCACCCAGACATTCCTGAGCAAAGTGCTGTAGAACCCACGAGAGGGCAGGTAGCCAAAATGAAGATTGCAGTAATCGGGGCAGGCATGATCGGTGTTTCCATTGCGGCCGAGGCCGCCTCCCGTGGCGCCGACGTGACACTCATAGACAAAAATTCCCCAGGATCTGGCACGTCTTCGCTCTCCTACGGGTGGGTCAACTCCAACAACAAGTACCCGAAGGACTACTTCGAGCTCAACCGCGCGGGAGTTGACGCCCACTACCGTCTGGCTGGCGCTGGCGCTGACTGGTTCGCGCCCACTGGCCATGTTGAATTCGCCACTGACCCTTCACATGCCACCGAACTCGTGCGACGTCTGGACCGCCTGGGCGAGCTAGGCTACGAGGCAGAGAAAATCACGCCCGGCTGCGCCCAGGGGCTGGTCCCCGACCTGAGAATCCCCACCAACGTCGACTTTGCTGCGCTCTTCCCCCGCGAAGCTCATTGCTACCCCAACCTGTACATCCGTCACCGGCTCCGACAGTCCCGCGGCCACAAGTTCACGCTCCTCTCCGGCGTCGAGGCGGTGCACCTGACCGGAAAGGGCTCCGGGGCAGTGGTCGGACTCAGCGACGGGTCGACGATCCTTGCCGATCACGTCATCAGCGCAGCCGGCCGATGGACTAACTCGATAGCTGCCGTAGCAGGTCTGGGGCCCGTCATGACCGAATACCGGGAACCCGGCGACGTCACGGTCGGATACCTCGCCGTCACCAACCCACTGACTACCGACGTCACCCGGCTGGTCACCAGCCCGGACCTGAACGTCAGGCCAGCCGGAGGAGGGCGGCTGATGCTCCAGGCCCTGGACCTGGACGCGACAGCCGCTGCCGGCGCAGCCCCCGGGACAACCTCCGCGCTGGCGAGGGAATTCATCAGCCGACTCCAAACGCTGCTGCACAACACGGAGAACGCCAGCATCAGCGAGCTCGGCGTCGGCCGGCGCGCCATGCCAGCCGACGGGCAAAGCATCATCGGGACAGTCCCGTCAGTGCCCTGGTTATACCTCGTCGCCACCCATAGCGGCGTAACCCTGGCACCCCTGCTGGGTACCGGCGTCGTGGCCGAAGTCTTCGGCGAACCAGAGCCTCTCTTTGACAAATTTAGACCCGCCCGCCTCCTTGACAGCCCGCATCCAGCAAGCCCGCCAGCGCCCCGGCGCCCCGGCGAACAGTAAACCCAATACACTGGGCACAACAGTGAAAGACGCCGGCAGGAAACCGGTAGAGGAAAAGAACATCAGGAGCCCCACACCGTGAACAAGATCCAACGCACCACCACAGCGGAGTTGAGCACCACTGCACTGAGGCAGCAAATCCTCAACGGCGACATTGTCCCCGGGGCCCGGATCACCGAGGACGCCATGGCCCAGGAACTGGGCATCTCCCGGGCCACCGTCCGCCAGGCACTCAATACCCTGGTCAACGAGGGCCTCCTGGTCCGCAACCCCGCCACACGCGTTCTTGAAGTGACAAGCCTGGACGCCAATGACATCTCCGAGATCTACCGGGCCCGCAAGGTCTTGGAACTCGCCGGGGTGGAGGCCTCACGCAATGCAAGCGCCAGTGAACTGGCAGGACTCCAGCACGCCGTGGACGGGATGCGCGAAGCGGTGGAAAACGGCGACGTCTTCGCTTTCGTCCAAGCCGATTCGCAGTGCCACGCCCGCACCGTAGGCTTCCTACGATCGCAGATCCTGTCGCAAACCCACAAGGACCTCATGACACGGCTGCGCCTGGTCATCGCCCGTCAGGAGGCAGACGAACACGTCACCTCCCATGGTTTGGCCCAGCACGAGGAATTCTGCCGACTCGTCCAGGAAGGCCAAGTGGACGAGGCCAAGGCAAACCTGGCCGAGCGATTGGACGAAGCCGAACAAGGACTCTTGTCCCACAACATCCGCCCGGGGATGAGGATAAGTCTCTAAGTCGTCCGCTGGACCCCGCGGGTGAATAGCAATGCGATCCGATTGGCCGTGTCCGGGCGGCTCTTAAGGGTTTCTTGGCTAGGCGATGCCTCCTAATGCTGCGGTCCAGATGACGGCGGCTTGCAGGACCGTGGCTGATCGGCATGTCTGGGCGAGTTTGTCATAGCGGGTGGCCACGCCATTGCTTCAAGGTATTGAACGATCGCTCGAGGACGTTGCGGCGTTTGTAGGCTTCCTCGTCGTAGGTGACCGGCCGACCACCGGCGGAACCCTTGCGCTGGCGGTTGGCCTTCCGGTCTTCCTTCTCCGGGATCACGCACTGGATGCCATGGGAGCGCAGGTAGCTGCGAATCCCTTTGGAAGAGTAGGCCTTGTCGGCCATGGCCCGGGCCAAGCAGCAGCACCAACGGGCGCTTGTTGCCGTCAACGAGGGCGTGGATCGTGACCGTCAGCCCGCCGCGGGACTTGCCGACGGCATGCTCGACGGGCTCATCCAGCAGGTTCTTGTCATTCGACAGGTCCCCCTGTGTGGCGGGGCAGGTTCGTGCCGTGCTGATGGGCATCAGACAAAACGGAATAACCGGAATACACCCCAAAATGATGCCCAACACCGAACCCCCTCATTTGGAGACACGCCCTAGGAACAGGCCCGGATCGGTCTGTGTGGGCTGGGGTGGAACGTTCAGCTGGATGTGTCGAGTTCTCGGATGGTAATGCCGGAGAACGTTGCCGCTCCGCCGTCGGAGTAGAACGATATTCCGGTGTCGCCATCGGCAAAGTGCACCTGCTGGGAGAGCACCGTATGTCCGGCATTGACGAACACTTCAACGCTTTGGGTGTCCACGAAGATTCTCAGGTGCATGCAGCGGGCATTCGCATCGATCGGCGCCGCGGCCCGCGAATAGGGTGCCAGTGAGTATCCACTGAAGTCCGACGGCGCCCGGTCAACGTAGAGCTCGTTGCCGTACTTGCCAATGTTTGTGTGCCGGGAACCGTTGGCTGAGCGTCCCACGGAAACCCCAACGTTGTTCGCGGCATCCCAGCGGATATCGAGTTCGAGCTCGTAGGCGCGGCCGTTGAATGGCAGGGTGAAACTTCCGTTGACCGTCGCCTCGGACACAGTTGTGGTTGCTGTTGTGTAGTTCGTCAATGATTCAATGGGGCTGCTGAGGAGGCTGTAACGGCCGTCGGACTGGTGCTCCAGCCGCAACTCGCGCACGATTGAGTTCTGGCCGTTGTAGCCATCCGTTGCGTCGGTGGGCACATCGCGGGCGGCGTACTTCCAGTTGTTCATCCAGGCGATGGCCAGGCGCCGCGTCTCCGGAGCCCCTATGGATGGCCAGGTTACCGCGGCGTACCAGTCCCAGCCCCAGTCCAGCCACTGCGGCGTGAGGTCATCGGCTATGAATTGTTCACCGTCCCACGTTCCCATCCAGTAGGCATAAGTCATGGGCAGCCCAATGCTGTAGGCGTCCATGCTGGCGGCGAGCACCCAATGGCGTGTGCCGTCATTGGCGGTCATTTCGAACAAGTCGGGGCATTCGATGCCACCGAGTGCGTGGTTGGGATAGTCAAAATTAAGTTTGAGGTTCCAATCGCGCAGGTTCGTAGACGTGTAGAAGCTCGCGTAGCGTGCCCGCCCAATGACGCAGACCCATTCGTCACGTGCGGTGTCCCAGTGGATCTTGGGGTCGCGGAACCACTCGGCATTGTCAATCTCGGCGGGTGTCACAGCCGTGCGCCCATCCGGGTTGACGATCACCGGGTCGGCCAGTGCGGTGAAGGTGAAGCCTCCGTCGTTCGACCAGTACAGGTATTGCTCCTGGTATTTGCGGATGCCGCCGGTTGGTTTCGTTGCCAGGGCAATCACTGCGCCGGCGCCGAATCCGGCCGTGTTGGCTGAATCGACGACGGCGGATCCGGACCACACGGGAAAGTCCGGTTCCAGCGGCATCACCGTGCCGTGATGGGTAAAGCTCACGCCGTCAGTTGTGGTGGCGTGGTCCCAGCCTCCGGGGCCGTTGTTCGCACCGGAGTGGAGATAGTACAGCTGGTAGGCGCCGTTGCTGGTGACGGGCCGCTGTGGGTCGCAAAGCCAGCCCGACGGCGGGGTCATGTGGAATTTTGCGCGCAGCGATGCTTGGGCCTGCGCGGCTGTGGGCCTGGGAACACTGCTCATCAACAGTGCGAGTGCTCCGGCACCTGCTCCCTGCAAAACACTTCGTCGTGCGATGGGGTGCATCATGGTTGGCTTCCTTTCACAGTCTGGCGGGCGCGCGGGGGCGCCCGCCAGGGTCATTTGGCGGTTGGGAAAAGCGGTGGTGGTCTAAACGAGGGCTGTTGCGCTGCCTGCGGGAGAGAATGCTGCGAGCGCGCCCGCTGCGGGGACATCCGCCGTCGTGATGGCGACGGACCCGGGCAGCTCGCTGTCCAGGCGTGCAGTAACGGGACCTGTGCCGAGGACGACGAGGTTCGATGCCGTGGCTGCGCCGTCGTTGATGAACAGTTCCAGCAAGGGTCCGTCGAGGCTCAGCAGCAGCCGCACGGGTGCTGCAGCGTCCACGGCAACCGTGCTGGTGGAGGGGAAGGTGGCATGGACCGCCTGCGCCGCGGCCCCGTGCCGGGTGATGTGCAGGGTCCCGGTTGTCGGCGAGTGTTCGATCCGGACCCCGGCGTCCGCATTGCCGCGGAGGTTCAGGCGGAGCGTTCCGGTGGTGGCCGGATCCCAAAGGAGTTCCATGAGCGAGTGTCCGGACAGGGTGAGCTCGACGGCGTGGACCAGGTCGTTGGTGGTGGCCGGCTCCGCCGCACCGAGCTGTTCCTGGATAAATTTCGGCGGTGCCTGGATGAGCCGCGGGGAGCAGCCGATGGTGCGCAGCGACAATTGGCGGGGTAACGACATGGCACCGCGCCACGGGGCTGACGGGATTGCGCCGGCGTAGCTCCAGTTACTCATCCAGCCGATCATGATCTTTTCGTTCCCCGGGGCGTTGTGGAACGTGACGCCCGCGTAGAAGTCCCGTCCCTGATCAAGGCGGGTTAGCTCGGATGAGTCCGGGGTGAAGGTTGTCCCGTCAAAGTCCCCGATGAGGTAACTCATCGACGAACCCCCGGGGTCCGGGTCCTCGCCCACAGGGTTGGTGCTGAGGAGCAGCACCCACTTGATGTTCTCCGGATCCCCGTTCACGGGCAGCGGAATGAGATCCGGGCATTCCCAGACCACCCCGTCGACTCCCAAAGGACCAAAGGTGCTCTGGTGCTCCCAGGTGCGCAGGTCCGTGGATGAGTAAATGAGCACCTGCCGGTCATCCGCCTCGACGGCCAGCAGAATCCACCGGCTCTCTCCCCCGGCATCCGTAGAGCGGATTACCTTGGGGTCACGGAACGCGCTGGTGTTGCGATCCAGGATGGGGTTGTTGGGGTCCGTCTCCCAAGTGAAACCACCATCGGTACTGCTCGCCAAAGACTGGGCCTGGTGTCCGTCGTCGTACGCGCTCGTATAGCAGGCGGTCAGCAGCGATCCGACGTCGGACGGGGTGGCCACGACGGAGCCGGAGAAAATCTGCTCACCGTCGCGGTACGGCAACGCCACGGGATGTTCGGTCCAGTGCTGCAGATCCGTGCTGGTGGCATGGCCCCAGCTCATATTGCCCCAGTCCGGGCCCTCGGGGTTGTACTGGAAGTACAGGTGCCAGAGGCCGCGATCGTACACCAGCCCGTTGGGGTCATTCATCCAGTTGCGTTGCGGGGTGAAGTGGAACGTGGGCCTCGCCATCGCATGGTTTGTATTTTTCATGGACGCTTCCTAAATCGAGTGCCGCGGGATGGGTGGACAGGCGATGCGGGTGGGGAGCAGCTCGGAGGAGCTGTCAATGCCGAGCAGCATGCGTACGCCGGCCGCGCCCAGCTCGTAGTGCGGCAGCGCCACTGTGGACAGGGGCGGGCGCAGGTGGGCTGCGATGACGTCCTGGTTGTCGAAGCCCATGACGGCGATGTCCTCGGGGATGCGCAGCCCCCGTTCGCGCAGTCCGTCGTAGAGTCCCATGGCCACACGGTCGTTGTGGCAGAAGACGGCTGTCACGTTGGCGTCGATGATGCTGGGGGTCGCGGCATACCCGCCCTCCTGCTCCGGGGCTGCGGGGAACACCAGTGATTCCTCGTAGGCGATGCCGGCTGCTTCAAGGGCGGTGCGGTACCCGGCCAGGCGGCCGCTTTGGGCCGGTGACGGTGTGGTGGTGTTGATGAAGGCAATCCTGCGGTGGCCAGCCGCCAGCAATTGTTCGGTGGCGGTGCGCCCGCCTTGCTCCTCATCGGGGACAACTGCGGGCAGCCCGCTTCCGGTGGCGAAGCAGTCCACCAGCACCGTGTCCGTTTGGTGGAGCATGGCGGGAACGGTGATCTCGCGGTGGTACCAGGTGGAGTAGAGGATTCCATGAACCTGGTGCTCAAGCATCATGGCGATCGCCTCATCCTCCGCCGCCTGGTTCCCGTCGGTGTTGGCCACGAGCAGGACGTAGCCGTTTTTCCATGCCTCATCCTGGGCGCCGTGGATGATCTGCCCGGCGAACGGGGTGGTGGCAATGGCGTCGGCAACCAGGCCGATGAACCGTGAGGTGCCCTGCGAGAGTGTTTTGGCCAGGGCGTTGGGCCGGTAGCCAAGCTGTGCGACGGCGTCGTGAACCCGCTGCCTGGCGTCCTCGCCGATGCGGGCCCCGGGTTTGTCGTTGATGACGTGTGACACCGTGGCAACGGATACTCCGGCCACCTTGGCAACATCCCGCATCGTCACAGTGTGGCTGCTTTTGCCGTGTTCAACGCTTGTCATCCTTTGGTTCCTCCAGCTTCGAGTCCGCTAATCATGGCCTTGTTCAGCACCAGAAACACCAACAGCAGCGGTGTGACTGTTACACAGACGGCGGCGAACGTCGCCGTCCAGTCGGTGTTGCCCATAGCTCCAATGTAGTTCTGCAAACCCAGCGGAATGGTCTTCAAACCGTCGGAGAGCACAAACGTGTTGGCGAAGATGAAGTCGTTCCAGATGAAGATGCTGTTGACCAGCACCACCGTGATGATGGTGTTGACCGAGAGCGGGAAGGTGATCTTCGTGAAGATCCTAAAAGGCCCGGCACCGTCAAGAGATGCAGCTTCATACATTTCACGGGGAATGTACTCGTAGAACGAACTGAACAGGTACACGGCCATGGGCATGGCGAACGCCGCGAGCGGAATGATCATGGACATGTGGGTATCCAAGAGTCCGATCTTGGAATAGTCGATGAAGAGCGGAACCAGGGCGATCTGCACGGGGACAATAATCCCCAGCAGAAACAGCCCACGGACAAGACCACTGAAACGGAATCCCAGGACCTGAAGCGCGAAGGCAGCCATCATGCCGGCAACCACAATGAGAACACTGGCCCCGAGCGTGACGATGAGGCTGTTGAGGATGTTCAGCCACAAATTTCCGGTCGCGAATGCACGGGAGTAGTTTTCCAGGGTGAAAGAAGAGGGCAGGGCAAACGGGTTGCCGGAGGCAAAATCTGTGGCCGTTCGAAAACTCGTCAACAGGACCCACAGGAGCGGGTACACCTGCACGATGACGACTAGAATGATCGTCAGAGTCAGGAGCAAACGCTGTATGCGCAGTCTCTTGAACCTCCTGAGCGGCACCCTTGGCAGCTCGGGATCTGTGGTCGCAATGGGTGTCATGGCGGAGTTGAGCACTGGCGTAGTCACGAGTCGTCCTTTCGACGAAGCAGTACAAAGATCAGACCAACGGCAACCAAGCACTCCACGACGATGAAGACCGAGATGGCACTGGCGTAGCCGTAGTCGGTGTGCACGAACGCTGTTTTGTACATATAGGTGGTCAGCAGTTCCGAGGCCTGGCCGGGACCGCCATTGGTGAGTAGATACGGGATGTCGAAGCCGCGCAGCGCGAAGGTTGTGGCCATGATCGTGGTGGTGATCCACACGGGGCGAATGTAAGGGAAGCGGATTCGCCAGAACACCTGCCACCATGAGGCGCCATCCAACCGGGCTGCTTCCTCGAGCTCCTTGGGAACGGCGATGAGCGCGGCGTAGATGATGAGCATGTAGAGGCCGGTGAACCTCCAACCTTCAGGAATGGATACCGCTGCGAGTACTGTCTGGACGTTGGAGAGCCATGCGGTTTGCAGGCTTCCCAGCCCAACCCCATCCAGGATCTGATTGAGCAGACCAACCGGTTCCAGCGAGTAGATGCGTTGAAAAAGTATGGCGATGGCGACGGTGGAGATCACTGCCGGAAGCAGGTAGAGCGTCTTTACCAGCTCCCGGGCCCGGCGGATCCCGGTAAGGAGTCCGGCCACGGCGAGGGCGCCGCCGAGCTGAAGCACCAGGCAGATCACCAGGTAGCCGATGGCGTTTCTAAATGCCGCCCAAAAGACGTCATCGCGCGTGAACATCTTCACATAGTTGTCCAAACCGATGAACTTCATGTCCGTGATGCCATCCCAGCGGAAGAAGCTCAGGAACAGTGACTGAACAATCGGCAGGAGCACTGCCAGTCCGTAGAGCAGCAACGGCGGAATCAGGAAAACCGCAACCGAGAGTTTGGAGCGGCCCGGCAGCATGGTGGCCATCGCGGGCTTGGGTTTGCGCGGCGGCCGGGACCTCGTCCCGG
>JBDTQM010000072.1:0-17290 GCA_039932175.1 Specibacter sp.
GCCGTCGTTCCCCAGCCGCTCCCTCAGCTCGCAAGCTCACTGCGGGGCCCTCGCTGCAGTGGGCCCCCGCTGCGGGCCCCTCGGGCGCGTGGGCCCGGGATTAGGCCAGGGCGGCCTTGAACGCTGCCATGGCTTCTTCGGCCGGAAGCGCCGTCTCCGTGGATTCGGAGCGCAGCACCCATGTCCCGTTTTCCACCGCAGTGAGCTGGGCGTCCACCGGCTCGGCACCCGTGCGCAGGCGCCTGATGACGGCGGTGGCGGGCAGCCCCTCGGCGGCGCCAACCAAATACTCCTGAATCAGGTGCAGGGCCAGCTCCAGCATGGCGGGGCCGGACTCGATGGGTTGGACCTCGTGCACCCCCAGCGGGCTCATGCTCAGCAGGACGGCTCCCACGTTGGAGCCCACAGTGAAGAGCACATGGTTTGTTGTTGGCGTGGTCAGGGAAATTTCCAGCCACTCCTGGGCCTGGGACAAAACCGAACCCACTATGGCGCTTTTCTCCACTGGAACAATCTTCTCGCCCTGAAGTTCCGCAAGTCCGCGCACCATCAAGGTGGTGATTCCGGCGTTGGTGAGAAGTTCGTTGTCGCTGTGCTGGTCAAGGTGGAACAGGCCCAACGTCACCGCCGCCGACTCCGTGGGGGTCATCGCCAGCAAGCCCAGCAATTCATGGTCGGTCATCCGCAGCTCTGTGTCAGTCATGCCACCAGCCTACAGAAACGGCCCTTGACTGCTGCACACGCTGGCCGGGAGCTTTTCAAGCGGGGATCAACGTCTTTGCTCACAGTGGGCCAAAACTCCCTGTGCCATGCTCATCACGCCACGACAGGGACAAGGATTCCAGCTCGGTTCGAAAAGCCGGGTTTTCAACAATGCGGCGGCGCAAATCCCTTCTGGCATGTTGGGCGAAGTATCCCGGGATGACGAAGCTGCTGGCCAGAAACAGCAGGTACATGACAAGGATTCCGGCGTAGGCAAGCACTCCCGCCGGGCCGTCGGAAACCCAGGGGAAAAGGGCCAACGCCAGTGCGCCGCCGGTAATGGCGAACAGGAAAAGTGTCACCCCAATGCCTGAGCGCAGATTCGGCGCGGCACGGGACAGCGGAAACTGTTTTTGTTGGGCAATCCGAGGTGATTTGGCTCGCAAGACAAGCGCGCCCAGCCCCACCAGTGTCGCGCCGGCAGCCAGGAAGCTGATCCAGAGGGCACCAAGGCCCGGGCTGTGGGCAAGCAGCAGCAGGCCGCTTCCAAGGAGCGAAAACCCTATGCCGGCAAAAGCCCCGCACATACCCCGCAATTGTCCAAAATTCCAGGCAATATCGCCCAATTTGGACGGAATCTGAGCGGGCATCATGCTGGCGGCATGCGACTCCAGCCAATAGTCCAAGGGCCGAACAAATGCCACCGGCTGAACCATGTACGGCTGGGGTGCGGGGTCCGGAAGCGACGGGGTGGGCATGGCGCAAGTCTACGGCGAAGGGCGGTCTGCCGCGCTGGGCAGAACTCCCCAACGAGCCAAGAACTGGCAGTCGCAGCTACAATCAACGCATGCTCCCCGCCTATGATCCACACACCGAATATTCGCATTGGGACGCCGGTCTCTGGACCCGTGTGCTTGCTGCTTCAGGGACCCTGAACCCCTTCACCAGGGCACCGTTCACGGAGGCGATGCTGGCTGGGCTGGCGGGTGGAATCGGTTTCATGATCTTCACCTTCGAATACAAGGAAACCACCACGGCCTCCGTGGTCACCCGTTTTCACCCCGGCCCGTACACCGAAAATTTGCTGCGCCGCAGTGGTGCCAGCGTCAACATCCAGCAAACTGGCAGCGCCACGCTGGCCCAATCGCGCCTGGACGCCGCGTTGGAAACCGGGGTGCCCGCCGTCGTGCGGGTGGTGCGCGGGAAACTGCCGTGGGCCGCCTCGGATGCGATGGCTGACATGGACTCCATGGATGTTGCCATTGTGGCCCGTGACGGCGCCGGCTACCTGATGGACGACGGCGGCGGGCGGCTGGAGTGGATAGCCGCCGATGCGCTGGCGCAGGCGCGCGGCTCGCGGAAGGCGGACAAGCACTGGCAGGCCCATGTTGTGCAAGGGAGCGGGGCGGAGCTGGCGGGGGAGATCTTGACTGACGCCGTGGTGCGCCAGGCGATCGCCGAGACTGCCCACGCGCTGTTGACCCGGCAGGCGCCGCCCGGAATTCCACCGGGCTATGCCAAGAACTTTGGCATTTTGGGCATGCAGCAGTGGGCTGAAAGGTTGCGGGACACCTCCACCAAGCGTGGCTGGGCACGAATCTTTGGCGACCCGCAACGATCTGTGGCGGGCCTTGGCATGTTGCACGGCCTCCTGGCCGGCAAACGGTTTAGCGGCCCCGGCGCCTTGCGGCCGTTGCATGCGCAATTTTTGCAGGAGCTGGCGGGGCTCGCGGACGGTGCTGCCGGCGTCGGACTCCCAGCTGATGTGATGCGCGCCGCTGCCGCACAATACCGGGACCTGGGGGAGCGCTGGGATGACCTCGCCGAACTGATCGGGCGGGACGGGGAACCGGACTTTGCGGCCATGGCGGCCATAGTGGACCATCTGGCAGTGCTGGAGACGACGGCAGCACTGGGCATGCAAAAGTCCGTGGAATGATCGGTTTAAGGGCTCCGGCGCTCGCTGCGATAGGCTAGGGGGCGTGACTTATGAGATTGAGATTGGCCGTGGAAAGCGTGGACGCCGCGCATACTCGTTGGATGAGATTTCGATTGTGCCCAACCGGCGTACTCGCGATCCCCAGGATGTGTCGGTGAAATGGCAGATCGACGCCTACCAGTTTGAGGTGCCCGTCATTGGTGCGCCCATGGATTCTGTGATGTCCCCGGAGACTGCCATTGCCTTGGGCAAATTGGGTGGTTTGGGTGTCCTGGACTTGGAAGGCCTGTGGACCCGCTACGAGAACCCGCAGCCCGTGCTGGATGAGATTGCCACGTTGGAAGGCTCGGTGGTTGACCCCGAGACCACCCGCCGCCTGCAGGAAATTTACAGCGCACCCATCAAGGAAGAGCTGATCACGGCCCGCCTGGCCGAGATTCGCGCCGCCGGGGTGACAGTTGCCGGCTCCCTGACGCCGCAGCGCACCCAGGAGTTCTACAAGACTGTCATCGCCGCCGGCGTGGACATTTTTGTGATTCGCGGAACCACTGTTTCGGCCGAGCACGTTTCCAAGACCACTGAGCCGTTGAACCTCAAGCAGTTCATCTACGAACTCGACGTCCCCGTCATTGTTGGCGGCGCGGCAGGCTACACCTCGGCCCTGCACCTGATGCGCACAGGCGCAGCCGGTGTCCTGGTGGGCTTTGGCGGCGGCGCCTCCACCACCACAAGCCGTGCCCTGGGCATTCGTTCACCCATGGCCAGTGCCATCTCCGATGTTGCGGCGGCCCGCCGCGACTACATGGATGAGTCCGGCGGACGGTACGTGCACGTGATCGCCGACGGCGGCATGGGCTCCAGCGGCGACATCGTCAAGGCCATCGCCATGGGCGCCGACGCCGTCATGCTCGGGGCTGCCTTGTCCCGTGCTGCCGAGGCGCCCGGCCAGGGCTGGCACTGGGGTGCGGAAGCGCACCATCAGGAACTGCCGCGCGGCCACCGCGTGAAGATGGACACTGTGGGAACCTTGGAAGAGGTTCTGTACGGCCCGGCACACCAGGCCGACGGAACCTCAAACCTGATTGGCGCCCTGCGCCGGTCCATGGCCACCACAGGTTATTCGGACCTGAAGGAATTCCAGCGGATCGACGTCATCGTCAACCCGTAGTCTTGCGGTTTTGAAGTGCCCCGGCCTCTTGGCCGGGGCACTTTGCCGTTAACGCCGGACACATCAGGAGCCCCCGTTTCAGGGCGGCAATGCGACTAGACTGGTGACAGAGGTACTTCCACCACCAGCCGAAAGGTACTGATGACATCGGGTTCGCTGGAACGCTATGAAACTGAATTAACCAACCCCAATTTGGTTATTTTGGAAATGGCAGCCGACTCGAAGGAGGACGCAGCCGCCCAATTGGCCGCAAAACTTTTTGAGCACGGCCGTATCTCGGATCTTGATGGTTTCCTGCGTGACGTCAACGCACGCGAGCACCAGATGGCCACGGGCCTGCCCGGCGGGATTGGGCTGCCCCATGCGCGCAGCGAGTATGTCAATGAAATTTCCATCGCCGTGGGCATCACCAAGTTTGGCCACAGCCTCGATTTTGGTGCCGTTGATGGTCCGGCCACGGTGATTTTGCTCATTGCCACGCCCGCCAGCTCCTTCTCGGCACACTTGGAAGTGCTGGCCACACTGGCCAGATCCTTATTCAAGGAAAACTTCCGTGAATCCCTGCGCCGGGCCCACGATGCCGAGGTTATTGCCGAGCTCATCAACTCCTCCCTGGTGTTCTTCGACCACTAGTGTCCAGCTGCTCCCACCGCTCGCAAGCTCGCGGCCGGTCCCTGCCAGCTGTGGGCCCGTCCACGCCCTCCCGGACGCTGATTTTCGGCTGCATTCGTTGTTCTACACGGTGACGAAGTAACGTTGATGTGTGTTGAAAACTGCCGTTAAACCCAAATGGATAGCCGCGCTGGTTTTTGCGCTGGCCGTTTCCGCCGTCTTGGTCATGCTGAGCCAGTGGCAGTTCTCCCGCTCGCTGGAGAAGGACGTGGCTCCTCCCACTGTCACTGAGAAGGTTCAGCCGCTGCTGAACATCATGGCGCCCGGCGAGCCCATGACCGGCAACATTGAGGGCCAGCTGGTGACCACCAGCGGCCACTTTGACCCGGCAAAACAAGTCCTGGTCCCCGAGCGCATTCAGGACGGCAACGTTGGCTATTGGGTTGTCACGGCCTTTGTGGTGGATGGCGCACCCACGCTGAGCGGTGTGGCGGCAACCAAGGAAGTAGTGATTCCGGTGGCCCGCGGCTGGGTTGGAGCCCCTGACAACATCCCCGGCGCGCCCGGCGGAAACGTCCAGCTTGAGGGCAGGCTGCTGAACTCCGAAGGGCCGGTGCTGGCCCCTGACCTGCCAGCCGGCCAAGTCAGTGCCCTGTCCAGCGCGGAGCTGACAAACATTTGGAACGTGAGCACCTACGCAGCATTTGTGGTTTCCCACCACGAGATGGCCGACGGCCACGACGTTGGCGCCTCAGCACAGTCCTCGGGACTGGTGCCCATCACCGTCACGGCAACTGACCAAAATGACAAGGTCAACTGGCTGAACATTTTCTACGCGATTGAATGGGTAGTTTTCGCCGGCTTTGCCCTGTTCCTGTGGTGGCGTTTGGTGGCCGATGACTACCGCCGCGACCAAGACGCGCTCTTCGACCTGGACTACCCGGACGACACCGAAACCCCCGATGAAGATACAAACAAAGAGGTAACAAAGTGACCGAGTCCAAATCAACGGGCACCCCAGCGGCATCCGCCAACGCCGCAACACCCAAGCGACGTTTTGGCGGCACCCCTGCCCAGATCATGACTGCCCTGAAATTTTACAAGGTGCTGGCCTACGCAACAGGTGCCATGCTCTTGTTGCTGGTGGTTGAACTGGTGCTGCGCTACGCCTTCAGCAGTGTCCTGGTTGCCGGCGGCACCAACTCCATTACGGGGGAGTCCCACGGCTTCGGCCTGGTAAACATTGACGGCGGCGCCATGGCAGTCACCGGCGGCGTGAACCTGTCCACCATGGTGCTGATTATCCACGGCTGGATGTACGTTGTGTACCTGATTGCCGATTTCCGTTTGTGGACCCTCATGCGCTGGCCGTTTGGCAAGCTGGTCCTGATTGCCCTGGGCGGCGTGGTTCCGTTCCTGTCCTTCATTGTTGAAGGCAAGGTCCACAAGGAAGTGCTGGCCGAGGTTGCCGCCAATCCAAAAGCCGGCAAGCGCTACTAAAGCCCTCCCCCGCAACACCAACCCCGGCAGAGCCTTCAGACGCTATCGCAGCAATGGTCGGTTTTTTCGAAACGCTTTCGCAGTTGCTGCGAGAGCGTTTCGGTTTTAAGCCCCGTTGCTGCGAGAGCGTCTGGGAAATGTGAGGTGCTCATCACTCAATGAGGGGGTGCGCAGCGAGGGGGTGCCGCCGTGGGTTAAGATTGAAGGGTGACTAATCCCGCTACGGCCCAGACTTCCCAGAAGCCCGTCCTGGTTGTGGACTACGGAGCCCAGTACGCCCAGTTGATTGCGCGCCGCGTGCGTGAGGCCAATGTGTACTCGGAAATCGTGCCGCATACCTATACAACTGCGCAGTTGCTGGCTAAAAACCCAGCTGCCATCATTCTCTCCGGTGGACCTTCAAGTGTCTACGCAGAGGGCGCACCCAGTGTTGGTGCTGACCTGTTTGAAGCCGGCATCCCGGTCCTGGGCATTTGCTATGGCTTCCAAGCCATGGCTGCTGCCATGGGCGGCACTGTCGCTGAAACCGGACTGCGCGAATACGGTGCAACAGACGTTTCACTTGTTGGCGAAAGCCGCTCCATCCTCAGCGGCACCAGCGGTGAGCAGACCACCTGGATGAGCCACGGCGACAGTGTGCAGCAGGCGCCTGAGGGCTTCGACGTCCTCGCGTCCTCCGCCGGCGCACCCGTTGCGGCCTTCGCGAACGAGGAAAAGTGCCTCTTCGGTGTCCAGTGGCACCCTGAAGTCAAGCACTCCGAATTTGGCCAGAAGGTTCTGGAGAACTTCCTGTTCAACGGCGCCAAGCTGGAAAAGAACTGGACCGCCACCAGCATCCTGGATGAGCAAGTTGACCGCATCCGCGAGCAGATCGGCAGCGCAAAGGTCATTTGCGGCCTCTCCGGCGGCGTTGACTCCGCTGTTGCCGCAGCCTTGGTGCAGCGCGCAGTGGGCGACCAGCTCACCTGCGTGTTCGTCAACCACGGCCTGCTCCGCCAGGGCGAGGCCGAACAGGTCGAGACCGACTTCGTGGCCTCCACCGGCGCCAAGCTGTACGTTGCCAACGAGCAGGACCGTTTCCTGAACGCCCTTGCCGGTGTTTCCGATCCGGAGACCAAGCGCAAGATCATTGGCCGCGAGTTCATCCGCGCCTTCGAGGAAGCAGAACGCGCCATCATGGCCGAAGCCGCTTCCGAAGGTGAAGAGATCAAGTTCCTGGTTCAGGGCACCCTGTACCCCGACGTTGTTGAATCCGGCGGTGGTGAAGGCGCAGCCAACATCAAGAGCCACCACAACGTTGGCGGACTGCCCGAGGACCTGCGCTTCGAGCTCGTCGAGCCGTTGCGTGCCTTGTTCAAGGACGAGGTTCGCGCCGTTGGTGCCGAACTGGGCCTCCCGGCCGAAATTGTTGGCCGCCAGCCGTTCCCCGGCCCCGGCCTGGGTATCCGCATCGTCGGTGAAATCACCGGCGAACGCCTGGAACTGCTGCGCAAGGCTGACGCCATTGCCCGTGCCGAGCTCACCGCAGCCGGCCTGGACAACGAAGTGTGGCAGATGCCCGTGGTGCTGCTCGCCGACGTGCGCAGCGTGGGTGTCATGGGTGACGGCCGTACCTACGGCCACCCCATTGTGCTTCGTCCGGTGTCCTCCGAGGATGCCATGACGGCTGACTGGTCGCGCCTGCCGTACGATCTGCTGGCCAAGATCTCCAACCGAATCACCAATGAGGTGGAAGGTGTAAACCGCGTAGTTCTGGACGTCACGTCCAAGCCGCCGGGAACCATTGAGTGGGAGTAATTCCCGCAGGACCACTGGGGAGTACCGAAAAGCCGTTTTTCTGGCTTTATTTGGTGCTCCCCAGTGTGCCGAACAGGCATTAAAAGGCTAAGGGCGATAGCCTAAATTGCATGTCAGTATGGTCAAGACCGTTTCGCTCAAGTGCAGAGAAGAAGGCACCCGTGTCCGAAGTTGCAAGCCTTAAAGCGGGTTCTAGCGAACTCCAGTCCTGGCTTGCGGGATTGGATTCCTATTCCGGTGCCGACACTGCCCTTGCCTTCGTAAAAACCGAGCATGGCAGCATCAGCCTCACGCACGCCCACCCCTCCGGACTGGCGCAGCTCCTGGCTGGCCGCAAAACCCGGCTCTCCACTCTCATCCGCGAACCCGAACACTACGCAGCCGCCAAGCGCGCAGCAGCTGCCCTGCGGGCCAAGATCTTTGAGCTCAGCACCGATCGCGGGATCGACGTCGGATACCTCGCCGCCGGGATGGCCAAGTGGTCCGCCCTGGGAGACCAGAACGATGCGGTCAACGCACCCGTCCTGCTGGCCGCCGTCGCACTGACAGTGCGCCCGGGCCAGGACGACTACGAACTTCAGCTCATGGAGCAGGCGCAGATCAACCCTGCCCTGGTGAAGCACCTGAATGAGCACACCAACATCCACGTTGACGCCGCTGCGCTGGGACGCCTGGCGTACAGCACGGCACGCTTTGATCCCACTCCCGTGCTGGATCGGGTACGGAACATGCTGGCACCCATTGCCGGGTCCACTGTGGAGCACGAACTGGTGGTGTCCAGCTTTGGCTTCCTTAACGACAACCTGTCCGACCCTGCGCTGATGGCTGGCAGCGAACTGCTGGAACTGTTGCAGCGCCATAGCGGCGACGACGTTCTCCCGGTTGAGCTGGAGCCGGACTTTGCCCGGTTCACGACACTGGATGACCGCCACCCGGAAGATGAAATCCTGGTGCGCGACGCCGATCCGCAGCAGCAGTACGTGCTGGATTTGATCCGTGCCGGCGATTCGGTGCTGGTCTCCACTCCGCCCGGCACCGGGCAAACCCAAACAGCCATCAACGCCATTGCCCAGCTGGTCCATGACGGCAAGAGCGTGCTGGTGGTGGGAGAGCGCCGCGGCACCCTGAACGAGCTGGCCCAGATCCTCACGGAGCATGGCCTTGATTCCTTGATGCTCCAGCTCAGCGCCCAAAGCGGGCCGCAGCAAATCAAGTCCCAGCTCATTCGTGCCATCACACGCAACGAAAAAGCTGTTGAACCCAAACTGGCCAACCTGTACGAGACGTTGGTTGATCACCGGCACCAGCTGGTGGACCATGTGGCGAGCCTGCACAATGTCCGCGAACGGTGGGGCTGCTCGCCCTATCAGGCCATGCAGTCGCTGGCTGAGCTGACCTCCATCCACCCGGCACCGGCCACCACCGTCCGACTCAAGCGCAGCGTGTTGGACAGCATCCGCGACCGCAAGGAGCTGACGGGGCGCCTGCGCCGTGCTGCGGCCTTGGGCGCGTTCAGCCAGGTTGCAGTGAGCAGTGCGTGGCACGGTGCCCGCATGGTCACCCGCAAGGAAACCGAGGCGGCCTATTCGCTGGCCGAGCAGCTGTACGAGCAGGTTCCGCTCTTTGCCGCCAAGATGCGTGAGGTGGCTGAGTTTGGCCAGATCACCCAGGGGGTCACCTTTACCCAGTGGGGCTTGCAGCTGGACATGCTGGTGGCCATTCGCGAGAGCCTGGACAAGTTCAACGCCGACATTTTTGACTGGTCCACTGAAGACATGATTGCCGCCACGGCCACTTCCGCCTGGCGGCGTGAACGCGGCATTGAAATGCCTGCGCTTCAGCGTGCACGGTTCCGCCGCAACGCCAAGGACCTGGTGCGCCCGGGTGTTCACATTGCCGACCTGCATGAATCGCTGGTGCTGGTCAATGAGCAGAGCGCCTTGTGGGCTGAGGCTGCCACCAGTAAGCGCCACCCCACAGTGCCCTCCGGTCTGGCCGAGCTGAGCCGAAGCTATGCGGCGCTGCGCGGGAAACTGCTGACGCTGGGTGCTGTTTTGGAGCGCACAGTTGATGGCGGGGACCTGCTGAACTTCAATGCCGGCGAGCTGGTTGGCCGGTTGGAGGCCCTGGTGGCGTCCAAGGACACGTTGGAGACGCTGCCGGAGCGCACACTGCTGCTGGACGGCCTGCGTGAGCAGGGGCTGGGCGAATTGCTGGCCGACCTGGCCCACCGCGAGGTGCCGCCCGAGCAGGCCGGCTCTGAGCTCGAACTGGCCTGGTGGCAGTCCGCGCTGGAAGCCATGATCAGCGGGGATGAATACCTTGCCATGTCCGACGGCGCCAACCTGCGCCGCCTGGAGGCAGAGTTCCGCCTGGCTGACCAAACCCATGTTGCCTCCGGGCCGGGCCGCATTCGCTGGCGCTTGGCCCAGCAGTGGACTGAAATCCTGGCTGGCCGCAACCGCCAGGGCGAAATGCTCCGCAACGTGTTGAAGGATGGCCGGGTGTCTTTGGCGGCGCTGAGCACCCAGGCCCCGGACCTGCTGCGCAACCTGGCCCCCGTGTTTGTGCTGAGCCCGCTGGTGGTGCCCACGGCAATCCCGGCTGACTACCGCTTTGATGCCGTGGTTATTTTGGATGCCGAATCAACATCCCTGCAGTCGGCCTTGCCTGCGCTGGCCCGTGCCGGGCAGGTGGTTGCCTTCGGCGATGAGCAAACAGCCTGCCCCAAGAGTTTCACCGTGGCTGTCAGCCCGGCGTCGCAGCGGGGCAGCGAGCAGCATCCTTTGGAAAGCGTCTTTGGTGCACTCTCACGTGTACTGCCGCGCCACCGGTTGACTGTTTCCTACCGTGCCGTGGATGAAGAGCTGGTGCGCCAGCTCAGCAACGGCTTCTACGACGCGCAACTGGAGCGCCTGCCCGACGGCCGCGCAGTGACCGGCCTTGAACGCTCACTCACAGTGGACTACCTCCCTGACGGCAAGGGTCTTCCCGGTGCCGGAGACGGCGGTGTTGAGTCAGTGGTGGCTGAGGTCAACCGCGTAGTGGATTTGGTGTTTGAACACGCCAGGGCGCGTCCGCGCGAATCTTTGGCAGTTATTACAGCCAGTGACCGCCACGCTGTCCGGGTTGCGCAGGCCATCCGGATTCACATGGCCAACCACCCCCTGCTGGGGGAGTTCTTCGCCTCCGGGCCCGAGTCCTTCCGTGTTGTCACGGTGGACAGGGCTGCCGGCCTGGTCCGGGACAGGGTCATCTTCTCCCTGGGCTATGGACGCACGCCCCACGGCCGCGCACTGCACGGCTTTGGCCCCTTGTCCGAACCCGACGGCCGCGCCAAGTTTGCGCTGGCCATGACCCGTGCCCGGACCCACATCCACATCCTCACCTGCTTCCGCCCCGAAGACTTGGACGAACAGCGGTTGAGCTACGGCGCCGTTGACTTCTTTGAGCTGCTGGACCGTGAACTGGCCGGGAATTCGTTGCTGGGCACACCCGCAACACGGGCCCAGGACAGTGAACGCATCACGGGGGAGGACCCCTTGGTTGCTGATCTTGCCGACAGGCTCCGGGCCCGCGGTGCCCGCGTGTGGCACCACTACGACGGCGCCTTGGACATGGCGGCAGCCCCGGATCCAATGCAGTTGCTGGGCCGTGCTGAGCATGAGATCCCTGTCCCGGTCGCGGTGGAATCGGATGGCACAGCCAAATACCAGAGCATGAGTGTGCGCGAGCGGAGCCGACTGCGTCCTGAGATGCTGGAGCGTTTGGGCTGGCGTTACGTTCCGCTGTGGACCATTGAGGTCTTCACGGACCCCTCGAGCTGTGCCGATCAAATTGGCCGGTTCCTGGGCTTGACCTCCACGGCCGGCGACGACGACCTGGCTTCCCTGATGGGAACGTCGCCGGATACCTCCATGACTGCTGTGATCGATTCACCCCGTTCGCGGCGGCGCAACGGAACAGCCCCTGGGGCAGATTCCGAACCTGCCCAAGAGGCCGGGGATACCCAGAGCACGGACGTGGCGCCGGCGCTGGAACAAGAATTGGTGAGTGCTGAAAGTGAGACGGCAGTGAGCGAGCAGGCGGACAACAAGGGCGACAACGAGTCAGCGGATGAAACCGCCACTGAACCAGCTGTTGAGTCAGCGGTTGAGTCCGAACCGAAGCAGGCTCGCAATCCGGCTGCACCGGCAGCGGATTCGGCGGTTCTGCCGAAGGTGGCCCCGCACGACGCCGACCACACCTGGGGCGATGCGCCCACAAGCAAAGGCCACGACGAATGGTTGCGCGAGAACAAACCCCCGCACTGGGGCTAAGGACTAAAGGATCACCATGGCATCTTCGCCAAAAATTCCAGGACTGGGCGCATTCTTGGACAAGAACCCCGGGGCACCCAAACCGGAAACCCCAGGGTTGGTCAAGGCCGCAGCACGGCTGTTGGGTCTTTGCGCCGCGGTGCAGATTGTTGCGAGCATTTTTGCCTTGATCTACGCCTCCTCGCCGGAACGGCTTGCTTCCATTCAAAAGCAGATCGATGCCATGAGCGGGGAGGTGCCCAGCCTGGAATTGATGCGCAACATGGGCATCCTGACGGTGATCATGGCGGGGGTGGTGACGGTGGGCGCTTACTTGTTCATCAGCTACTTCCTCCTGCGCGGGCGGTCATGGGCGCGGGTCACCGCCGCAGTGCTGGTGGTGTTGACCCTGATTCAGTTGGTGGGCATTAGTTTCCCGGCCGGCCTGACAACCGTGGCGCAGCTTGTTTTGGGCGGCATGGCCGTGGGGCTTTGCTACTTGCCGGTGAGCAGCAAGTTTTTTGATGCCGTGAAGGCTGCCAGAAGCTAGCCGCACCATTTCCGCCACCCTCAGTTCAGGAGTATCAGGAAGACCTTTCCCCGGTTGATGGCCCCGGCCAGAGGCACCGCCTGTTCGGGTGAGGCTGCCACAACCACTGTCCCCTCACTTTCCTGGGCGGGAAGCAGCCCGCCGCCGTTCTGGGCCGCGTGGGGAGTCCACAGAACCGGGACATTGCTGGCCAGCACCTCATTCGTGACGGGCCCGTCCAGACCTGCGCTGCTGCTCAAAACGACTGTCACGAGCTGCCCCTGGCGCAGCAGCGCCAAGGTGGAGGGGTCACTCAACCGCACCGGGACCGCCTGGCTGCCAGGTTGCGCACCCACCAACAGTTCATTGCCCAGCAACGACGCGTCGGTGAGGACCTCGCCGCGGCGTACGGGGCCAGAAAGCTGCCGCCCTGTCCACAAAGCGGTCGTGCCAGCTTCCGGCGGCTCGGCGTTTTCAGGCATCAACGAGCCATCGGGAACCATGGCCGGGCTAACGGCGGCCGGGCCAAGATCGGCAGGGCCCAGTACATGCCCGGCAGGAAGGTCGCGGGCGGCAACCAGCACGGTGGTTGTGGGAAGGCTGGCAGGGGTTAGCTGCTCAACGGCAATGGCAGCGGCAGCACACAACAGGAGAGCTGCAACAAGTCTGCGGCGGCGCATCACCAGCCGGAACAACTTCCCCCAAGCGGACTGCGGCGAGGCCCGCCCCTGCCAGTTGTGGGAACCCCACCCGGGTCCTGGATAGGCGGGCGGAGATGAGGGGCCGCGTTTTGCTTTCATGCACCCACGCTAGGTGCGTCGGTTCACGCGCAAAAGAGACGATCACGCCATTGTGGACAGGTCCTGGCGCAGCTGTCCCTGTGGAGGAACCAAAGGGCGAAAAGTGCCTGAGGCAGGCTGAAAACTACGTTGTGACTAGGCAGCGCCAACAGTGGCGGCCTTGGCGGGCGCGGCACTGCTGGAAGAACTGCTGGAAGAGCTGCTGCCGGCGGAGCTGCTTGCAGCAGCTGCGGGGGCCGGCTCTGAACTGGTGCTTGCCGTGGCAGCCACCGAGCTGGAGGTGGAGCGTGAATCCGTGCGGTAGAAACCGGAGCCCTTGAAAACGACGCCAACGGAGTTGAACTTCTTGCGAAGATTTCCGCGGCATTCCGGGCACACAGTCAAGGAATCGTCGCTAAATGACTGCTGAATATCAAAAGCGTGGCCGCAATCTTTGCAGGCGTAGGCATACGTGGGCACTAAATTTCCTCCTGGATACATGCGTTGGGACCGTGTGATCACCAGTCGCGTGGCTGGCATTCCATGGTCCCAAGCCCTAATTCTACCATCGCAAACTAGAACGCCCCGGGGCGCCCGTGCATTCCCGCTACCGGGGAGGCAGTACACAGCGCTGGTAGCCGGCAGGGGTAAGTGCATAGGTGACGCGGACATCGAATGAATCGTGGGGGAGCAGCCCCGGTGCCACCAGCTCGTGGGCATAAACCACTGCGGCCAGGGGCAGGGATGGAAGGGTGGCCAGGAACCTGTCATAGTAGCCGCCGCCCTGGCCCAGCCGCAGACCAGTTGTGTCCACCGCCAGTGCAGGTATCAGAATCGCCTGCACCGGACCCAGCCCGGCAAACGGGAGACGCGGCCCCACCGGCTCCATGACGGGCGCCAGGGCGCTCCTGGCCATCTGGATGCCCGGGTGCCAGCGAGTCCAACCCAGCCGAAATTCCGGCTCGCACACAGGGACATAAACTGTGTGCCCGGCCGCCACCCAAGCCGCCAGCAGTAGGCCGGTTGGCGGTTCCTGGCCCGTGGAGACGTAGGCGCACACTGTCATTGCGGCACTGGGGGACTCCAACGAAGCCAGCCAGTCCAGTCCCACCCGGGCCAGCGCAGGGCCGGCCGCTGCGATCCGGTCAGTGCCCGGACCCGCACCCGCCTCTGTGACGGCAGCGTCAGGGGGGCCGACGGCGGGAGTGCGGGAGCCGGCGTCGGCCGTCAATGAAGGAAAAGTCCCCGTCGTTGCGGCCAATGCCCTGCGCTGGGTGCGGATCCGGGCCCGCCAATCAGCTTTGCTCCCTGTGCTCATGGCCGTCCTTCAGAAGTCGGAGAAAAGTAGCGTAAACAACAGTATCCAAGGATTCGGGCGGACTTCCGCTAACCTAGGGGCATGACTTCTGCACAGCGTGTACGTAAAGCGGTAATACCCGCAGCCGGTTTGGGCACTCGATTCCTGCCCGCAACCAAGGCCATGCCCAAGGAAATGCTGCCCGTTGTTGACAAGCCCGCCATCCAATATGTTGTCCAGGAAGCCGTAAGTGCCGGCCTGACCGACGTTTTGATGATCACGGGACGCAACAAGCGGGCCCTTGAAGACCACTTTGACAGGGTTCCCGTCACGGAGCAGCTGCTGCAGGAAAAGGGCGACGTCGACCGCCTGGCGGCTGTGCAGCACGCCACCGACCTGGGCGAAATTCACTATGTTCGCCAGGGCGACCCCAAGGGTCTGGGGCACGCTGTGTTGCGCGCCAAGACGCATGTGGGCAACGAGCCGTTTGCCGTGCTGCTCGGCGATGACTTGATTGATGAGCGCGATGAGCTGCTCACGGCCATGATTGCCGTGCAGGAACGCACCGGCGGTTCAGTGGTGGCCCTGATCGAGGTTCCGGAGGACAAGATTTCCTCCTACGGTTGCGCCGACATGACAATCATTGAGGGCGAAGATTACGTCCGCGTCAACCACTTGGTGGAGAAGCCGTCCATTGCGGACGCACCCTCCAACCTGGCCGTCATTGGCCGCTATGTGCTCCACCCGGCCGTGTTTGAGGTTCTTGAAAACACCCCTCCGGGCCGTGGCAATGAAATCCAGCTCACAGATGCGCTGCAGACCCTGGCCACCATGGAAGGCGAAGGCGGCGGCGTGTACGGCGTTGTGTTCTCCGGCCGTCGCTACGACACCGGCGACAAGTTGAGCTACCTCAAGGCAGTGGTCACTTTGGCCTGCGAAAACGAAGAACTTGGCTTGGACCTGCGTGAATGGCTGAGCGAGTTCACAGCCGACCTCAAGGTCTAATTTCGTGTGGGGGCAGGCCATCTGGCCGGTGACGTTGGAATGCGGCGATTTGGTCCTGCGCCCCATCAAGCTTCGAGACAAGGCTGAATGGATCAGCGTACGGGCACGAAACTCGGACTGGCTGCAGCCCTGGGAGGCCAGCAACCCGGCCAGCCAGGGCCAACTGCCCACGTTCGGCGGCATGGTGCGGGTTTTGAACAGGCAGGCGCGTGAGGCGGCGGCACTGCCCTTCATCATTACCGAGCGCGTCCCCGACAAGCCCAAACCCGCCATTGTGGGTCAGCTGACCGTATCCTCCATCATGTGGGGATCGGCCATGTCTGCCACCTTGGGGTATTGGGTGGATCAGGAACGTGCCGGGCGCGGCATTGTCCCCACCTCCGTTGCCATGGCCACGGATCATTGCTTCCGCCAGCTGGGCCTGCACCGCATGGAGATCAATATTCGCCCCGAAAACGTGGCAAGTTTGCGTGTTGTGGAGAAATTGGGTTTCCGGGACGAGGGCCTGCGTCCGCGCTACTTGCACATTAACGGCCAGTGGGCCGATCACAGGAGTTTTGCCCTCACTGCGGAAGAGGTTCCCGAGGGGATCTTGGCCAGGTGGTTGGCCAGCCGGTAGGAAACCGATGGTGGGTGGACCGACGTCGGATGTTGTGAATAATCAGATTTATTCCCTATAGCTTGCGACACACCGCCACTAATGCCGGTGGCGTCTTGTTTCCCCTCTAGGGTTGAAATGTGGCCGGACACGCGGTGCCAGCCCAACCATCCAGCAGTTGCAGGAGACGTCAATGGAAAGCACTACTTCCGACGCCCACACCCACGTGGAGCCGGGACCTTCAATGGCCATGCCCTCGGCAGCTGAGCGGCCATTGAAAATCCGCTGGGGCAGAACGCTTGTTGCCCTCGTGGGCCTCATGGCCTTGCTGGTGGCGGGCATTTCCGGTGCGCTGAGCATGCTTTCCCTGACTACTTCCGGGCTGACATGGACCTCACTTGCCGTGTTTGGCATGGTGGTTGCAGGGCTTCGAACAATGGCTGTGCGGGACCAAAACGATCGACGCTCTGCCCGGCTTGCTGCCGGCACGACGTCGAAATTGGCTTCCGCGCAGGCGTCCGCACCTACTCCGGAACTGCGGGAGACGGCACTCTTCGATGGTGCCAAAGGTGCCCCGCCTGCTCCTGTGCAGAAACCGCTCACGGCTGAAGAATTGCGCTCCGCCGCTTTGCGTGTCGCGGCGAAGGGCACTGCCGATGCCAAGCTGGCACACACCCAAACCCTCGCCGAGGGCGAGCTGGAAGCTGAGACCTGGGAGCCCGTTGAGGTTCCCGTGCCCGGCTACGTTACTGCCGCCCGTGCAGCATCGAAGGCCGAGCCCTTGGCCCTTCCTGCCGCGCCCAAATCCGCCGGCACCTCCATCAAGGCTGACCAGGCCGGCGTGGGCGTTGCCGGTGACCACGAAGGCGTTGTGGCAGTTCCCGACGTTCCAGACGTTCCCGGCCAAGACGGACCTGCCCCTGTTGCTGCTCCTGCGGCCGTTGCTCCTTCGGAGCGCGGAAGCTACGCGCTGAACAACTTGGATGACGTGCTCCAACGCCGCCGGGCTTAAACAACTCTCAGCCTCCCGAACGTACAGAAGATGCCGATGTTTTCCAAAAACATC
>JBDTQM010000073.1:0-17057 GCA_039932175.1 Specibacter sp.
GATTACTCCATCATGTGGAGAATTGCCGCGGGTTCCGTAGGATCGGAGGTAGGAGGCGGGCTGGAAGTCTCAGAGCAGGCCGCCGTGAAACCCGAAAGGTCTCATGTTACTGAACCTTATTCCCTTGATCATTGGTCTTGGCGCACTGGTGGTGGTTGTCATCATCATTGCCGTCATTTCGAAGATGGCGTTGCACATTGCCAGCCCCGACCAGGCGCTTGTGATCTCTTCCAAGGACAACAAGAACCAGCCCGATCCCAACAGTCAGCGGGTGGTCTTTGGCCGCATCTTCATCAACCCCTTCACCCAACGCGCCTACCCCCTTTCGCTTGCTTCCCGGCAGGTCTCCTTGAAGATTGAGGCGATCTCCATGAACGGGATCAAGCTTCATCTCACGGGTGTGGCCCAGGTGAAGGTGGGCGGCGACGCCGATTCAGTGCGCAAGGCTGCCCAGCGGTTCCTGAACCAGCAGGACGCCATTGACCACTACACGCAGGAGACGCTGTCCGGTTCCCTGCGTTCCATCGTGGGCACCCTGACGGTGGAATCGATCATCAAGGACCGCGCCACCTTCGCCAAGAGCGTGAAGGAGGAGGCCGAGCATTCCATGCACAACCAGGGCCTGGAGATCGACACCTTCCAGATCCAGTCAGTGGATGACGATTCCGGCTACCTGCAAAACCTTGGCCGTCCTGAAGCTGCGCTGGCGGAGAAGAACGCCAAGATTGCCGAAGCAAGGTTCCTGCAGGAGGCGGAACAGGCCAAGGCGCTGGCCGATGAGCAAGTGGCGCTTGCCCAGCAGCAGCTGATCATCAAGCGCGCCGAGCTGAAGGAAGTCGCCGACGCCCGCCAGGCCCGTGCCGATGCGGCCGGCCCGTTGGCTGCCGCCGAGCAGCAGGAGCAGGTCATTCTGCGTGACCAGCAGGTTGCCCTGCGCCGTGCGGAGCTGCGTGAAAAGGAGCTTGACACCGAGGTGCGCAAGCCGGCCGACGCCGAAAAGTACCGGCTCATTCAGCAGGCGGACGCCAAGCTTGAGGAACGCCGCAGGGCATCGGAAGCCGCCGAAATCGAGGCAACCGTGGAACTTGCCAAGCGCAAGCTCACCGCCGAGGGTGACAGGGTGGCTGCCGAGGCTGATGCGGCTGCCGCCACGGCCCGTGGAACTGCCCAAGCTGCCGTGATCGAGGCCAAGGGCCGCGCCGACGCCGCCGTCATCAAGTCCCTGGGCCAGGCCGAGGCCCAGTCCACCGAGGCCAAGGGCGTGGCAGAGGCGGCCGGTATCGCCGCGCAGGCCGAGGCCTATGAGAAGTTCAATGAGGCGGCAATCCTCAGCAAGGTCCTGGAGGTTCTCCCGGCCATGGCCCGTGAAGTGGCGGCGCCCATGTCCGCCATCAAGAACATGACAGTTGTCTCCAACGACGGCGCCAGCCAGTTGAGCAAGAACGTCTCCACGGGCGTACAGCAGACTACCCAGCTGATCAAGGACTCCACGGGATTGGACATCATCAGCCTGCTGCAGGGCATGATGGCCGGTTCCACGGCAACAGGCTCTGATGCAGCGCCAACAACGGCCGCATCGAGTGACACCGACGAGTTTGAGTGGGTGAAGGACTAGGCTCTTTCCAGCGCCAGCCGCCGCGACCTACAACCCTGACGGATCAGTGTTTGCACCGCAGAGAATGACAGTAACGCGTTCATTCTCTGCTGGCACATACGCCCCGGCCGCCAGGGCTGCGTAGGCCGCGGCGGCGCCATTTTCCAGCACAATGCGGTAGGTTTCCCACAGGAATGTCCGTGCCTCGCTGATGCTGTCATCACTGACAAGCACGCTTTTCACACCAGTCCGGATGGCCACCGCAAAGCCGATGTCCCCAATCCGGCGGGCACCGAGGGAATCAGCGGCAATGCCGGAAACGGCAACATCCACGGGTTGGCCCGCTGCCAGTGCTGCGTTCAGGCTGGGCGCATTTTCGGGCTCCACAGCAACAATTGTTGCTTGCCCCTCCAGGGCTGCGGCAATGCCTGCCATGAGGCCGCCGCCACCCACAGCCACAATCACCGTATCCACGCGGCCCAGCTGCTCCAACAGTTCCAGCCCGATGGTCCCGGCGCCCGCTGCAATCTCCGGCTGATCGTAGGCGTGGCAGTACACGGCGCCCTTCGTGGTGGCAAAAGCCATGGCGGCGTCAAACGCTTCGGCGTATTCGGCGCCTTCCTGCACCACCGCGGCGCCGGCCTTGCGCAATTTAGCAACCTTCACAGCCGGAGCGCTCAGCGGGACATAAACAGTGGCGGGCACACCCACGGTGGATGCCGCATAGGCGTTGGCCAGCCCGGCATTGCCGCCGGAAGCCACCACTATGCCCACTTCGGGGTCCAGTTCGCCGCGCTCCTGGCAGCCAATCATGCGGTTGAAGGCGCCGCGGGCCTTGAAGGTGCCCGTGTGTTGCAGGAACTCGCATTTGAGCCAGACGTCGCCGGGGGAGTGGCCTGCGTCCAACTTCAGGACGGGTGTCCGGCGCACCAGCCCGTCAATGCGGAGGGCTGCCTGGTCAACATCTGCGCGGGTGATCATTCAATGACTTTCGTAGGTGGCGGGAAGAATCGTACAAGGCTATAGCGGGCGGCGAAGGTGAGTCGAGCCTTGTGCATGCACAGAAGCTAGGCTGTCATCATGACTGTTGATTCCACACTGATTCATGACCTGCCCCTGCACACGGTGCGCCGCGCAGTGGTCTCCGCCATGGCGAACAATGTTTATTTGATCACGGCCAAGGCCACCGGCGCGCAGGTACTCATCGATGCCGCGGATGACCTGCCCGCCATCAACGCGCTTCTGGACGAAGGCGCAGCGGATTCCAGTGCCCCCGCCTTCCTGGCCATGATCGCCACCACCCACCAGCATTGGGACCACGTGCGTGCCCTGGCGGCATTGGTGGCCCAAACTGGTGCCCCCACGGCTGCCGGGGCCGATGACGTCGCCGGGATTGCCGGCGAATGCGGCGTGGACACTGACCATGCCTTGGGCAACGCGGGCACGCTGGCAGTTGACGGCATCGAGCTGGACACGGTGCATTTGCGAGGCCACACGCCCGGCTCCATTGCCTACGTGCTCCACGGCGGCTCGGCGCAGGCGCCGGACACGCTGATCTTCAGCGGAGATTCGCTGTTCCCTGGCGGCGTGGGCAATACCGAATCTGACCCGCAGCGTTTCACGCAACTCCTCGATGACGTTCAGGAACGGCTCTTTGGCAGCTACGGGGACAACGCCGTGGTGCTGCCGGGGCATGGGGACGCAACAACCCTGGGCGCCGAGCGGGCAGCGCTGCCCGTGTGGCGTGAGCGCGGCTGGTAGCAGCGTCCGGCTGGAAAGGCGCTCCGCACCACCGGGCCGCGAGCAATTCGAAAGTACAGCAGCTGTTGATGTTTGAGTGGCGAACATCAACAACTGCTCCCCGTTCGACTGCGGTGGACACCTTTCCGGGTCACTTGGCCGCTAGGCTTGGTCCATGTACTTTATTGTTGTGAAATTTTTGGTCCAGCCCGAATCCACTGAGCAGTTCATGGACCTTGTTGGTCCCTACACCGCAGCCACACGCGCCGAGCCGGGCAACCTCTGGTTCGACTGGTCGCGCAGCGTTGAGGACCCCAACGAGTTTGTCTTGGTGGAAGCATTCATGGACGACGCCGCCGCCGGCGCCCACGTCTCCAGCGAGCACTTCAAGGCGGGCCTGGAGGCCATGCGCCCCGTCCTGGTCTCCACCCCCAAGATCGTTTCGCGCAAGGTTGACGGCGACTCCTGGGATGCCATGGGCGAGCTGCAGATCGGCTGATCCACTTGCCCACCACGGCCGCCGCGGAGCACCCAAGCGGCCCTTTCAGCCTTGCCACATTGGGGAAGGGGCTGGCCTTTGCCCAGTCCCTGCCCGAGTTGGCGGAGGTCCTGGCACGCGCGCAGCCGGACGGTGCGGTTGCCGTTGTCCAGGCGCCGCCGGGCACCGGCAAGACCACCCTGGTGCCGCCCCTGGCGGCCAATGTGCTGCACAACGGCCACGCTGGACGGAAAATTCTTGTCACCCAGCCGCGGCGGGTGGCGGCCCGGTCAGCGGCCAGACGGTTGGCCGCCCTGGACGGCAGCGCCCTCGGCACCAAGGTGGGCTACACCGTGCGCGGTGAAAGCCACACGGGCCCGGAAACGATCGTCGAATTTCTCACCCCAGGAATTCTCCTGCGCCGCCTGCTGCGCGACCCCGGGCTGGACGACGTTGCCGCCGTGGTCCTGGACGAGGTCCATGAACGCGGCCTGGAAACCGACCTCCTGCTGGGCATGTTGGCGGAAGTGCGCCAACTGCGCGGTGACCTGACCCTGCTGGCCATGTCGGCAACACTTGATGCCCAACGCTTTTCCCGTCTGCTCGCGGACGACGGCGGGTCCCCGGCCCCCGTGATCGACTGCCCCTCAGCGCTGTACCCGCTGGAGGTCGCCTGGGCGCCGGCCGCCATGCCGCGGGTGGATGAGCGCGGCATTTCCCGTGCCTTTCTGGACCATGTGGCGAACACGGCCGCCGCCGCGCATGCGGCGGCCGTGGCCACGCACCCCGAAGTGGACGCACTTGTCTTTGCTCCCGGCGCGTGGGAAGTGGGCCATATTGCCCAGCGCCTGCGGGCCGCCTGTGCCGGCACGGAAATCCTTGAACTGCACGGACAGGTCCCCGCACGCGAGCAGGACAAGGCAGTTTCGGCCAGGGTGCCCGGCGGTCTGCCCCGCATCATCGTGTCGACGTCACTGGCCGAGTCCTCACTGACGGTCCCTGGCGTGCGCCTGGTCATTGACTCCGGCTTGTCACGCGAGCCGCGCCGGGACGCCGCCCGGGGCATGAGCGGCCTGGTGACAGTGACCTCTTCACGCGCCTCGGCCGAGCAGCGTGCAGGGCGTGCGGCCCGGCTCGGGCCGGGCACCGTGGTGCGCTGCTACGACCAAAAGACGTTTGCGGCGGCCCCGGCCCATCCCATGCCTGAAATCGCCGTTGCGGACCTCAGCACGGCTGCCCTGCTGCTGGCCTGTTGGGGCGCCCCGGCAGGGGAAGGTCTGCTGCTGCCGGACGCCCCGCCAGCACCGGCGATGAACGCAGCTATCGAGATACTGACTGAACTGGGCGCCTTGGACTCCCAAGGACATGCAACACCCCTGGGGAAGACACTGGCAGCAATCCCCGCCGAGCCTCGCCTGGCGAGGGCGCTGCTTGACGGGGCCGGCGTTGTTGGCGCCAAGGCGGCAGCCGAGATTGTTGCCGTGGTGGCGGGGGACAACAGGGCACAGGGTGCCGACCTGACCGCCTTGTTGAAGTCACTGCGGGCCGGGAGCGACCCCGGTGCACAGCGCTGGGGCCAGGAAGCGCGCCGCATGGAAGCTCTTGCCCGCAAAAACGTCCCAACCACCCCGGGCGCAGCACCAGCGGCCAATAAGGTTGACGCCACGGATGTTGTGGGATTTGTGGTGGGGCTGGCTTTCCCGGACAGGGTTGCCCGGCTGGTGGTCAACGCGCCCGGGCAGCAGTATCTGCTCTCCTCCGGCACGCGGGCGGGCCTGCCGTCCGGAAGCACCCTGGCCGGCCATGAGTGGCTGGCTGTGGCAGATGTGGCCAGGGCGCAGGGGCGGGACGCCGCAGGCACCGGGGCCGTAATCCGTGCCGCCGCCCCCTTGAGCCCGCACAACGCGGAGCAGGTGGCGGCCCACATGCTGGCGGATTCGGTCGTGGCCCAGTTCATCAACGGCAAGGTCACGGCGCGCAGGGAGCGCCGATTGGGGGCCATAGTGCAGTCCTCAACACCAGTCAAGGCATCGCCCGCCCAGGGTCGCGGCGCCGTCGCCGCCGCGTTGGCCCGCGACGGTGTGGGGATGCTGGCGTGGAGCGCGCCGGCTGACGCGCTGCGCCGCAGGCTTGCCCTCCTGCACAGGGAACTGGGGGAGCCGTGGCCGGAGGTCGGTGATGCAGCCCTCCTGGCATGCTTGCAGGATTGGCTGGGCCCGGAGCTTGAAGCCGTGGCGGCCGGCCGGGCACTGGCCGCACTGTCCCTCACCGAGCCCCTGCGGCGCCTCCTGCCGTGGCCGCAGGCATCACAACTGGGGGAGCTGGTCCCCGAGACACTGTCCGTGCCCAGCGGTTCACGGATCAGGATTGACTACCCGGAGGTGGGCGGCAGCGGCCCGCCCGTGGCGGCCGTGAAGCTGCAGGAATGCTTTGGCCTGGCCCAAACACCGCTAATTCTCAACGGCCGCGTGCGGGTGCTTTTCCACCTGCTCTCGCCGGCCCGGCAACCCCTGGCCGTCACGGATGACCTGCAGTCGTTCTGGTCCGGGCCCTACGCCCAGGTGCGGGCACAGATGCGTGGGCGCTACCCCAAGCATCCGTGGCCCGAAGATCCATGGAGTGCAGCTGCCACGGCAAGGGTGAAAAGCAAAGCCCACCTCCCACGGCAGGGATGAAAAACTGAGTGCAGCTGCCACGGCAAGGGTGAAAAGCAGGATGTGATGCCACACCGCTACAGCATGACGTCCACAACCTCGGTGCGTGCCTGGATCGAGTGGCTTTCCCAGGCGCGCTTGAGCACAAATTCCACTTCCTTGCGCCCCGGCTCAGTGGCCAGGAAGTGGAATCTGTGGGTTCCGGGGGAGGGAATCGGCGCAAGCCCGCCAACGGGGGCGTCGGCGGAAAAGGAATTCTCCACGAGCTCCAGCCCGGCAGGCATCCCTGCCACGGACCATTGGTAGCCCGTGGCCGGGGTGGCCCTGATCTCCACACTGAACATCTCGCCTACATGGACTGTGATCACCACGCGGCCTTTCTCCTCCAGCACACTCTTGTCAGAATCGGCACCAGAGGGTGGGGCCCTGCCTCAGGTGTACCATTTGTGCCACATGGCCGAATCCGTGCCCTCCACAAAGCAGTCAAGCCGGCCGGGCGCCCAGGTGGACACGCCGGTTCCGGAGGACAGTAGCCCGCCAAGACTTTCCTCCCCGCTCCAGGCGCCGTCCCACCACTTGTGCATCATGGTGAAGGTGGAGCCGGGGTAGAAAATGTCGATCCGGTCGGCGTCCCACGAGGCGGCCGATGGGTCCCCGCCAACGTAACCGCCCAGCGCCTCCCAACCGCTCCAACCGGCTCCTGCCCAATACTGGTGGTAGAGCTGGCTGTCGGTGCCCTTGACAAAAGTGTCGAGGCGGTTGGCGCCCCAGGACGCAACGGCTGGGGCAGAGTCGCACACCCCGCCCAGGTTTTCCCAGCCGCCCCAGTTGCTGCCGTCCCACCACAGGTGCCACATGGCTGAGTCCATGCCGCGGGCAAAGACGTCAATCCGGTTCGGCCCCCACGAAACGGCTGTGGGGTCCGAGGACAGCAAGCCGCCCAGAGCCTCCCAACCGCTCCATCCGCCGTCGAACCACTTGTGGTATAGCTGGTGGTCGGTGCCCACCACAAACAGGTCCAGCCGCCCGGAACCCCAGGAACAAATGGAGGGGCCGCTTTGGCAGCCGCCACCCAGGGATTCCCAGCCGCCCCAGTTGCTGCCGTCCCACCACCTGTGCCAGATGGCGGAGTCGGTGCCGCGGGCCACGGCGTCGATCCTGTCGGGACCCCATGAGACGGCACTGGGCTTGGAGGTGATGATCCCGCCCAGGGACTCCCAGCCGCTCCAGCCGTGGGTGGGCGGCAGCTTCACGCCCTGGGCGGTGGAGAAGGCATAGACGTCAAAGTTGCACTGGCCGTAGGCAATCTTGAAGTAGCCTGACATGCCCCAGCCGGTGCCCCACGAGTTCTTCACCAGCCAACACTGCTCGGATTCGGAGTATCCGATCACCTCAACGCAGTGCCCCCCAACGTAGTTGCCCGTGACGTGGTGGTACACGCCGGTGCCGTAGCTGTAAAAGTCGTCATAGACGTCGAATGATGCTGCGCACGGGCCGGTGCTGTCCAGGTAGCTCTTCCTGTCGTTGATGTTCCCGAGCAGGCCGTGACTGGTGATGGAGACGAGGGTGTCCGCCCGGTCCGGGGTGGGTCGCACATACGGCTTCCACAGGTTGGTGGCGGGATCATTGACAGGCGGGCTGTCAAAAGCGCTGGCGTACGGCAGGGCCGCCTCGCTGACCTGCCCCCGGGCCTGCAGCTGTGACATGCACGCGTTGGAATTCCAGCCGCCGCAGGACGGGCCGTGGTTGGAGTTGAAGTGTGAGTCGGCCTCCGACAGGTCAAGGAGCTGCCCCGACTCAATCGAGGCCATCGATTCAACCACTGCCGTGCAGGCAAACGACACGCAGGATCCGCAATGCTGCTGGTCCCGCACCCCGGTGACGTGGTTGCCGTTCTTGTTGCGCCAGTCAACTTCCTGCGCAAAAGCGCCCGCTGCCAGTGTGGGCCCCTCCTGCGGTCCCGCGGCGCGCATGGCCACGTCCGCCGGGGTGAAAATGACGCCCAAAAGGGCCTTCTTGTCCTCTTCGCTGAGCTGCGACTGCGGCGTGATGCGGGGGCTCCAACGGGCCTCCGCCTCGGACAGGTGTGCCGCTAATTCGTGAATATCCAACGTGGCCATGGTGGTGTCCTCCTGGAGCACGCAGCCCCTCCACATGGACCGCTACGTGCCGTGGGTTCCGTCATGGAGAAAATGTGGGTGGGGCCCCGAAAGTCACCCCTTCGAGGCCCCCGTTTCTCCCCCCGGAGGCCCCGCCCGCACGTAAATCGTTAAACACTGCCCATGTCATCCAATAAGGCATATGCTAGATCCGCCCTGACGGGACGGGATACGCTACCGGCCAGTGTTTAGCCAAAAGGACAGGGTGCCGCCTAGTCGCCCCGGGAGGTGGCCTTTCGGCTGGCCTGCCGCCAGTCGTTGGTGGCCAGGTGCGAACTTGCCTGGGCGCCCACCTGGGCCATTCCGCCGTCGACCTCCCAGCTGGCCCCCGTCACATAACTGGCCGCGGGGGAGGCCAGGAAAGCAACGACGCCGGCCACCTCCTCCGCGGTCCCGGCATGTCCCAGCGGAATGCCGGGGCGCGGAATCTGGTGGGGGTGGCGCAGTTCGGAGTCGGGCAGGTGGGTGGCGATTTCACCCGGTGCCACGGTGTTGACGGTGATCCCGTCCCCGGACAGTTCCACGGCCAGTGTCTTGGCGAGTCCGTTGAGACCGTACTTGGAGGCACAGTACGCCCCGAAGCCAAACCGCGGCTGGTGGGCGTGGATGCTGGTGACCACCACAATCCGGCCACCGGCCCCGCCGGCAATCAACAGCTTCGCCGCAGCCTGCAGGCACAGGAAGGCGCCGTTGAGGTTGGTGTCGAGGATGCGCTGCCAGTCCTCCAATGCGGTGTCCACCACCGAACTCAGCAGCCCCACCCCAACATTGTTGACGAAGACTCCCAACGGCCCCAGCTCCGCGGCCAGCTTGTCCACGGCCGGCGCACAACTGGCCAGATCGGTGGTGTCCAGCCATAGTGACGCGGCACGGCGCCCCAAATCCTCGATGCTTGCCACGGTGTCCCTGGCGCCGGCTTCGTCGTCATGCCAGGTGAAGCCGACGTCGAAGCCGGCCCGCGCCAACGCGATCGCCGTGGCCTTGCCGATGCCGCGGTCGGCGCCTGTGACAATGGCCGTTGCCGGGTACGTGAACCCTGTTCCGGGATCCGCCACAGCTGCGCTTACTTCGCCTTGTTGGCGGCCGAGCGCTCGGTTTTGGCGCCCGCTGTCAGAAGATCGCCGTCGTCGTCCTCCAGGTGGGCGCGCATGAACCACTGGAACAATTCCAATTGGGCGCACTGGCCAATCAGCATGTCTTCGGTGATCGGGTCCAGCTCGGCCACGTCCGCCAGGGTCTTGCGGTGGCTGGAGAGAAATCCCTTGTAAACCACGTCGAGAGCTGCCAGATGCGCCGCCGTGCCTGCCCGCCCGATGGCGTAGTCATCCCAGGTTCGGGCACTGACCAGGGCGCCGGGCAAACCGTTGGGGGAGACGCCCAGCGTGGCGATGCGTTCCGCCGTGGCATCAACCATGGCGCGGACCAGGTCGATTTGCGGGTCCAGCATCTCGTGCACGCTGATGAAGTCCCTGCCCACAACGTTCCAGTGTGCGTGCTTGAGCGTGAGCTGGAGGTCGTTGAGGGCGTGGAGCCTGGCTTGGAGCAATGAGCCCACCTTGTGGCCGTCCTGAAGTGTCAGGCCGGGCACCGTGTATCCCGCGTGAACTGTCCTCTTTACACCCATGTGAAACTCCTTAGTATCAGCGCTCTCGTTGTCTGTTTCCTTGTTTCGCAGAACCGGAACACGCCCGATCTGCTCTCACGGTAGCCACATCTGCAAAGAAGGTCTAGAGGTGCCCGGCCCCCGTTCGCGCACAATGGCGGACTTGAAGGGATTTTTTGCCGTGCTGCTGCGCGTCACATTCGGGTGGTTTCCGTCTGCAAGGCGTGGCGTCGCACACAACAAAAGGGCCGCCGTCGCACTCCCACCAAGGAGTGCGACGGCGGCCCGGCCACGTCCTATTCGAAGCGGCCGGGGTCTCCCATGCCGCGCCTGACCACCTCGGCGTAGCCGCTGGAAAAGTCAACGACCGTGGTTGGCTCGGCGCCCACGTCCCCGGCGTCGATGACGGCGTCGAGCACGTGGTCCAGCGCCTCCTTGATTTCCCAACCCTGCGTCAACGGCTCCTCCTCATCGGGCAGCAGCAGGGTGCTGGAGAGCATGGGTTCGCCCAACTCCGCCAAAATGGCCTGGATCAGCCGGCTGTCCGGGATCCGCACGCCAACAGTCTTCTTTTTCGGGTGGGCCAGCCGTTTGGGCACTTCCTTGGTGGCAGGCAGGATGAAAGTGTACGGCCCGGGTGTGACGGCCTTGATGCTGCGGAAAATGTCATTGTCCACCATGACAAACTGCCCCAGCTGTGCGAAATCCTTGCAGACAAGGGTGAAGTGGTGCTTGCTGTCCAGCCGGCGGATGGACCGGATCCGATCCAGAGCCTCCCGGTTGCCCAGCTGTGCCCCCAGCGCATAGCACGAGTCCGTGGGGTATGCGATCAGCCCGCCGGATTGCAGGATGGCCACGATCTGGCTGACTGCACGCGGTTGGGGATCGTCTGGATGAACGTCGATGAATTTTGCCATGACATGAGCATACGACTCCCACACGCACTCTTCGGTTATTGTTGGTCATGTGTGTGACGTGCCCGGGAGTGTCGCCTGTGTTTTCGCGGTTGTGCGGCGCCACGTCCAGCTAACTCCCATTTTTTAGGGGGACGCTGAAAAGGATTTATTCTGCGTGGACGCTTCGCATCGCGCGGCCCAGGCACACCAGCACATTAGAGGAAGGTCTTCCATGGCAGAGGATTCACCACGGCAGCCCAAGGCAGGCCACGTCTCGCCGATTGCGGCCATCCGGACGGGCAACACCACCTCGGCAAAATTAATGCGGATGCTGCTGGTCAGTTCAGTCATAGGTGTGATGGTGGCTGGCATGTTTGTGCCGGCGGCAGCGATGGCGAAGGTGGCTGTGGCCGGTGTCAACGACTTTTTGACAACCATTCCTGGGTCAATGGACTTCCAGGCGCCCGCGCAGGCAACAACAATGCTTGCCGCAGACGGCTCCAAGATTGCGACCTTGTACGCCCAGGACAGGAAAGTGGTGGATTTTGCCAGCATGTCGCCCTTCATCAAGGACGGCGTGGTTGCCATCGAGGATGCGCGGTTCTACGACCACGGCGGGATCGACCCCACAGGAATAGTCCGGGCACTGGTGGCCACCGTCAATGGGGGGCGCCAGGGCGCCTCAACCATCACCCAGCAATACGTCAACAACATGTTGATTGAGCAGCTGGTTGCAGATGGAAAAACCGATGAAGCCAAGCTGGGCATGGAAAAAACCGTGGCTGACAAGGTCACCGAAATCCAGATGGCCATCGGGCTGGAAAAGAAGATGTCAAAGGATGACATCCTGGCCGGGTACCTCAACATCATTTACTTTGGCAACGGGGCCTACGGCATTGAGGCTGCCGCAAAACTGTACTTCAACACAACGGCCAAGAAGCTCTCGCTCCCGCAGGCAGCGGCCTTGGCCGGTGTGGTCAACCGGCCCAGCTACTACGATCCGATCACCCAGCCGGAAAACGTCCTCACCCGCCGCAACTCCGTGCTGGCAAAGATGCTGGACCAGGAGAAAATCAGCCAGAAGGACTACGCCGCCGCCGTCAAGGCGCCCCTGGACCTGCACGTGACCACGAGTTCGCAAGGTTGCGCCGCTGCAACCGCCCAGTACTTTTGCGACTATGTACAGCAACTCATTATCAACGATTCGGCCTTCGGCGCCACCGTTGAAGAGCGGACCAAAGTTCTCTACCAGGGCGGCCTGACCATTCGCACCACCTTGGATTCATCCCTGCAAAAGGTTGCCCAGGAACAAGCCACCGCCACCATGGGCCCAACCGACCCCCTGCAGCGCGGAGCGGCGATTGTCAGTGTGCAGCCGGGCACGGGCAAAGTCCTGACCATGGCCCAAAACACCGTGTACAACCCGGCCGCTGCGCCCGGAAACTACATGGGCAATTTCGCACTGCCGGTCAATGACACGAACGGCCAGCCGCTCCATGGTGCCGGTGGTTTTCAGGTCGGTTCAACCTTCAAGCCCTTCGTGTTTGCGGAGTGGCTCAACAGCGGTCATTCCATGATGACCTCCATCAACGGAGCCGTACGCCAGTACCCCCAGGGCTACCCGTGGCAAAACTCGTGCGGAGCCGTCAAAGGCGACTATGACCCTGCAGTTCCCGGATCATTCCTGCTGCCCAATGACGACCCGGACCACTACTTCTCCATGAGCGCCTACGAAGGCCTCTTCAGGTCCATCAACACAGTGACCTTCCAAACCGCCACGGCACTGGACTTTTGCAACATTCAAAAAATAGCCACGGCCGCCGGAGTCAAGGATGGGCGCACCAATAAGCCGTATGACCTCTCCAGCATTGCCAATTTGATCGGAACCCAGAATGTGGCGCCTCTGGACATGGCGACGGCGTTTGCCACCTTTGCCAGTGGCGGAACACGCTGCAACCCCGTTGCCTTGACCGAGATCACCAGCGCCAGCGGAACCAAGTACCCGGTTCCTGGCGCAGACTGCAAGCGGACCATCAGTGCCGACGTCGCAGCCGGCGTGACCTACGCCCTGCAAAGTGTGTTGTCGCGGGGTTCGGGCTGGAACATCCCCCTGGCTGACAAGAGCAACTCCTTCGCCAAAACGGGGACCACCGACGGCAATATCGACACGTGGACCATTGGCGGCAACACTGGAGTGGTTTCCGCATCGTGGTTTGGCAGCTACAAGGGAAACGGTGCTGAATTTGTGAACCAGGACATCGTCATCAACGGCAAGTATTATGCAGGTGTTGACGGTGCCGACCTGGCCGGCGGCCAATGGGCGGCCGTCATGAACGCTGCAGCGACAGACCCCGCCTATGCGGACGCCGTGTTGCCTGCGCCTCCTGCATCGATGCTCGCCAACACTGCACCGCTGGTTGCCGGCCTGAATGACCCCAAGCCGGGACTGGAGACGTTTGCGGTAACTCCCCAGCTTCCGGAGCAGCCGCAAGTGCCCGCGCAGCCTGAGGTTCCCGCACAATCCCAGGTTCCCGCGCAGCCTGAGGTTCCCGCGCAGCCTGAGGTTCCCGCGCAGCCTGAGGTTCCCGCGCAGCCCGAGGTTCCCGCGAAGCCTCAAGAACCGGCGCAGCCCACACCATAGAGCAGGCGCCCAGGAGGGGGCCCGAATGCTGGTGGTTGTCGGTCGCGGACATGGAAGCGTGATGCGGCTGTTGCTGGGTCTGGTGGGCCATGCCGTGGTCGGCCAGACCCCTCCCCGGTCCTGGTGGTGCAGAACGCTACTGCCGGGTGAGGCAGTCTTGGGCCGCTTGCTCCGCCGTTGCCAGGGCTTCCGCCAGCAGAGTGACGGCTTGCTGGTACTCGGCAACGCCGTCGTCCGTGGGAAAGTCCTGCATGGGCGGCTCAAGACCATTTCGGAACCCGGCTGCGGCCCTGAAAGCTTTGGCCAGGGCCGCAGTTTCGGGCACACGGACATCGCTCATGGTGGGGAAGTCAATGGCAGCGGCCGGGTCCAGTTCGTAGCGGCCCCATCGGGTGATCAACGCGTCATGCTGGTGAGTGGCCGCGTTCAAGCTCTTGGAGAGCTGACCCCGGCGCTCCGTGGTGGCGGCGGCGGACTGGCGGCGCACCAGGAACTTGTGGGTGAGAACAGTTGCGGCCAGTGCCATGGCAAGCAGTGCCAGTGACGTGAGATTGCTGGCAAGCGCCGGAATCAAGATCAGGGGGCCCGCTATGCACAGGCCGGCAAAGGCGTACCAAAACGTTCCGTCGGGGTCCTTCTCCTGCTGGGCGCGTGTGCGGATCAGCCATACTGTAGCGGCTGCTGTGAGACAGACCAGCCCCGCAAGTACTAGGAAAACCATGGTTGGAACCTCCCCGAACATGGTCCCGACGGCACCGTCCGGACGCGGACTGCAGGCGCACGTGGCGTGTCGCCATACTCCAATTGCAGGCCTAAAATCCGTCCGGGTCAAGAGGTTTGGACAGTCGTTCGGATTTGAGTCCCCGTTCGCCGTGTACCCGCAACCATTTCGCAATTGATTCCAGATGATGTGCAAGGTCACGATTGGGCGACTTTGGAAATATGGATAACTTTCACTGCCAATCCGAGTCCCGATGTATCACTTTGGCGGAGTTTGCGGGGCACCTGCTGCGCTCGGGGGCCCTTTGGGAATAGCGTGTAATCACCCTCAATGACGAGGGTGTTCATCAGTTTCCATAGAGGGTGTTTTCCATGAAAGTCATCAAAACCTGGATAGCAGTTGTGGGGTTGCTCCTAGCTTTCCTTGTGGTTGCTCCAGCTCCTGCCCTGGCTGCCCCAGCGCCGTATTGCGGTATCACATGGGGCTCGTTGGCAAAGTCCGCCGGCGCCTTGTCAGGCGGGTCTGTCACCAACGTTCGTGCCGGCAGGCACGCTTGCTTTGACCGCATGGTCATCGACGTCAGGGGCCATGCCAACGGCTACAAGGTGCAGTATGTTCAAAAGGTCTTGGGGCCCGGCAGCGGACAGCCTGTTAGCCTGCGGGGCGGTGCGTACTTGCACGTTGTTGCCCTGGTGGGCGCTTACAACCAGAACACCGGATCGGCCACCTACACACCGGCCAACAGGAAAGAGCTGGTCAACACCGCCGGCTATGCCACGTTCCGCCAGGTGGCCCTGGCTGGCAGCTACGAAGGCTACACGCACATCGGGGTGGGTGTCCGGGCACGGCTGCCATTCAATGTCTTTGTGCTTGACGGGCCGGGGAACACCTCCCGAATAGTGCTGGATGTGGCCCATGGGTGGTAGTTGCCTGATTCCCGGGCTGCCTTTGTTGAACCCGCATGTGCCGCCGTCGCTCCTGTTCTTTGAGGAACGACGGCGGCACTTCTGTTGGGCTGGTGCTGCTGCCTTTGCTGGCTGCTGCTGGTGGTGCGGCGCCACGGGCGACTCATGGGAATGTATGGCAGTTTTGTCCGGCTTACGATTCCAGTGTGACAACTGCCGGCAGGCAACGGCGGCCCCAAGCCGGCTCCGGCCTAAACGTCATAGGTTCAATCTCACCGGAATCGTAAGCCGGACATATTAATTAGAATTGTGGGATGGGCGGTTCAGTGAATTTCCCGGGTGGGTGGGATTGTGCTTCCTCCCATTGAACCCCTTGCCACTGACATGGCCGCCGCGGCCTTGTTTCCCAGGTTGCCGTCCTTGGAACGCGGGCCGGATGGCACCGGGACGGCCCCGTCGCAACTGGCTGTGGTGCAGGCGTTCATGGATGAGTGTGTGGGGATCGTGGCCGCGTTCAATGCCTTGGCGAACCGGACCGCCGCGTCCCTGGCCGCGGTGTTGGAACGCTTCGCCTCGGCGGCGGCGATTGAGCGCCGGCTCCTGGGGTTGGATGCCTGGCAAAATGATGTGTCCACGGCCGGGTCCAATGCTGAGATCGCCACGATCCTGGGCATCAGCGAGGCCGCCGCCAATGGCTTGGTGGATCATTCCACCGTCATGGTCCGTGAGCTTTTGTCACAGTCATTGCAATTCCTCATCTCAAATCAGGAACCGCAATCCACAGTCAATTAGACCCCCCTCAAATTCGGCCGGTTCCGCGAGCACGTGGAAGACGAGACGTCCCCGCCGGGGATGTGGTGTCGATTGCCTCCTGCATGGACCGGAACCCAATGCCACGCTCCTGAACATCGGCCAGCTGGTCAATGAGATGGCGGATGGACCGGCCGAGCCAATCCATCCGCCACATAACCAGCGTGTCACCAGGCCGGAGTTGGTCCAGGACCTTCGTCAGTTCCGGGCGGGATTCCAGAGACCCCGAAGCCGTGTCGGTGAAGATCCGGTCGCGGCCGGCCGCCTTCAACGCGTCCTGCCGCAGGGCCGCGTTTTGGTCCCCGGTCGATACCCGGGCAGAGCCCAACAGATATCCATGCGACCCAATGCACCAATACCCGTCAACCAGCAGAAGAGACGGCACATGGAAAGCGGCACTGAGTTTCGCTACAAAATTCGGGAGTCTACCGAACCTTTTGAATGCGCTTGATTGTTTATAGCAGATACGGTCATATGTGGCACTGTTGGATGCGTGTTCATTTCAGCCGCCGGTTTGCGGTCGTTCCCCGGGGACTTCCTTCGCGCATAATTAGGCTTCACGAACAGGCGCACTGAATGGCAACAACCTCATGTGCGCAGGCGACCTCTGACATTGAGGGGGAAGAGCGTTCCAGTTCTGTGGACACTGATTGTTACGATATCCCGACCAACTGCTGCGGGACATTTGACAGTGCATTTCCCAGGCGGGTTAGGTTGTAAAAAAGGAGAGTTCAGTGAGTGATAAATTGCGTTGGGGCGTCCTGGGCACCGCCCGCATCGTCCGCAAGTCAATTCCGGCGTTGCAGGAAACGAAAAACGGTGAGGTGGTGGGTATCGCTTCCCGCACCGAGGACAA